>NVTS01000028.1 GCA_002732995.1 Marinosulfonomonas sp. | reverse complement strand
CGCTTTATGGGGGGGTGTTTTTTGTGTCATTAGTTTTCCCCTCCCAGCATGACTGGCGCGGTTTGTAGTTCAGACCCCACTCCCTGGAGTGTCGCTTCGGGACTTAGAGCTGCCGCTTCTGGGCCAAAGGCAACGGGGATCAGTAAATTATAGACGTCCTGGGCATAGAAAAATAGCAGGAAGCACCCAATGGCTGTAAGGCACGGAGGCAGCACAACAAGAAGCGGCGCTTCTTTGATGCGGCTTCGAAGACTGCCTTTTTTGAAGTTGCCTCCCGGATCGTCTGGATTTGGCAGGAAGAAGCCTTGCGCCACGACAGGCAGGAGGTAAGCCACGTTGAGCAGAGAGCTGACCATTAGAACGCCGATCATGATGAGTTGGCCTGTGTCGGCTGCGCCCAACAGAATATACCATTTGCTCCAGGCGCCGCCGAAGGGTGGCAAGCCGATGATCGACAAAGCCCCGATCAGGAACGCGCCGTAAGTGATCGGCATGATCCGCCCCAGCCCGTTCATCTGGCTGATATTTGTCTTGTGCGTCGCCACATAGATCGATCCCGCACACATGAACAAAGTGATCTTGCCCATCGCGTGCATGGCGATGTGCATGCCGCCCCCCAGCGCCCCCATCGAGGTGGCCAGCGCCATGCCCAGCGTGATGTAGGACAGCTGACTGATGGTGGAATAGGCGAGGCGCGCTTTCAGGTTGTCCTTGGTCATCGCCACGATGGACGCCGCGATAATGGTGTAGGCGGCCAGCCACATCAGCCATTCGGACGCACCGGTTTCGGCCAGAAAATCGATGCCGAAGATGTAGATTCCGACCTTCAGCATGGTGAACACGCCCGCCTTGACCACGGCCACGGCGTGCAACAACGCACTGACCGGCGTGGGCGCAACCATGGCGGCGGGCAGCCAGCGGTGGAACGGCATCAATGCCGCCTTGCCGATGCCGAAGGCGTATAGCCCCAGCAGCACCGCCACCATCGGCCCGGCGATGTGGCCGCGCAGGATGCCGCCTTGGGTAAAATCCAGCGTGCCGGTGATGGTGTAGGTCCAGATCACCGCCACCAGCAGCAGTCCAATCGAGGTGCCCATCAGGATACCGAGATACGTGCGTGCGCCACGGATCGCCTCGGGCGTGCCTTTGTGGGCAACCAGCGGGTAGGTCGACAGCGTCAGCATTTCGTAGAACAGAAACAGGGTGAACATGTTGGCGGAAAAGGCCAGCCCCATGACGGCGGCGATAGCCAGTGAAAAGCTGGCGAAGAACCGCGTGTGGTTGTCCTCGTTATTGCCGCGCATGTATCCCACACCATAGATGTGGGTCAGGATCCACAGACCTGACGCAATGATGGCGAACATCAGGCCCAAAGGCTCGACGTTGAACGCGATATCCAGACCGGGGAAAACCTCGAATAGAACCAATGGTTCGGTGGTGCCGTTGCCCACATTGGTCAGGATCACCAGCACGGCCAGGAACGTTGCAATCGCCGCGCCCAGCGTCATGCCATCACGCAAATCGGCGTGATTACGCAGCAGCAGGTTGCCAACAGATGCGGCGGCCGGGATCAGCATTGTCAGCAGGATGGCGGTGTTAGTGTCCAACAGTCGATCCTCCTGCACCAAATCCGTTCAGCAACCCGTCAGCAGCGGCGCGCGCGGCACTCATTGTCAGGTCAGTATCCAGACCGAACCAGATGGTCGAGAGCGCCATGGTCCACAACGGAATCAGCATTGATAGCGGCGCTTCGCGGCGCGTGACATCAACAGGTTGCTTCATATAAAGCACCTCGATCATGCGCCACACGTAGATAATTGCCAGCAAGGAGGACGCCACAACAGCCAGTGCAATCCACCACCAGCCCTGTTCAATCGCGGCCTGCACCAGCACCCATTTGCTGATGAATCCGGCGGTGCCCGGCACCCCGATCAACGACAGGCCGGCAATCACAATGGCAAAGCTGGTCCACGGCATGACTTTGCCCATCCCTTCAATCCGCGCATAGAACGAGCTGCCGGACCGTAACACCAACGCGCCGACGCCCATGAACAGGGCGGCCTTGGTGATGCCGTGGTTGAACAGATGCACGATAGCGCCGGACAGGCCGGTGTTGGACAGCAGGCTGATGCCCAGCAGGATATAGCCGATTTGCGCAATRCTSGAATASGCCAACATRCGTTTMAKATYGGWYTGRAAWAYMGCAATCRSMGARSCMKMMARCATSGCCASSAKYGCMARMRKCATYAWCANGYCRYYWMRCGRCATWNATTTCAAACAGGAATTCGGGTTGGAACACCGAAAACATGAACCGTAGCAGAACGTAGATCGCCACTTTGGTGGCGGTGGCAGCCAGAAAGACCGTTACGGCAGATGGGGCATAAGTATAGGCGTTGGGCAGCCACAGGTGCAGCGGATAAATCGCCACCTTCAGGCCCATGCCCACCATGATAAAGGCAAACGCGGTCAGGATGGTCCGGTCGGACCCGTGCAGGGAAATATACGCGGCGATATCCACCAAGTTCAGCGTGCCGGTGCCCGCATATAAAAACCCGATACCGATGACGAAAAACGTAGCGCCAATGGTGCCCATGATCAGGTAGTCATAGGCGGCCGTTAGGGCGCGTTTGTCTTGCTTGGCACCCATCGCCACCAGCGCGTAAGTGGACAGCGNAGGAAAWNTYGAWSAWCRCAAWGAWSWWGAANGCSTMYSNCTGTKKSRAMCRSGMYCAACAAGCCAGTGAAACACAACAAATAGGCGGTGTAGAACAGGGTATGATGGCGCTCGGAAATCTCGGATTTGATGCTCTGCACGGTATAGGGCATCACGATGGTGCCAATCGCCGACACCAGCAGCAATACGAATGCATTGGCCGCATCAATCCGGTATTCAATGCCCATCGGCGGGGCCCAGCCGCCAAGGTGATAGGAAATCACCCCGCCATCCAGCACCTGCAACAGCAGCTTTACCGAAATCAGGAACGAGGCAAGGCTGGCAAGAAACGCAATCGGCCAGGCAAGACGGCGTGACCCGATCAGGACCGTAAAGGGCGCTGCAAGGAACGGCACCAGAACCACCAGAATTGGCAGGTGGTCGACAAAAGTGCGGGCAACATGGATGTGTTCAGTGGCCATCAGCCGCGCCCGCCCATGGCTTCGCCCAGCTCTTTGTTCTCTAGATGAGAAAGCTCGGTTGTAATCGCTAGAATTTCGTCTTCTTCAATGGTGCCAAATTCCTCGCTGATGCGCACAACCAACGCCAAAGCCAGCGACGTGGTGGAGATACCAACCACAATTGCGGTCAGGATCAAAACATGCGGCAGCGGGTTGGAATAAACCACAGTCGGGTCGATCTTCATATCAACAGGAAAAATCGGCGCGGTGCCGCCCGTGACCTTGCTCAGCGAGATGTAGAACATGAAGACGGCGGTCTGAAACAAGTTCAACCCGACAATTTTCTTGATCAGATTGCCCTTGGCCACAACGATATACAGGCCCGTCATCATCAAAACGGTGAACAGCCAGTAATTTAGATGGCCAAGGATGAAATCAACGTCAAACATCACCAATCCTCGTCACTGATTGCGGGGCGGCGCAGGGCAAAGGCATAATAGATCGCCACCATCACACCGCTCACAGTAACGCCGACACCAAATTCAACCGCTAAGATGCCCCAGTGCTGGCCATGTGACGGGTGGTCTGGGCTAAACGCGCCGTAGTCCAGAAAATTATATCCCAGAAACATCGACAAAACGCCGGTGCCTGCGTAGACCAGAACGCCAAGCGCCATCAGCTTATGGACCAACCACGCCGGAAACACTGCCTGCACCTTTTCCAAGCCAAATACGATGCCATACAAAATGAATGCAACGGCCATGATCACCCCGGCCTGAAACCCGCCGCCCGGTGAAAAATCGCCGTGGAACTGGACATAAAGTGCAAACAGGATGATCGAGCTGACCAGCAGCTTGGTAATAACCCGCAGGATAAGGTGGTGACGCATTAGCTTGTCTTCCCCCGACTTTCGTTGTCAGGTTTGCGGCGCCGGCGGCGCAGGCCGGAAATCAACATCAAGACACCAACACCGGCGGTGAACACCACGGCCACTTCGCCCAATGTGTCAAAACTCCGATAGCCGGCCAATATAACTGTTACTACGTTAGGGATGCCAATCTCTTCAGGGCTTTGCGCCAGATATTGCGCTGCAACACCAACCTGCGCGGGTGCATTCGGGTCGCCAAAACTGGGCATGTCCAGGGTGCCATAGATAATTGCCGCGCCCGTTACCGTGACCACAAGCAGCGGGATCAGCGGTGAACGGGTTGCCGGGATTTCGATCCGCGATGTCAGGGTCAGGGTGGACAGCATCAGAACCGTCGAAATTCCCGCACCCACGGCGGCCTCGGTAAAGGCCACGTCGACGGCATCCAGTGCCACCAACAGCATTGCCGATAACAGGCTAAAAACTCCCGCCATCATGACCACACCAAACAGTTGGCGCATCCGTACGATCGCGATTGCGGTGGCGACCAGCATGACAAACAGGGTTATGTCGACGAACATCTCAACCATTTCCGGCCTCGTCAGATTTCAGGGGTTCCGGCTCCACCCCGACCAGCCCTTTTCCCTCAACTGGGCGCAGGCCGGTGACAAGGGCGGCATTGGCAATTGCATGGGTCGATGTGGGGCCGGTGATAAACAGGAAAGCGCCGATGATCAGCAGCTTGACAGTGATCAGGGTCGCGCCCGCTTGCAGGCACATGCCGATCACCAGCAGGATCACACCGGCAGATTCGGAAACCGAGGCGGCATGCAGCCGTGACCAGAACCCGGGCAGCCGCAGAATGCCAAAGGCACCCACCACAACGAAACCGGCACCGGACAGAATGAATATCCAGCTCAGGGCCTCGATGATGATGCCCATCACGCTCATTGCCCGATCTCCTGTTCCGTCGGCTTCTGGTGGGCATCACCAATGGCGCGGTAGCGGAAATATTTCAGGATGGCGATGGTGCCAACGAAATTGATCAACGCATAGAGCAGAGCAATATCCAGAAAGTCGGGCCGCCCCATCAGAAACCCGAGCACACCGATAAACAGCACGGTATGCGTGCCAAAGGCATTTGCCGCCAGAACCCGGTCATAAAGCGTTTTGCCCACATAGAGCCGGATCAACACAAAAAGCATGGCAACAAAGAGCAAAATAATAGCCGCTAAGAACATCAGTTCTGCCCCTCGCGCTCAGTGGTGTTGGTGGCTCCTGTGGTCTCGGTGGCGGTGACCCGTGCGTCCATATCGGCAAGGGCTGCCGGATCATCGTCCGAATAGGCGAGCGCGTGGACGATAAAGCGGCCCGGCTCTGTCTCTACAGTGATTGTGCCAGCCGTTAGTGTGATCGAGTTGGCAAAAATAACCTGTGCCAGATCGGATTTTTGGGTGTAGGGGATGGAAAACAAATGCTGCTTTTTCGGTTTCTCACGGGCCAGGATTATTTTTGTGACGTTCCAGTTGGCCTTGGCGATCTCCACCAACAGCCACACCAGATACTTAACCATACGAAATGGCGAGAGGTTGAGTTCGATCCTGTCATCATCCTGTGCGTCCATCCGCCGGATGATGAACGCAACCAGTAGAACCGAGGCAAGCCCGAGGCCGATAATCAGCGGCGTATAAATGCCGGACAGCAACAACCAGAGAGCGGATAAAACAACCATTATACCAATACTGCGCATCCTCGTCCCCCTGCCGATTCCCGGCCATGCAACACACGCGACCCAAGTCCGTTACAGATAGTCGATGCAAGGGGGGGGTGCAATCACTTAGGCTGCGATATTCCACAACATTCCGGCAATAACTGCGCCGATCATAGCAATTGAGATATAGGCGTAAAATACACGCGGTTTGACCAACGCCCAGACGGCAATTGCGGCAGGAATACTGCTAACGCCACCGGCGATGACGAAGGACATTGCAGCGCCATTGCTCATGCCCTGTTCCAGCAAGGCACTCACCAGAGGCACGGCGGCATATCCGTTCAGATAGGCAGGCGCGCCAACCAGCGCACCCAACAGGATCGGCTTTATCCCGTCACCGCCCAGAACCGATGCGATCATCTCGGCGGGCACATAATGCACCATCATTGCCTCGAACAGATAGGCCAGCAACAGCCATTTACCCAAGAACAAAGCGTTCTCGATCACGGTTGTGCGAAAGGTTTCGCGCCGCGCCGCGTCATGCCAGAAAGCCCACTCGGGTTTGCCGGAAAATGCCGTGCTTGCGCCACAGGTGTCACCACATCCCGTTTCGGGTTCTCTCGGGCGCAGCGGGTCAGCAAAAACAACGCTTTTGGCAAACATTTTTACGGTGAACCCGCCCAGCAGGCCAAGACCAACCGCCGCCAGTGTTTTGGCGATGGCAAAATCAAACCCCAGCGTGCCGGAGGTGATCAGGAACATCGCGGGGTCCATCAGCGGCGACGCCAGCCAGAACGCCATGACGGCTGACAACGGTGCGCCTACGGCCAGCATGGCGGCGATAAATGGAATCACCTCGCAAGAGCAAAACGGCGATAACCCGCCCAGCAGGGAGGCCATCAAAATCATCTTGATCTCGCGCCCCTCAAAGGCCTTCGCCAGTATGGTTTCGGCGCCCGATGCCTTTAGATAACCAACGGCAAGCACCGCGAAAATGATAAAAATACCTGTGTGCAGGATTGCTTGGCCTGCAAAAATCACTGTTGGCATCAGTTGCGGCATATCGAAGATTGCCAGCAATATAGGGATCAACACGATCACCAGCCATGCCTTGTCCAGCCGTTTCCAGTACGAGGCGCTGGCGCCAATATGGGTTTGGACGCGATCAGTCATGGTGGCGATCCTTGTGAGGCATAGCGCAATCAGCGCAGCATTCGGACAACAGGAATTGCGATAGAGAAAATATTTGGTCATAGGCAACAGCTGCGCAGATGATTGAACGCCCGCACTTGGTCTGTTGCACCAATCCGGCTTGGGTCAGGATTTTCATATGGTGGGTCAGGGTTGATCCGGTGACACCGCTTCGCTTGCCAAGTTCGCCAATGGCAAGGCCCTCATCCCCGGCTCTGACCAGAATGCGAAGCACCGACAGACGTTGCTCTGATCCAAGGGCTGCAAAAGCCGAGGCAGCCTGCTCGACGCTCAAATCTATGATGTGTTCTTGCTCCATGATTCTATACTTCTAGAACTATCGAAATAAAAACAAGCCCTAAATTGAAAACCTCCGAAAATTGCGGTAAATCTGCGGGATGGACAATGACTTTGAGGATTTTGCGCAGCGCCTTCGGGCATGCCGGATATGTGCGGACCGTTTTATTGAAACCGCAACTGCGCACGAGCCGCGCCCAGTGGTTTGGTTTTCGCCTGCGGCTCGCATTCTGATCGCGGGGCAAGCACTGGGCGCAAAGGTACATGAATCCGGCAAACCGTTCACGGATCCTTCAGGGGATCGCTTGCGCGACTGGATGGGAGTGGACGAAGCCACGTTTTACGATCTTACGCGCGTGGCGATTGTACCGATGGGGTTTTGCTTTCCGGGGTATAACGACAAAGGCTCTGATCTGCCGCCACCAAAGATATGCGCCGATGAATGGCGAGCGGATACCTTGGAGCATCTGACCAAAGTGCGCCTCACGCTGCTGGTCGGCGGCYACGCACAGAAATGGCATTTGGCAAAGGCGGCGGGTGGTGTGAGGCGCACGGTGCAAGGCTGGCGCGACCATGCGCCCGATGTATTCGCCTTGCCCCACCCGTCRTGGCGCAATACAGGCTGGATCAGGAAAAACCCGTGGTTCGAGGCTGATTTGATACCGGCGCTACGCACACGGGTGCAAGAGGTGCTGCATGACTGACCAAACCCCGCTGGATATTGCCCACATTGCGATGGACGCCGCCCCCGAGGATGCCACGACACGGTTGCGGTTCTTTGAACGACTGGCGGATAGCGAGCTGTTTTTGCTGCTGCAAGGCGAGGCGGTGGGTGACGCTCTGATTCCCGAGGTGCTCAACGTTGACGATGCGAAATATGTGCTGGTGTTTGATCGCGAGGAACGGCTGGCTGATTTTGTCGGCGGTAGCGCCCATCACGCGGTGCTGTCGGGGCGGGTGGTGGCGACCATGCTGGCGGGGCAGGGGATCGGGCTTGGCCTGAACCTCGGGGTTGCGCCCTCGTCAATCCTGATACCGGCGGATGCAATGGCGTGGTTGTGCGACATGCTGGACAATACGCCAGACGAAGTGATGGCGCGGCCCGCCTCAATCGAGGCACCGGTGGGGGCCTCGCAAGCGTTGTTGGCCGCGATTGACACCAAGCTGGCCACGGCGGCAGGGCTGGCAAGGGCGGCCTATCTGGTGACGGTGGAATACAAAGGCGGCGAGCGCGGCATGATGCTTGGCATCATTGATGCGCTGCCTGCCGCGCAAGGTGCGTTGGCCAAAGCGGTGGGCGAGGTTGTGACCTTTGGCGGGGAGGATGCCGATGGGTTGGACGTTGCCTTTTTTGCGGCGAGCGATCCGGTTTGTGCCACGTTGGAAAAGGTTGGTCTGAGATTTGATCTGCCGGAGCGCAAAGCGGCGACGCATGAACCTGCAGCACCAGGGCGAGACCCCGATAGCCCGCCGATTTTGCGGTAAGGTTGGTCCAAAGAGTTTCTATGCGCTCTGCGCGGGGATATTTAGGCGAAAAAGAAACAGGGCTCAGTAACCGGAATTTCGATCTACGAGGTGTAGATAAGGCTCGCCAGTTTCACCGCGGCGGATGTTTTCGGCGATCACGCGGGCTGAACTATCTGGGCGGGTTTCTGACGCGATATGTGGGGTGATCGTGACCTGTGGATGTGCCCAGTAGGGGTGGTTGATGGGTAGTGGCTCAATGCGGAAAACATCCAGCGTGGCGTGGCTGATCTGACCGGTATCAAGGGCCGCAAGCAGGGCGTCATCGTCAATCAGCGGGCCACGGCCGGGGTTAATGATCACGGCGCTTTTGGGCAGCTGGTCAAGGCGGGTTGCATTCAGCAGGTTTTCGGTGCCTGTGGTTAGCGGCAGCAGCAAAATAACGATTTCAGCCTGTACCAAGGTTTGGTCCAGCCCGTCGGGACCTGACATACAGGTGACGCCCGCGATATCCTTTTGGGTGCGGCTCCAGCCCACAACATTGAAATTCAGCGCCGCCAATGCCTGTGCGCAAGCGCCACCCAATGCGCCCAGACCCAACACCGCGACCGTGCGATCCCGCGCCAGAGGCGGCACGTAATCGCGCCATTGCCCATCTTGCCCGAAGATATGGGTATCCATGCCGAGGTGGTGGCGCAGCGTATGGCCTGTGACCCATTCAACCATGCCTTCGGTCAGGCCGTAATCCACCATGCGGGTCAGGGGGATGTTCAGGGTTTCATTGCCAACGATACCCTCGACCCCTGCCCACAGACCCAGAACTGCTTTGGCGTGTGTAAACGGGGTGAAATCGCTGACAGGGCCGTTCGGGGCGTAGACCAGATAATCCACCGTGGCGGGATCATTTGTGTCGGGCGACAGGGTGTAGGCAAGCCCCGTGTCGTCCAAGGCGCGGCGCAAGGGGGCCTCGTATTCGGCCCAGCTGGCGGGTTTTGCGGCAAACAGGATGTTGATCATGTGGCGAATACCCCGGACATATCGGCAAAGCCCTTCACCTCGATCGGGTTGCCGGACGGGTCACAAAAGAACATCGTACTTTGTTCGCCGGGCTGGCCCGCAAACCGTAGGGTTGGCGGGATGGTGAACTTAATGCCCGCGTCGGTCAGGTGATCTGCCAAGGCTTGCCATTCCTCCATCCCCAACACCACGCCAAGATGCGGCATCAGGACCATGTGGTCGCCAACCTTGCCGGTGGCGCGGGTTTTGAACGGGGGGCCGAGGTGCAACGAAAGTTGATGGCCAAAGAAGTTGTAGTCAACCCATGTATCGGTGCAGCGCCCCTCGGCGCACCCCAACAGGCSGCCATAAAACGCACGGGTTTCGGCAAGGTCGGTGACGTTATAGGCGAGGTGAAAGATTGACATATGGGGCCCCTTTGGTGGTTCGGTTTATTGGAATTTATATCGGGAAGTTTTGGAAAGGCTATCTTATTTATGTATTTTCAAACACAAGCATACCTTATGGATTTACGATTCCTGAAATCACTGGTCAATGTGGTCGACGAGGGCAGCATTGCAGCGGCGGCGCAGCGTGAAGGCATAACCGCTTCGGAGATCAGCCAACGGTTGCAAGCGCTGGAAGCGGAATTGCAGGTCAAACTGTTGCTGCGTTCGGGGCGAAATGTGCGGCCAACGCCAGCCTGCTTCGGGTTGTTGCCGCAAATACGGCGACCGCTGGAGGAGGGGCGCGCCCTGACCCTGTCGCTTGCCTAAACCGCGACTGTCGGGCGGTTTCGCCTCGGGGCGACTTCAACCGCGCTGACAGACTACATCCCGCGCATTGTTCGCCACACAGCCACGCAAATGCCGGAGGTGGAGCTAAGTGTGCATCCGGGTAGTTCGGCGCAACTGTATCGGGCGTTTCAAGACGGAGAACTGGATGCGGCGCTGTGTGTTGCGCCGCCGTTCGAGCTGCCTAAATCAATTCGGTTTGAGGTGTTGGCGCGCCATCCGGTCGGGTTGATCCAACGGGCGGGCATAGATGAAACCGATGCACCATTCATCGTCTACAGCCGGAATATATGGGGCGGGGCGGCCTGCTGGCGGGTGATTGAGCGGCACACGGCAACACCGAAAACCCTGTGTGAACTGGACGCGCTGGAAACGATAGCAATCATGGTTCATAGCGGGTCGGGCATTGCGATGGTGCCGCAGTGGGAGGGGTTGGCGGCAAGATTTCCCGACCTTGAATTCAAACGCGTCGGGACTGAATACCGTGTGTTAGGTTTGTTGAGCCATACCCATGACGTGGATTACCCGATGGCGGCTGTTATCAGGGACGGAACTGAAGGCTAACTACCGTGGCCTGTGGACATGGGCGCTCTGCATCAAACCGAACGCAATCAGCAGCACCAGCATGGCGGACCCGCCGTAAGACACCAGCGGCAGGGGCACGCCGACGACGGGGGCAAGGCCCATCACCATCGACATATTCACCGCAAAGAACAAAAACAGCGTGGCGGCAACGCCAAGGGTGATCAGTGACGCGAAACGGTCCTTGTTTTTGAGCGCCGAGATGACGCAAAACACGATGATAAGGGTGTAGAGCCCCAGCAGCGAGAACGCGCCAAGAAAGCCGAACTCCTCGGCCAAGGTGGTAAAGATAAAATCGGTATGCTTTTCCGGCAGAAAATTCAGCCGCGACTGTGTGCCCTGCATAAACCCGCGCCCTGTCCAGCCACCAGACCCCAGTGCAATTTTTGACTGGGTGATGTGATATCCGGCACCCAGAGGGTCGGATGCCGGGTCAAGGAATGTGTCGATGCGCCGGTATTGGTAACCTTTCAAAAACTGCCAATCGGTGCCGCGAAACTGGAAAACGGCGATGATGGTTCCGACAACAGCGCCAATGACAGCGGCAAAGTAAAGCCAGCTGACACCGGCCAGAAACATGATGATACCGCCGCCTGCCACCAGCAGAATAGCCGTGCCAAGGTCGGGCTGTATCAGCACCAATGCTGTGGGTAACAGGATGATCAGCACTGGGATCAACACCCAAATAGGGCGCGAGGTTTTCTTGATATCCAGCCAGTCGTAATAGGCGGCAAGCACCATGATCAGCGAGATTTTGGCCAGCTCGGAGGGCTGCAGATCCATAAATCCCAGATCCAGCCAACGTTTTGCTCCCATGTTTGTGGTGCCGAAAAACTGAACCCCCAGTAGCAATAAAACAGCAACCCCGTAGGCCAGCACCGACATGTTGCGCCAGAACCAGATCGGCACCATTGCGATGAAAAACAATAGCCCCATGCCAAGGGCAAAGCGTTTCATTTGCGGCTCGGCCCAAGGGGTCATCGAGCCACCCGCGACGGAATAGAGCATTAAAAACCCGATGCCGGAAACCGACACCAGCAACAGGATTACCGCCCAGTTCAGGTACAGTATTTTGTGCAGCCCCGTCGGGACGGTTTTAACATTATGCTCAAGATAACTCATGCCTGATCGCTTTCGTCCGCATTGGCCTTCGGGTCACGCAACGGCAGGGCGCGTTGCTCTTTCTGGATGCGCCAGCGGTCTGCCTTGGGATATGCCGACACAGGGGGCAATCCGCCATAAAGGGCCTGCAATACAATGTCGCGCGCGATGGGTGCTGCCGCCTTTGATCCGCTGCCGCCATGTTCCACAATCACGGATACCGCGATGCGCGGGTTGTCATAGGGGGCGTATGAAACGAACAGGGCATGGTCGCGTTTTTCCCATACTACATCGCTGTTGCGCACCACTGTGTTGCCGACCTGGCTGGTGCCGGTTTTGCCGGCCATCTGGTANTCCTCGCCCAGAATGCGCGACCGATATGCCGTGCCGCCTGAAGCGTTGGATACCGCAAACATGGCTTTGCGCATCAGCCGCAAATGGTTTTCGTTCAGGCCCATATCCTCGCCACCTTCAATCGGCGTATCGACCCCGTCCAACGATTTAATCAGGCGCGGGATCACGGCCTTGCCTGTGGCGATGCGGGCGGTCATGAGGGCCAATTGCAACGGCGATGACAGCACGAACCCCTGCCCGATCGAGGTATTCAGCGAATCCCCGATCACCCATTCTGCGCCGCGGTTTTCCCGCTTCCATGCTTTGGTCGGGGTTAGCCCCTTGGCAACCGATGACATCGGGATGTCGAATTTGGTGCCAAGCCCGAACCGCCTTGCCATGGCCGAGATTCTCTCGACTCCGGCGCGTTGTGCCATTTCGTAATAGAATATGTCGCATGATTTTTTCAGGCTGTCGTGCAGGTTGACGTTGCCGTGGCCGGATCGTTTCCAGCAATGGAATCTACGCCCGCCAACTTCGACATGGCCTTTGCATTTCACTGTGTCCTCGGATGTCACAACGCCTGCTTCGAGCGCGGCAAGAGCGGTCACCATTTTGAAGGTCGATCCGGGTGGATAGATCCCTTGCATTGCCTTGTTGGGCAGGGGCCGGTATTTGTCTTCCAGCAACGCGTTATAGTCCGCCTGCGAGATGCCGTTGACAAATTTGTTAGGATCAAACGCCGGAGTCGRSYYSAKSKYCMSCAWRWYGMSSRWKMMKKKRKSSAWMMMMWSSGMTRYYRYAYTKKYGCYSGCMWGGCGCGCCTGCACATAGTTTTGCAATCCGCTGTCGATGGTCAGTTGCAGGTTGGCGCCGGATATGCCCTCTTCGCGGCCAAGTTCACGCATGACGCGACCAATTGCGTTCACCTCGATCCGCTTGGTGCCCGCCTTGCCACGTAATGTGCGTTCCAGCTTGGCTTCGATTCCRAYCTTGCCGATYTGRAAGCGMGGGATKYGCARSAWMGGKTCSSGGTCRKMAAYMYGGYTCAGATCAKMSTCGKWSACWGSSCCAACATAGCCRACSAYATGRGMAAAATCRTYSKYCCRMGGGTAAWKRCGSGYYAGCCCSACYTCGGGGGTKATGCCGGGCAGGGCGGGGGCATTTACCGCAACTTCGGCAATGTCCTTCCATTCCAGACGATCCGCGATGGTCACCGGCACAAAGGGGCTGCGCCGCTTCATTTCCTCTAATGCGCGTTCAATCTCTTCGGGGGGGATTGGAACAAGCGCATTCAGGCGGGCAACCACTTCATCGATATCACCCGCATCCTCGCGCACGATCGTAATGCGGTAAACCTGTTTGTTGGTGGCCAGCGGCACACCGTTACGGTCATAGATCAGGCCGCGCGCGGGCGGCAGCAGCCGGATGTTGATCCGGTTTTCATCGGCCAGCAGGCGGTATTGGTCGGCCTGATCCACCTGCAARTATCGCATGCGGGCCCCAAGGATACCAACAAAGGCCAGTTGTGATGCGCCTAAAAACAGGGCGCGGCGGGTGATGCGCCGGTGGCTTTCGGCGGTGTCTTTGGCGGCGCGTCTCATAACCTGTGCCCCAATGCATCAACTTCACCGGGTGCAATTTTGCGAATGCCAAGTGCATAGCGCGAGAACATGACCACCACAGGATAGGCGGCCAACGTGACGAAAAGCTGAAACATCGACAGCCCCAATGGTGGGCGCGGTGACATCACCATGATCAGGATAAGGCGGTTGGCAATCATCACGCCCGTTATCACCCCCGCAACCATGCCCCATTCCAGCGAGAATGGCAGTTCACGCATCAAATGGGCGCGGGCGCGTAAAAACTCGGCCCCCAGCACAACCAGCGCAGCCATTAGGCCGGGCGGGCGCATGAACAACATATCGGTAACCAGCATCACAGCCGCGATCAGCAGGATCGGCAAATAATCAGGCCGCCGCAGCACCCAGGCAAAACAAATGCAAATCAACAAGTCGGGCATGGCCCAACTTGCAGGTGTGGTTTGCAGCGGGATCAGGCGTGCAAAAACAATGAGGATAACCAGCGCCAGAAACAGCAGCCGGTATAACCATTTGTTGCTGGGGGCCGGATCAACCATCGCTTGCCCCCTCTGTGGTGGCAACATCACCCTCAGCGGGACCTTCTGCGGGCGCGTCAGGTTGTGGGCCAACCAACAATGCGCCGGGGTCCGTGATGACTTCGATGGAGCGGCTGCGCAGAACCCGCAAGAAATTCAGCCGCTCGTAATCGGCCGCCAGTTGCACCCGAAGCCGCCGGTCCGCGTCTTTGGCAACCTGTCCAACCAGCAGTCCGGCGGGAAACACCCCGCCATCGCCCGAGGTCACCACCCGATCCCCGGGGCGCACCTGTTCGGGTTTTTCCAGAAATTCGACCGGCGGGCGGGATGAATTATCGCCAACCAACAGGGCGCGTTGGCCTGACGGCTGTATCGTGACCGGAATGCGGCTGTTGGAATCGGTGAGCAGAATAACCCGCGCTGTGTTCTTGCCGACGCCCGATATGCGCCCGACCAGCCCGATCCCGTCCATGGTGGCCCAGCCATCCTTGATCCCGTCGCGTTGCCCGACATTCAACAACACCGACTGACGAAAGGGTGATCCGCTGTCGGCCAATACCACGCCTGATACAGACGTAAGTTTTGGATCCAGCCGGACCGAATTCAGCGCCAGTAGTTTGGCGTTTTGCTGCTCCAGTTGAACGGCGGCCTCTTTCCATGACTTCAGTTTTTGCAAATCACGCCTGAGTTCCTGATTTTGCTGGTATATGTGCTGGTAGGACCGGAAATCCTCGATCATACCCGCCGCTGCGGTGACCGGCACCAACGCCCATTCAAAACTGGGCACCACACGATCGACCAATGCGGCGCGGAACCGTTCAACCCGTGGGCTATCGATGCGCCACAGCAGGAACAGGGCCAACAAAACAAACACCACCAGCCCGACCAGAATACGCCGGACGGGGCGGACATAATGTGCATGGGTATTTCGATCTCTTGYCAAGGGGCGCTCCCGTGGTCATGCGCGGATTAGCTGTCGTAATCAATTACATGGCGCAGCTGTTTTTCATACTCTAGCGCCTTGCCGGTCCCAAGTGCCACACAATTCAGAGGCTCGTCGGCAATCGAGATCGCCAATCCGGTTTGTTCGCGCAATGCCAGATCCAGATCGCCCAGCAATGCGCCACCACCGGTCAGCATCACACCGCGATCGACAATGTCAGCCGCCAGATCAGGCGGGGTTGCCTCAAGCGCTGTCATCACTGCTTCGCATATTTGTTGCACAGGTTCGGCCAGGGCTTCGGCGATTTGGGCCTGATTGACTTCGGTTTCTTTGGGCACGCCATTCAGCAGATCGCGGCCGCGAATTTGCATGCTTGCACCGCGCCCGTCATCGGGCATCCGGGCGGTGCCGATGGATGTTTTGATCCGCTCGGCGGTGCTTTCGCCAACCAGCAGGTTATGCTGGCGACGCAGGTAASWSAYRATGGCKTCGTCCATMCGGTCGCCACCMACACGCACSGATCGYGCATAAACRATGTCRCCYARTGAYAGMACCGCMACCTCGGTSGTGCCRCCRCCGATATCSACAACCATGTTKCCRGTYGGGTCCGTAATCGGCATSCCKGCRCCRATMGCSGCYGCAATMGGYTCKGCRATCAGGCCKGCSYKGCGCGCACCSGCKKRCARAACCGACTGGCGAATGGCGCGTTTTTCAACGGGGGTCGCGCCGTGGGGCACGCAGACAATGATCTTTGGTTTTGAAAATGTGCTGCGTCTGTGAACCTTGCGGATGAAATATTTGATCATTTCCTCGGCGGTGTCAAAATCGGCAATCACCCCTTCGCGCATCGGACGGATCGCCTCGATGCTGCCAGGGGTGCGGCCCAGCATCAGCTTGGCATCTTCGCCAACAGCCAGCACCTTTTTTACGCCATCCTTGACGTGATAGGCCACCACAGACGGTTCGTTCAGAACGACACCTTTGCCTTTGACATAAACCAGCGTGTTCGCTGTGCCCAAATCAATTGCCATGTCGGACGAAAACAGACCCGAAAGAATAGACATGCGTTAAGATTCCCGCTTGAGTAACAGAATTATGCCCGCGATTCTTGCGATCAAAGGCCAAGGGTTCTTATAGGCGGGGCGGATAGGGGGGGTAAAGGGGGCTGGACGTGATGTCAGCACCTTTTTGCCTTTCCTTATGTAGCCTGCAAGGTTTCTCAAAATCTGTAATGGGGAAAATTATTGGAAATGACCAAGGCAGCGCATGTGGACGGGGTAAATACCATGCAAAATGTTCGAATTTCACAATTTGTATTTACCCCGCCGATGCATGAAAAAACTTGCTGGCTGTGGTCTTGAGCGTTACGCAGGCTTGGTTTTTTGCCGACGCACCAGCAGCTTGTTCAGCGCGTTGATATAGGCCTTGGCCGAGGCCACAACCGTATCGGTATCGGCCGATTGCCCCATAGCGATCTTGCCATCTTCCTCCATCCGCACTGATACGGTGGCTTGGGCATCTGTGCCCTCGGTCACCGCGTGCACCTGATAGAGCTGCAAGCGCGCCTCATGCGGGAACAGCGCCTTGACCGCGTTGAACGCCGCATCCACCGGCCCGTCGCCCTGTGTCGAAACCTCGTGCTCGACCCCCTCGATCAGCAACGTCATATCGGCGGTTTGCGGGCCTTCGGTGCCACAGACCACGCGCAGGTGCTTTAGCTGGATATGGTCATGCGCCGCATCCGACGTGCTGTCACGCATCAGCGCCAGCAAATCATCGTCAAAGATTTCCTTTTTGCGATCCGCCAGCGCCTTGAAACGCACAAATACATCCTTCAGCTGGTTGTCCGCCAACTCGTGGCCCAGATCCTTCAACTTGGCCCGCAAGGCCGCACGGCCCGAATGTTTGCCCATCACCAGATTGGTTTCCGATAGGCCCACATCTTCGGGGCGCATGATCTCGAATGTCTCGGCGTTTTTCAGCATACCGTCCTGATGGATGCCGCTTTCGTGGGCAAAGGCGTTTTTGCCGACGATGGCTTTGTTATATTGCACAGGGAAACCGGACACCGTGGCGACCATGCGACTGATATTCATGATCTTGGTGGTGTCGATCCGGTTGCGATAAGGCATGATGTCATTGCGTACCTTCATCGCCATCACCACCTCCTCCAAGGCGGTGTTGCCGGCGCGCTCGCCCAGACCGTTGATGGTGCACTCGATTTGGCGCGCACCTGCATCTACGGCTGCCAGTGAATTGGCCGTCGCCATGCCCAGATCATTGTGACAATGGGTGGCAAAGATAATGCTATCAGCACCCGGCACCCGCTCCAGCAACATGCGGATCAGTTCGGCACTTTCAGCAGGCGCAGTATAACCCACGGTATCTGGGATGTTGATGGTGGTGGCACCAGCCTTGATGGCGATCTCGACCACACGGCACAGGTAATCATCCTCGGTCCGCGTCGCATCCATCGGCGACCATTGCACATTGTCGCACAGATTGCGCGCATGGGTGACGCTTTCGTGGATCACATCGGCCATTTCGTCCATGTCCAGATTGGGAATGGCGCGGTGCAGGGGGGATGTGCCAATGAAGGTGTGAATGCGCGGCTGGGCGGCGAATTTCACCGCCTCCCAGCAACGATCAATATCGCCTGTTTTGGCCCGGGCCAGCCCGCAAATCACCGCATTGACGCTGCGGGCGGCAACCTCTTTGACGGCCTCGAAATCGCCCTCGGAAGCAATCGGGAAACCGGCCTCGATCACATCGACGCCCATTTCATCCAGCAGCGATGCAATCTCCAGCTTCTCGTCATGGGTCATGGTCGCACCCGGAGATTGCTCGCCATCGCGCAAGGTGGTGTCGAATATAATTACACGGTCCTGTTCGGATGTATCAGTCATATCGGAAATCTTTCGTATGTGTGTCTTAACCTTAGGGTGAAGCGGCGCGTCCTATCTCCTCTGAGCGGGCGCGCCAGTCCGGCTGCGCTCAGAGGCGGCTAAGCAGTAGGATCGACGATAGCAGCAGGCCAGTGGCGGGGCCCGCGCAATTTTGGGTGATATGTCCAATATTCGTCATCACGGGCGACTATATGAGCGGAAAATTGAAAAGAAAACCCCTGTAATATGAATTCCTGAAAGCGGTGGAACACTGCGGGAAACATTAAGAATATTGAATGTAAATGCCTTTTTCGATATAGTTGACGGGACGAGAATTCAGAAAACTGAGTCTAATGGGGAGCAATCTATGACACATGTAGTTGTATTGGGGGCCGGCCTAGGCGGTGCCATACAAGCTTATGAGCTGCGCCAGACGCTGGCAAAAAGCGATAAAGTAACGGTTATATCAAATAAACCGTATTTTCAATTCACACCATCCAACCCGTGGGCGGGTGTCGGCTGGCGTAAAAAGAAAGATCTGATCGTCGAGTTGGAACCCGTGATGACCAAGCGGGGAATCGAGTTTATTTGCGACGGCGCAAAGAAGCTGAAACCAAAGGATAACACCATCGTTCTGGATAGCGGGCGCGAGGTGAGTTACGATTATCTGGTGATCGCAACCGGCCCTGATCTGGCGTTTGACGAGATCGAGGGCTTTGGTCCTGACGCGTTTACCTCTTCGGTTTGCCATGTGGAGCACGCGGAAATTTCCGGCGACAACTGGGATGCGTTCTGTGAAAATCCCGGCCCGATTGTGATTGGTGCGGTTCAAGGAGCGTCCTGTTTTGGCCCGGCTTACGAATACCTGCTGACCATTGAAACCGATCTGCGTCGCCGCAAAATCCGCCACAAGGTGCCGATGACGTTCGTGACCTCCGAGCCATACATCGGCCACCTAGGTCTGGGTGGTGTGGGCGATACCAAAGGTATGCTGGAAAGTGCGCTGCGGGATCGTGACATCAAATGGGTCACCAACTCCAAGGTCGACAAATTCGAAAAGGACAAGATTTTCTTTACCGAGGTCAATGACGACGGCTCTGAGAAAGCCAAACACGAAGAAGAGTTCAGCTATGCGATGATGTTACCAGCGTTTCGCGGCATCCCTGCGTTGATGGGGATCAAAGGGCTGGTGAACCCGCGTGGGTTTGTGATTGTCGATGAATTCCAGCGCAATCCGGAATACAAAAACATCTTTGCCATCGGCGTTTGTATCGCCATCGCGCCACCAGTGATCACGCCGGTGCCAACGGGTGTTCCGAAAACCGGCTTTATGATCGAAAGCATGGTTACAGCCACAGCCCATAACATTCCTGATGTGATTGCGGGTAAGGAACCCAGGGAAATGCCAACATGGAATGCGTTCTGTCTGGCCGACTTTGGCGACCGCGGGTTTGCCTTCCTTGCGATGCCGCAAAACCCGCCGCGCAACAAAAACTGGACGTCTAGCGGGCGTTGGGTGCATTGGGCCAAGCTGGCGTTTGAATGGTATTTCATCCGCAAGGTGAAAAGAGGCGTGTCCGAGCCTTGGTATGAAAAACAGATCATGAAGATGCTGAAGATCACCAAGTTGCAAAAAGATTGATTATTGAGTTCGCCGTTAGTTCGAGCTGCCATCGGCGGGCTGCTCTGCCGTCTCTGCATCCGGTGCCGCGGTGTCATCCCCCCCAGCCGGTGCCAATGCGCCGTTTTGCCAGTTGCCGGTGGCTTCCTGGCCCGTAGCCGCATAGCGCATGGTGCCTTGCCCCTGACGTTTGCCCGCAATGAACGTGCCTTCGTAAATGTCGCCATTAACGTAGGTTGCAATGCCTTTGCCATCAAATTTGCCAGCCTTCCAGCCGCCCGCATATTTGAACCCGTCCGCCATGACCATTTCGCCCTGACCTTCGCGCCGGCCATTCACAAAGCCGCCAGTATAGGTCGCACCATCCTCATAGGTGGCGGTGCCGGTGCCGTGGCGTTGGCCGTTTTGCCAGCCGCCATCGTATTGATATCCGTTCGGCTCGGTCGTTTTGCCCTGACCGTGGAATTTCGCATCCCGAAATTCGCCCTCGTAGACCATGCCGTTCTTATAGCGTGCGATACCCTTGCCTTCGGTCACGCCCGCCACCCAGCCGCCATCATAGCTGCCGCCATCCGGATAGGTGATTTTGCCCGCGCCCTCGGGCATGCTGTCCTTGAACTGGCCGGTATAGACTGACCCGTCAGGATAGGTGGCCTCGCCCGTGCCCTCAACGCGCCCCCCTATCCAGCCGCCAACATAGTGATAGCCATCGGTGCTGATAAAGGTGCCTTGGCCGTGGCGGTTATCATTGGTGAACCCGCCATCATAGCTGTCGCCGTTAACATAAATCATCCGCCCCGTTCCATGCCGCTGGCTGTCGATAAAGCTGCCGTTGTAAATGTCGCCGTTTGGCAGGGTCAGTTTGCCGGTGCCGTTGAATTTGCTGTCCTTCCAGTCGCCGACATAGGTTGTCCCGTCGGTCATGGTCAGGGTTCCTGCGCCCTCGCGGTTTCCGTTGACCAATGTGCCCTCGTAGACGGATTTATCTGGATAGGTGATCTTGCCGGTGCCCGCCTTGATGCCGTTGGCCCACTCGCCCTGATAGACATAGCCATTCGGGCTTTTCATTGTGCCGACACCGTGGTGCAGCGCGTTGCGAAAACCGCCCTCGTATTGCACGCCGTTGGCATAAAGCCGGATACCGTTGCCGGTGATTATACCGTTGACCCAGTCGCCCTCATAGCTGCCACCATCGGCAAAGACGATTTTGCCAAAACCTTCAGGTTTTCCTTTGAGGAACGTGCCGCTGTAGACGGAGCCATTCGGGAATCTGGCAGCACCCTGACCCTTGATTTCACCATCGACCCATTCGCCAGAGTATTCATAACCGCTGGGCAGACGATAGGTGCCGGTGCCATGCTGCTTGCCGTCCTTGAACGTGCCCTCAAAGATGCCGCCATCATCATATTGCTTGGTTTCAACGGCGCCGGTGTTCTGGGCAAGGCCCATGCTAGTGGCGGCTATGGTTAGCGCCAATCCGGTGGTTGCGGCACGAATACTCTTCATCGCAGCTTTGGTTGTAAACACATCAGCCCCCTATGTCTGTTGGTTAAGGAACTTAGTAGAGCGCGGTGGCCCTGACAACGACTTTCGCGCGGTTCTGGCTTTCACTTCGGCGTAACTCTGCTAATAAATCGACTTGTGAAGAGTAGGAAACGCAGATGTCTGATAAATTTCGCCTGACGCTGGCACAGCTAAACCCGACCGTTGGCGCGCTGTCTGATAACGCCGCCAAGGCGTTTGACGCGTGGGAGCAGGGCCGTGCGGCAGGGGCCGATATGGTGGCGCTGACCGAGATGTTTATCACCGGCTATCAGGTGCAGGATCTGGTGATGAAACCCGCGTTCACGACGGATGCGATGGCGCATATTGACCAGTTGGCGCTGGATTGCGCCGATGGTCCGGCGCTGGGCATTGGGGGTCCGTATGCTGTCGGCGGCAAGCTGTTTAATGCTTATTACATCCTTGAGGGCGGTAAAATCACCGCCCGCGTTTTGAAACAGAAATTGCCCAATGAAACCGTGTTTGACGAGGTGCGCCTGTATGACGTTGGCCCTGATCAGGGGCCTTATTCTGTTGGACCGCTGCGGATCGGCTCGCCGATTTGCGAAGATGCGTGGCACGCAGAAGAGGTCTGCGAGACACTGGCCGAAACCGGTGCCGAAATCCTGCTGGTGCCCAATGGGTCGCCCTATTACCGCGATAAACTGGGGGTGCGGATGAACCATATGGTGGCCCGCGTGGTCGAAACCGGATTGCCGCTGGTCTATCTGAATATGATCGGCGGGCAGGATGATCAGGTGTTCGACGGGGCTTCATTCGTGCTGAACCCCGGTGGCGGTCTGGCCGTGCAAATGCCGGCTTTTGACGCGGCGATCACCCATGTCGATTTTACGCGCACCGCTGACGGGTGGCGGGCGCATGTAGGCGACATGGCCATGCAACCTGATGCGTGGGAGCAGGACTACCACGTCATGGTSATGGCRYTGCGCGACTACATGCGMAAAACCGGATTCAAGCAGATTTTGCTGGGCATGTCGGGCGGAATCGACAGCGCGATTGTGGCGACCATTGCCACGGATGCGCTGGGCGCTGAGAATGTGCGCTGTGTGATGTTGCCGTCGGAATACACCTCGGAATCCTCGCTGAACGACGCCAAGGAGATCGCCGAGAATCTGGGATGCCGCTATGATTCTGTGCCGATTTCGCAAGGGCGCGCTGCGATCACCAACACGCTCGCGCCGCTGTTCGAGGGCACGAAAATTGACACCACCGAGGAAAACATCCAGTCGCGTCTGCGCGGGTTGCTGTTGATGGCCCTGTCCAACAAATTCGGTGAAATGCTGCTGACCACWGGSAATAAAWSYGAGRTKGCSGTGGGMTATGCYACSATYTATGGCGATATGGCMGGSGGSTATAAYCCRATCAARGAYRTKTAYAAAAYCCGTGTGTTTGAAACGTGCCGCTGGCGCAATGCCAATCATCGCGACTGGATGATGGGGCCATCTGGCGAGGTGATCCCGCCGCGGGTGATCGACAAGCCGCCCACGGCTGAATTGCGCGAGGATCAGCGCGATGACGACAGCTTGCCACCTTATGACATTCTGGATGCGATCCTGAAAGGGTTGGTGGATGATGAGAAATCCGTGGCCGAACTGGTGGCGGACGGATTTGAGCGTGCCGTGGTCAAGAAGGTTGAACATCTGCTCTACATCTCGGAATACAAACGCTTCCAATCCGCCCCGGGCCCGCGTCTGACCATGCGTTCGTTCTGGCTGGATCGCCGCTATCCGATTGTGAACAGGTGGCGGGACGAAACCTAATCCACATCCGCAGGCCGGTCTCCCATCACATAGCGCGGCCCCGGCCCAAGGCGGGCGGCGCGGTCATCCGCGTTATAGAGACGGCATTTTTTCAAGGACAGGCAGCCACAACCGATGCAGCCATCCAGATTGTCGCGCAACTGTTCCAGCGCCAGAATTTGTGCATCCAACGTGGTGCGAAACTGGCGGCTGATCTTTTCCCAATCGCGTTTCGTCGGGGTGCGCTCCTCCGGCAGGGGGGCCATCAGTGCGCTGATTTTGGGCAGGGTAAAGCCGAACTTCTGGGCGATTTTCACGAATGACAGCCGCCGGATGTCAGAGCGCAAAAACCGCCGTTGCCCACCAGCGTTGCGGGCGGGGCGGATCAATCCCTGGATTTCGTAATAGCGAATTGCCGACACTGCCAATCCGGTGCGCCGTGCCAACTGACCAATGGTTAGGGCGTCTGTGCCGCGCATATCAAACTCCTGAAAATAATCCTTGACCTAAAGTTAGCTTGAGGAATTGCAAAAGGTAAATCAACAAGAAAGGAAACGAAATATCCGAGTCATATCTGGAACATGTCAACATCACTGTCAGCAACCCGCAGGAAACTGCCAACCTATACTGCCAGTTGTTCGGTTGGAAAATTCGCTGGCAAGGCGACTCAATTCATAGCGGCACCAGCATTCATGTGGGCGGTAAAGACAGCTATGTCGCGGTCTACTCAAAAGGCGCTACCACGCAAACCCCTGACAGCTATTCCCATGTTGGCGGGATGAACCACATCGCGGTTGTGGTCGAGGTGGTGTCATATCGGGCGTAGTCCGGATTACTCCATCATCAACTGGTAACTTGCCGGAACGTATTGAAATCCGTCATCGCGCGCCTCGGCATATCCCAATGCGGGCCATGGCATGTGATATCCGATGAACGGCAATTTGTCGGCGGATAGCATACCGAAAATCTGGCGCCGTGTGGCGGCGGCGGTTTTGTCCATGTCAACCGCACCTCCCAATCGGGATAGGCCAGCGACCAGACRTAGTGRTTGGCRMWRTCSRCGMYCAGMAMCARYTGTTKSCCGYCGCTTTCCAGCATRTAGGTSWCAATCGCAGAGTAAAAAGGGACCAGTTCGCTACCGGTATTGACCACTGTCGGGGTAAAGAAAAAAACTGGGCTTTGTCAGCCGGTAAATTGGCATCCGCCGAGACACGGGCGAATTCCTCGTCTGAAATATTGGTTCCGAATATGCTGTGCACGTCAGGGAAAGTGCGTGTTCCTGCCAACAGGGCTGTCACCTCGAAACTGCCCAGCTTGAAGCGGTTAAATCGTGTGGTTTGCGTGCCCAACATGGGGCTGCCGCCAGCGCGGGGAATGATGCGGAAATCAGCCCGCCCACGAGGGGCAATGACAGCCCTGCAGGGATTGCTGATCTGCGTGTGTATGGTCTTTTCTGTGTTATCTTACGCCCTCCGGTTTTGGTCATCCTGGCACAAATGCATTTTGAAAATGTGGTATAAATGTGGTATAAGAGCAGCGCTCGCGGCATTGTGTTTGGGGCCGTTTTTCGCAGGCCCCTTTCGTATTTGCGCAAAACCGCTTAAAGAGCCTGATAAACCTGTAAGCATTGGACCATATTCATGACCACCACCCGTTTCGCCCCCTCCCCGACCGGCTATATCCATGTTGGAAATTTGCGCACGGCGCTGATGAATTACCTGATTGCCCGCAAGGCCGGTGGCACCTTTGTTTTAAGGCTGGATGATACTGATCCCGAGCGCTCCACCCAGGAATATGCSGACGGSATCAANGCWNGATYTGGMGTGGSYGGGSCTGSCGYRKGACSRRYTGKWMMRKCARTCYGACCGSYTKGATCGYTACRACSYKGCGRCGGATGAGCTGCGGGCCAGCGGGCGGTTGTACGAGTGTTTCGAGACGCCGGTTGAATTGGATTTGAAGCGTAAGAAACTGCTGAATATGGGCAAGCCGCCGGTCTATGACCGTGCCGCGCTGGGGCTGTCGGATGCTGATAAGGAACGCTTGCGCGAGGAGCGCGGGGCGGGGCATTGGCGCTTTAAGCTGGACCAAGAGCGGATCGAGTTTAGCGACGGTATTCTGGGTGATCTGTCGATTGATGCCGCATCGGTTTCGGACCCTGTTTTGATCCGTGGGGATGGGCAGTTCCTGTATACGCTGGCGTCGGTTTGTGATGACATTGATTACGGTATCACCGATGTTGTTCGCGGCTCGGACCATGTGACCAACACCGCCACACAAATCCAGATAATTCAGGCACTTGGTGGCACTGTTCCGTCATTCGCGCATCACTCGTTACTGACCGGACCACAGGGTGAAGCGCTGTCAAAACGGCTGGGCACATTGGCGCTGCGCGACCTGCGGGCGCAAGGGATTCAGCCGATGGCGCTGCTGTCACATATGGCGCGGTTGGGCACCTCTGATCCGGTGGAATTGCGCACCGATATGGAGCAGCTTGTGGACGGGTTCGAGTTGTCGCATTTCGGGGCAGCGCCGACGAAATTCGATGTGGATGATCTGTTTCCGTTGACCGCGCATTATAACCAGGCGCTGGCGTTTGGCGATGTGGCCGATACCATCAAGGCGCTGGGCGTGCCGGATGATATGGCCGAAGCATTCTGGGCCGCAACCAGCGCGAATATCACCGTGCTGGATGACCTGAAAGACTGGTGGGCTCTGTGCCGTGACGGGGCAGAACCGATGGTGGATGACGAGGACAAATCGTTCGTGGCCGAGGCGCTGGCGCTGCTGCCGGACGGGGGCTGGGACGACACCACTTGGGGCGCTTGGACCACGGCGGTAAAAGAGGCCACGGGGCGCAAAGGGCGTGGGTTGTTTATGCCGTTAAGGAAGGCGCTGACCGGAATGGATCACGGGCCGGATATGTCGCATCTGTTGCCGTTGTTGCAGAATGTGAAGCGCGGGTAGGGTCGCTGAAAATCGGCGTATGGAAACTGTATGGAAAACATATGGGTTTCCTACATACGTTGCTATTACCGTTTTTTAATCAAATTTGAGCAGTATTTGCGGTGTCACGAACCAAAGGATGCCCGAATGTCGCCGCCCAAAATGAGCAAGACCCAAGTGAAGTATTTCCATTATATGACCGATGCGATGCAGCGGCTGGAATGGGATATGCACAATACGATCTATCGGGCTGAACGCATCCCGCCGATGTGGCGCGAGATTGCCAAGGACAAGGGGCGGGACAAAAAGATCAAGATCACCATCGGGGTCGAGGCCGGCATTGTGCGGTTTTTCAAATCCATGGGGAGTGGATACCAGAACCGGATGAACGATGTGATGAGCGCATGGGTGCATGGACGGCTGGCGGGTGTGATCGAGGGGGCGGAAACGATGGATGAGTTCAAGTTCGAGATGTGTGAGGAGGACCCCAAATGGGAATGGGGCGGGACGAAGGAAGCGTTGCGGGGGGTGCGGGATGAGTGACGGGGGGCTCGGGGGTGCCGGTCAAAGACGTTGGATGGCCGCTTTGGTGCAGGTTTCCCGGACGCYCCGCGCGTGGTTTGAGTGACGCGGRTCGTTGCTTGGCGTCGGRGAAGCGCTCAAGCGGGAAATTGCGGGGTTGGTCTTGGTGGGTCAGTTGTCGTTATGGGGATTTGYGAGGCGTGCGTGCCTTGGTTCTGCTCCCTCGCACGAGGATCTGGGAGTTCCAGGTGGCGAACTGAGCAGGTGGTTTGCAGTCTTTTGGTCGATATGTGCCGAACGCCATGGCGTGTGGCGGCTGTGGCGGCTGTGGCGCAGCCGTTGCATGGATGGGCGCATACGTATGGGACCGCAGGTAATGTAGCATGCGGCTGAGGGTGTAGTTTTTGATGTGCAGGGCGCGCATTTCATACTGCGGCCCTGGCTGGTGTTGGCGGTGTTCTGGGGTGCTGTGCTGGCGCGATTGTGTCGATGATGACCAAGCCGTCCACCGCAACATGGACAAGGCAGGCCGAGGACACGGGGCGGCTCATCGGTATCTCCGGTGCTGTCGTCATTGGCGCGTTCCCGGTCTGGCGCTTTGGCCCCGAGCAAGCGTCTGATCCGCGCAATATTGGCGGCGCGGTTGCCATTACCATAGAATCCGTAGTGACGGATGCGGCGTTGGCCCCTTGGCAGCACATGGAGCAAGAACCTGCGGATGAACCCGTCCTTAGCTAAGGTCATGGTGGTGTGTCGGCCGGGACCGTTTACACGGTAGTCCTTGATGCGGAAGGTGACGCGTGGTCGTCCATACGGATCAAACGACTGTTGGATATTGCCACCCTGTGCGTATAGCGCGACAGGTATGCCAATACGGCTTTA
>NVTS01000027.1 GCA_002732995.1 Marinosulfonomonas sp. | reverse complement strand
AGAGGTGGTCGCAAGATTTCGGACCAGTGGTTAAGATGGATCGACTTATGAGAAAGACGGTTCAAAGTGACGAAACGAAAGAACCACTCGACCCATTGCCCGGCAGTCGTTTGCGTGCAAGCGACGATGGCGGAACTGGCGAAAAAGTACGGCGTGCATCTATTACCGGCAGGTGTTTCCAGGCAAACACCGAGAGGCTACCCAGATCGGGACGTGGAAGCGCGCGGCGATTGAAAACATGGCCACGGCATTTACTAGCCGGGATCACGATCTGAGCGTTCGGCGGCAGTGTGGCCTGCTGTCGCTGGCGCGGCCGAACCTGCATTACCAGCCGAAGGGTGAAAGTGCCGAGAACCTGCACTTTATGGCAATAATCGACAAGCCGTTTCTGGAAACCCCGTGGTATGGCTCTCACCAAATGGCGCGGTACATGCAACGACAGGGCCACAAATGTGGGCGTCACCGTGTGCGCGGATTGATGCGTTTGGTGCCAATCTACCAGACGCCAAACATCGGCAAGAAACATCCGCAGCACAAGATTTACCCATATCTGCTGAGGAAATTGGCGATTGATCGACCAAATCTGGTGTGGTGTGTCGTTGGGTCGATAACCGAATGATCGAGCGGCTTTGGCCACTCTCATGGTTTGCGAAGGGCAAACCACWSMCKYKCRRYSRKYSTCWRMRRYMWMRAAYRMAKCYAKMTMRAYGMWYTYSWRMCYKGRWMKYASRYMSSMGCMGKGWKWKSGRMRYRKCKRWYMYGTTACAACTCTGAACGCCCGCATTCGACCCACGGAATATTGACGCCGGATGAAGCCTATGAAAGAAAAACAGAACCAACGTGATTGGCGGCCTAAATGAAACCCTGATCCATCTTAAACTGGCTGCTAACTGGTCGAAATAGTAGGACCACCTCTCTGTAACAGTCCAAAACTTTGCGACAGAACCCGTGACAACACCCATCCACCGCATCACGGCTGGCCCAGAATCTCATTCTCGAGCATAAATAWCCTCATAACGCACAATATCGTCCTCGCCCAGATACGGGCCAGTCTGGACCTCGATCAACACCATTGGCACCGCGCCGGGGTTTTCCATCCGGTGCTTTTCGCCCACCGGAATATAGACTGACTGGTTTTCCGTCACCAGTTTTTTGTCGCTGCCGATAGTCACTAGGGCAGTGCCCTCGACCACGATCCAGTGTTCCGAGCGGTGCACATGGCTTTGCAGGCTAAGTGCCGCGCCGGGATGTACGACGATGCGTTTGACCTGAAACCGCTGGCCAATTACCAGGCTTTCAAACCAGCCCCATGGCCGGTGATCGCGGGGGAATTGCTGGGCTTGTATCGCGTCTTTGTCACGCAGGGCAGCAACTGCAAGCCTGACTTCCTGGCTTCGGGATTTGTCCGTAACCAGCACCGCATCAGGCATCGCAACCGCGATGATGTTGTCTAGGCCGATCCCGACCAGCTCAAGGCCGGGATTTTCAGACCGAAGCAGTGTATTGCGGCAGTCGATTGCCGTTGCAGGGCCGGATAGGCTGACACCGTTTTCATCAGGCCCCTCCTCGCGCCAGACCGCAGCCCAGTCGCCCAGGTCCGACCAGCCTGACGAAAATGGCACCACCGTCAGATTGCTGGCATGTTCCATCACCGCATAGTCGATTGAAACATCGCGGGCCTCACCCCATGGTGCGGGATCAAGGCGCAGGAAGCCGAGGTCAGGTTTGGCCTGAGTCAAGGATTGCTCGACAGGCGGGACAAGATCAGCGGCATGGGTTTGAAACGCTGCGATGATGGCTTTGGCTGAGAACAGGAAAATTCCGGCATTCCAGAGAAACCGCCCCGAAGCCAGCATTTCCCCGGCCCGCGTTGCATCGGGTTTCTCAATGAAGCGTTTAAGCCTGACAGGCGCACCCTCGCTCATTGCCTCTAGCTCAAGATAGCCATAGCCGGTTTCCGGGCGATCAGGGCGGATGCCAAAAGTTACCAGATCACCGGCATCTGCAGCCTTGCGGCCCAAGCTGACGGCTGCATTGAAGGCCTGCAAATCCGGAATAACATGATCGGACGGCGCAATCAGCAAAACAGCGTTGGGGTCACTCTGCGCCACATGAAGTGCCGCAGCGAGCACGGCGGGGGCAGTATTGCGCCCCTCGGGCTCGATCAGGATCGCGCCGGGGTCAATACCGATTGCCGACAGCTGCTCGGTTACGATAAAGCGGAAATCGGACCCGGTGATGGTGATGGGTGCGGCATATTTCGGGCCAGACAGGCGGCGGGCTGTGGCCTGAAAAAGGCTTTCTTCCCCCATGAGGGTGGAAAACTGCTTGGGGTAGCTTTTGCGCGACAGTGGCCAGAGACGAGTGCCGGAGCCGCCGCAAAGGATGATGGGGTGTATCAAAGGATTCTCCAATAATTGTTTGGGCACTGAAACTATCCGCGGAATTGCCCCTGATTATCAAGGACCCAAGATGTTTCTACATTTCAAGGTCAGATTGTTGCGAGAATTCCGATTGCATCAGAAATTGGGTAATGGTGGTTGCCCACAAACAGCCCATTCCTGTCAATATACTCACCGTTGGTCAACTCACCGTGAATTTCATAATCGAAATAGGATACCACTGTGTTCTTAGCGAAATTCCCAGAAACAATGGGGCGGCACTCAAACCCTTCGGCATTTAGGATTCGCACGACCTCAGACCGTTTCAAGCTCAAGTCTTTGCGCAGAACCAGACTAAATCCAAACCAGCTGCTTTCGCCAATTTCGCGTTGGATAATAAATTTAGAATGATCGGCTAGTTTTCCCTGTAGAAGTGCCCCGTTGGCACGTCGCCCCTGAACAAGCGCTGGAAGCTTTTTCAGTTGCTCAATACCCAGCGCGCCAGACATCTCAAGTGGTCGCAAATTATAACCGGGTAATACGAACTTAAAGCTCTCCTCAAAGGGATCATCGCTTTTTTCGCCGGTTATGTGGTTGAACTTTGGTAAGTTGCGGGTCCAGCCATGGGCGCGCAAGGCCAGCATTACATGATATAGCTCTTCGTCGTCAGTGACGACAACGCCACCTTCCATTGTTGAAATATGGTGCGAAAAGAACGTCGAAAAGCTGCCCATAACGCCAAACGTTCCAGCTTGTTTGTCGTTGAATGTGGCCCCCATACTTTCACAATTATCTTCGATTACCACAATATCGCGATCGCGGATGATCGCCTCTATTTCGTCGAAATCATTTGGATTTCCCAGCAGGTTTACCACCATAATCGCACGGGTTTTGTCGCTCACCGCTGCGCGTAACGCTTCAAGGTCATAGTTCAGGGTGTCGAGGTCAATATCGACAAATTTTATATGAAGTCCGTATTGCGCAAGAGGGAAATAGGTGGTGGACCAACTGACGGCCGGAACGATGATTTCATCACCGCGGTGCAGTTTTAGTTTCGGATTTTTGGTAAAAAATAATGCTGCCGTCATCAGCAGGTTTGCCGACGAGCCAGAGTTGACCATGATGGCAAAATTGCTGGCGAACTGTTTGGAAAATTGGGTTTCGAATGCGGACACTTCGGCCCCCATGGAATACCTGTCGCTTTCGATGACACGGTGCAGCGCATTCAACTCTTCTTTGTCCCAGGAAGATGTGGCCAGCGGATATTTCAGGCTCATGATATCGTTCTTTCCAGATAATGGTTGTAGGTGTGTGCAATACCCTCATCCAGCGAGGTTGGAGCCGACCAACCCCAATTAGAAAGGCGTTTGGTCGAACAAAGCTTTTGTTTCATACCCGTAGGTTTCGTAAGGTCATGGCTGAACTTGCCATCCCAACCCACAACTCTGGCCACCGCAGCATAATAGTCATTGATCGAATGATCATGACCAAGCCCGACATTCATCAGGTCGGGAATCGCGGAAATGTCGGCGGCTGCTTTCAGGATCGCATCCGCGACATCGACAGCATACATGAACTCGCGTCGTGCGGTGCCGTCGCCCCAGATTTCCACGGTTTGCTGCCCTTCAGTCTTGGCAATATACATCTTGTGAATGATCGAGGGTAATAGATGTGAATGCTTTGGATCGAACGTATCGTGGCGTCCAAACAAGTTACATGGGATAAGTGTTTTGTACTGAAATTCTTGATTTTCGCGACGAATATACTGGCAAAGGCGTATCGCCATGATTTTGGCTAGAGCATATCCTTCGTTGGTAGGTTCCAGCTCACCTGTGAGGATCATATCCTCGCTCAGCGGATTTGCAGCAGCACGGGGATAGACGCAGGTTGATGCCAGATTTAAAAACCGGGGAACGCCGCTCTGATAAGCCGCCATAATAATATTCCGGCCCATAGCCGCATTGGCCTCGAGAAACGAGACAGGTTGCGCTATATTAGCCTGTATTCCACCTACCTTACCTGCAGCATGTACCACAAGGTCAGGAGAATGGGTGCCAAGATATTTCTGCACTGAAGCAAAATCAGTCAAATCCAGATCACGCGAGGATGGGGCTAATATTTCCCAGTCTACGGCGAGAGGGTGTTCCAATATATTGCGTCCGACCATTCCAGAGCCACCGGTCAGAAGAAGAGTGCCCTTTTTTATCATAATGCCTCCTTAGTTTTCAGCCGAGACCGGCAGTTCGAGGCCGTGTTTCTGTAAAATCCGGTTTCGGCGCGCATCTTGCAGATCGGCGGCTACCATTTCGGCGCACATTTCCTGCACTGTGATTTCCGGTTCCCAGCCAAGGATTTCTTTGGCCTTCGCGGGGGACCCAAGCAGGGTTTCCACTTCTGCGGGCCGAAAATGTCGCGGATCAATACGGATAATCACATCGCCAACGGACATGGCGGGAGCATCATCGCCTTCAATTTTTTCAACGATACCCTTTTCCTCCAGACCTTCACCTTCAAATCGAACCGTAACTCCCAACTCTGCCGCCGACCACAAGATGAACTGGCGGACCGAATACTGAACTCCGGTGGCAATGACAAAATCATCCGGAGCATCCTGCTGCAGCATCATCCATTGCATGCGCACATAATCCTTGGCATGGCCCCAGTCGCGCAAAGCGTCGATATTGCCCATGTACAGGCACGGCTCCAGGCCCTGCGCAATATTGGCCAAACCGCGGGTTATCTTGCGGGTCACGAAGGTTTCGCCGCGCCGGGGGCTTTCGTGGTTGAACAGGATACCATTGCAGGCATACATTCCGTAGGCCTCGCGATAGTTTACGGTGATCCAGTAGGCATACATCTTGGCTACGGCATATGGCGAGCGCGGATGGAACGGCGTGGTTTCCGTCTGCGGGGTTTCCTGTACCAGGCCATAAAGTTCAGATGTAGAAGCCTGATAGAACCGAGTGTTTTTCTCAAGCCTGAGAAAACGGATCGCCTCGAGCAGGCGCAGGGCGCCTATGGCGTCCACGTCGGCGSTGTATTCCGGAGCTTCAAAGCTGACCGCAACATGGGATTGTGCCGCGAGATTATACACTTCGTCAGGCTGAATTTCAGAGATGATACGGGTTAGATTCGAGCTGTCGGTGACATCGCCGTAATGCAGCTTAAAGCGCACATTGGTACCGTGCAGATCCTGGAAAATATGGTCGATCCGCTGGGTGTTGAACGAGGATGCGCGGCGTTTGATCCCGTGAACCTCGTAGCCTTTTTCAAGCAGAAGTTCAGCCAGATAAGACCCGTCCTGTCCGGTGATGCCGGTGATAAGCGCTTTTTTCATTTGGTCTTTCTCACTTCATTGGAAACCAGAGAATGGCGGTATAGTTAACTAAGGGAGCCCGATCATACTACAGTACCTGATCTTGACGGCCCAGTGACGGGCTAGCCAAGAGCTACTCAATAAAAATAACGCCTTCCCGGCAGTTTATGTCTTTTCTTCAACGCCTTCAATCGGTTTCCTTATTGTTTCACATACGCTTACGAAATCGCGGAATTCCCGCCGCTCACTTGGACTGAAAATTAGGCGAAAGCCCGCGATTGCGGTCGCAAAAGTTTGTGCCGTAGTCGCCTCGGCGTTTTGACGAAACGCAGCAGCCATTCGAATCCGGACCCGGAAACCTGCGTCATCTTGTCGTCGGCACAGATTCTTGCAAGTGCTGCGCCCGCCTAATGTGTAAGCGCCTGAGACGTATATAAAACAAAATATGGAATTGCGCGTACAATAGGTATCTTTTCGATCTCGCGGTAGATTTTCCATTGCTGTTTCGCCTTTATAAACTTGTTCCGCGACAGCGAGTCTTTGTGAATTCTGCAGGACATCAACACCTCGGGAAACAGATGAGCCCGCTTGCCCGTCTTCAGAATGTGAAGCCAGTATGCGTAATCTTGGCCAGCCTTGATATTCGGCATTCGCAAGTTTCCGATACTCGAATGGCGCAGCATCGCTGTCGAGCGCCCCATTGTCACCTTTTTGCGCAACAAATCTCGATAGCCGGGCAACTGGAAACAGTTAACGTGACAGCACCTTCCGAGCTAAGAAATGTGAATTATTTCACGGAAGGCTGCAGGCGCTTTCGAGGTTGGAAAACGAAGAGGTTATTTAGCGTCAGCCCTCAGCCCGCCACCATCAGCATCACAAACAGCGTCGTTGCCCCGCCAAGAATGGCGAGCATCATGTTCTTGAACATCACCCCCAGCAACACCGTCACTGCCGCCGCTATCAGGCGTGGCGCATCCAGCGCACCGCCAGTTGCATCGGGCCACAGCACCAGCGGGGCGACCAGCCCTGGCAGCACGGCCACGGGTGTATAGCGCAAATGGCGCAGCACCCATGTGGGCAATTCGCGGCCCCCGATCAGGCCGATAAATGAGAACCGGATTAGGTAGGTGCCAAGCGCTACCAGCGCAATGGTTGTCCATATTTCGGCGGTCGAGTAACTCATACTTTGCGCCTTTCCACCAGCAGTTCGACCTGCGCGCCGACCATCATCGCCGCCACTGCTGCAATCATCAGCCCCAGATTGTAGGGGACAAACGCAAGCAGTAATGCCAATGCGACCGAGGTGAATGCGGCCATCACATGGGCGGCGGATTTCAGCATTGGCCCGACCAGCGCCAAAAAGGTAATAGGCACCGCGAAATCCAGTGCATATTCCGGCGGTATGCGCGAGCCGACCAACGCCCCGACCAATGTGCCGCCATACCAGAGCGGCATGTTCAGAACCATTGTGCCGACGAAGTAGGCGGCGCGTGCGGATGGGGTCATGTCTGGTTCGGCCTCGTATTTTGCCAGCCCGATCGCATAGCTTTGATCGACCAGCAGATACGACATGGCGGCGCGTTTCCAGAGCGGCACCCCGCGCAGGTAGGGTGCGATTGAGGCCGAATACATTGCCATCCGCAAGTTCACCGCAAGCGCTGTTGCCACAACAATCAACACCGGTGCGTTTTCGGCCATCAGTTGCACAGCGGCAAACTGTGCGGCCCCTGCGATCACCGCAAAGCTAAAGACGACCGTCTGCGCATTGCTCAGACCGGCCTCGGTTGCGACAACGCCAAACAGCATCGCAAACGGGGCCACCACGACGATAAAGGGCAGGCCGTCGCGAATGCCGAGCATTAAGGCACGTTTTGTGGTGGTCATTTTCTTCCCGTTCGCTAATCTTGCTTTCGGCCTTAGGGCGTTCTGGGGAAATATGCAAATGGCAAGCAATGATCATCTGTCGGACTATCTGATTGCGCCTGATCCTGGTGCTGCGCGACTGACGCGCGAGGTGGTGGCGGTGGATCATTTGGGCAATGCGCAGAGTATTGCGGTGATCGAGGAGCGGCCGCTGACGATTTATCTGAATAAACGCGAAATTGTCACAGCGATGACAATCGGTGATTACCCCGAATATCTGGCGCTGGGGTTTTTGCGCAATCAGGGAATGCTGGTTGATGGTGAGGACATCACCGGTGTGGATTTTGACGAGGAAACCGAGACCGTGGTGGTGCGCACCGCCATCGAAACCGATTTCGAGGATAAACTGGCCCGCAAGACCCGCACGTCGGGCTGTGCTGTTGGCACGGTGTTTGGCGATATGATGGAAGGGCTGGCGGGGGTGAAACTGCCGGAGGCCGAATTGCGCACCTCGTGGCTCTATGCGCTGGCCGATAAGATCAACCGCACCCCGAGCCTGTATCTGACGGCGGGCGCGTTGCATGGCACGGTGCTGTGTCAGCAAGACCGACCGCTGGTTTATATGGAGGACGTCGGGCGGCATAATGCGGTGGATAAGGTTGCCGGCTGGATGCTGTCCGAAGGGGCGGACGGGGCGGACAAGATCCTCTATACCACGGGGCGGTTGACCAGCGAGATGGTGATCAAGACCGCGATGATGGGGATACCGGTTTTGGCGTCGCGATCAGGATTCACCGCGTGGGGTGTCGAGATTGCCAATCAGGTCGGATTGACGTTGATTGGCCGGATGCGGGGGCGGCGGTTCCAGTGTTTGGCGGGTGGCGAACGGTTGGTGCGGGACGCGGACCCTGCGGCGGTGCCGGATGAGGCCAGCAAGCATAAGCGCAAGGGGGCGGGGCAGTGATGCAGGCTCCTTTGGGTGTGATTTTGGCCGGTGGATTGGCGACGCGGATGGGCGGCGGTGACAAGGGGCTGCTGGAGCTTTGCGGCCAAAGCCTGATGGCGCGGGTGATTGAACGGCTAGGGCCGCAAGTGGCAGGGTTGGCGATCAATGCCAATGGTGATGCGGCCCGGTTTGGCGGCTTTGGCTTGCCGGTGGTGGCAGACAGCATTGACGGGTTTGCGGGCCCGTTGGCGGGTGTTCTGGCGGGGCTGGACTGGGCCGCCGCCAAAGGCGCTGAGCATATCGTGACAGCCGCCGCCGACACGCCGTTTTTCCCAGCGGATCTGGTGCCGCGCTTGTTGCTGGCCGCAGAAGAGGCTGGTGTGACGATGGCGCTGGCTGCGTCCCCGCACAGGACGCGCGGCATGTTGCGCCAGCCGACGTTCGGCTTGTGGTCCGTTACATTGCGCGAGGATTTGCGCACAGCGCTGCAAGGTGGTGTGCGCAAGGTGGTTCAATGGACGGACAGGCACGGTGCGGCACTTGCGCCCTTTCCGGCGGACGGGTTTAATCCGTTCTTTAACGTCAACACGCCAGAGGATATGAAGATGGCCGAAGCATTGATTTCTGGGGAATCGGAATGAAAATATTTGGCGTGATCGGCTGGAAGAATTCGGGCAAGACCGGATTGATGGAACGGCTGGTGAGCGAGATCACCTCGCGCGGGTTTTCCGTGGCGACGCTAAAGCATGCGCATCACAGTTTTGATGTGGACCACAAAGGCAAAGACAGCTATCGACACCGCGCGGCGGGGGCCGGTGAGGTGCTGCTGGCATCGCGCCAGCGCTGGGCCTTGATGCACGAGTTGCTAGATGAGGATGAGCCGTCGCTGGAGCAGCTGTTGGAGCATCTGTCGCCCAATGATCTGGTGCTGATTGAAGGCTACAAACGCGATAACCACATGAAGATCGAGGCCAACCGCGCCTCCACCGGACAGCCGTTGATTGCGCTGGAGGACGGGACAGTTCGGGCGGTGGCGAGCGATAATGGACCGCGAGGGTTGTCCGTGCCGGTGTTTGATCTGGATGACACAGCGGCGATTGCCGATTTCATTTTGCAAGAGGTCGGGTTGGGGGTGGCTGAAATGGCTGTTCCCGACCTTGCGCCGCCGGTGATGCGCGACGATTGTTTTGCGCTGCCCGACGGGGTGAACTGGATGCCGGTGGATGACGCATTGGCGCATCTTGAGCGGCGGCTGTCTACGGTTGTCGGGGAAGAAACCATTGCCGTTCCGGATGCGGACGGGCGTGTTTTATCGCGAGACCAGGTGGCGTTACGGTCAAACCCGCCGGGTAAAAATTCGGCGATGGATGGCTATGGGTTTGCTTACGGCACAATCGGGTCCGGCCCTTATGTTTTGCCATTGGTTGATGGCCGCGCGGCAGCGGGAGAGCCGTTTTTGGGCGTTGTGCCAAAGGGCCACGCGATCCGCATTTTGACGGGTGCGCTGGTGCCCGAAGGTGTGGACACGGTGGTGATGGAAGAGGACACCAGGCGCAGTGATGGGCATGTGGCATTTCAGGGTCCGGTCAAGGCGGGCGCCAATGTGCGTAGTGCTGGCGAGGACGTTAAGGCGGGGCAGTTGGCGCTGAAAGCAGGCTGTAAATTACGCAGCCCCGATTTGGCGCTGCTGACCGGATTGGGTATCGCGGAAATAGCGGTACGTAAACGGTTGCGGGTCGGGGTTTTATCAACCGGTGACGAGATTATCGCGGCGGACGGCGGAAAATCCGCTGCGCGCAAGACCTATGACGCGAACCGTCCGATGTTGCTGTCACTGGCGGCGCGCTGGGACTTTGAGGCGGTGGACCTTGGCCATGTGATGGATGATCGCGCGTTGCTGAAAACCAGCCTGAACGCGGCGGTGGACAAGGTCGATGTAATCCTGACTTCGGGTGGGGCGTCGGCTGGCGACGAGGACCATGTTTCGGCGTTGCTGAAGGAAGAAGGCGCGCTTGAGGCGTGGCGGATTGCATTGAAACCCGGGCGGCCACTGGCGCTGGGAATGTGGCAGGGTGTGCCGGTGTTCGGGCTGCCGGGCAACCCTGTGGCGGCGTTTGTTTGCACTGCGATTTTTGTGCGCCCGTCACTATCGGCATTGTCAGGTGCGGGTTGGGTCAAGCCGCAAGGCTTTATGGTGCCCGCAGCCTTCACCAAAAGCAAGAGAGCCGGACGGCGGGAATATTTGCGGGCCAAAATGGCAGATGACGGTCGGGTCGAGGTGTTCAAATCCGAAGGTTCCGGCCGGATATCGGGGATGTCCTGGGCCGATGGTCTGGTCGAGCTGGGCGACGATGCGATGGAGGTTGACGAGGGTGATCCGGTGCGGTTCATACCCTATGGCAGCCTTGGAATTTAGGGCGCTCCGCGATCACCTGAACACTTGCCAATATGGCACATCAGATGAGCACGCCATTGATCAACTTCTAACGCCACCGTTTCCCGCCAGAAATCATCGCCMNTGCGGTCTGGCTTTATTGCCGGGTCAATCTGAGCCTTCGCGAAGTGGAGGACATCTTGCAGAGCTGATGCAACACGGCAGCTGCAAAACGCTTGCTTACCAGACCAATGAAGAAGCACGGGCGAGCCCCGAAACGCTTCATTGCCGATAAGCGGTGGTAGCGGCGGACAAGGCGTTCGACCTGTTCCTCGAGACTTATGACGCGAAATACCCCAAGGCCACGCTGTGCCTGCAAAAGGACCGCGAAGAGATGATGACCTTCTTTGATTTCCCCGCCCGGCACTGGCAAAGCATCAGAACATCCAACCCGGTCGAAAGTACGTTCGGCACCATCCGCCACCGCACCAAATGCTCGAAAGGCTGCCTGACGAGGGACGGAATGCTGCATATGATGTTCAAGCTGGGGCAATGCGCTGAAAAGAAATGGAGGCGATTGCGAGGGTTCGACTTCCTGGCCAAGGTCATCACCGGGGTCAGATTCAAAAACGGTGTTGAAGTGACAGAAACCAACCAGGCCGCCGCTTGATCATGATCGCTCATACACCAGATTTGACAATATCTCCCCTGCGACGCCGCAAAACGCGAGATTGCGCCGGGAATCGAACATCGAGGATTGAATGATCGCGCTGAGAACGGCCACTTGCCATTCCGAAAACGTGAAAGGGCAATGCAAGGCTGCCGGCCGCCGAGGGGGGTGCAGCGGTTCGTATCGATCCATTCCGCCATCCGGAATTGCGTCTGCGTTCCTGTCCGGCGCCGCTCCGCATTAACAATTAGAGACCACCGGCTGGAAGCATTTGACGCTTGGAATCCGCTGGCCAGTGACGCTTGAATATCAATACCTGCGCTTTTTCAGAGCAAGTCAATTAACGTGACAAGACCAGATCAGCGCATACAATCGCTGGGTCTGGGCAACCATAACATCAGTGATCTGGAAGCGTTTCTACACAGTCTAACGGCACCAAACATTGACTGCCTGATATCCGAGGCCCGGGTTTTACCCCCGGATAATTTCTAAGGCGCGATCAAAGGTTCTGTCAAAAGCGATAAGGGAGCACGCTACCAAAACTACCCTTTCATCAACGCGTCGATCGCTTTCAGTCGCGCCAGCATACCCGCCATTTGGTCCAGCGGCACCATGTTAGGCCCGTCGCTGGGCGCGTTATCAGGGTCGGGGTGTGTCTCCACAAACACCGAAGCACAGCCAACAGCCACGGCCGCGCGCGCCAGTGGCGGCACATATTCGCGCTTGCCGCCGCTTGAACCACCTTGCCCGCCGGGAAACTGCACCGAATGGGTCGCGTCATATACCACCGGATAGCCAGTTTCAGCCATTATAGGCAGGCTGCGAAAATCACTGACCAGCATGTTATAGCCAAACGATGTGCCGCGATCCGTCAGCAGGATGCGTTCATTGCCAGTGCTCGCCACCTTATCAGCCACGTTGCCCATATCATTCGGGGCCAGAAACTGGCCCTTTTTCACGTTGATCGCTGCACCGGTTTCGCCAGCAGCTAGTAACAGATCGGTCTGGCGACACAAAAACGCAGGTATCTGGATGATGTCCACAGTCGCCGCCGCCACCGCGCATTGCTCCACATTATGCACATCTGTCAGGGTGGGGCAGCCAAATTCAGCACTGATTTTTGAAAGGATAGTCAGACCCTCGTCGATACCCAAACCGCGCTTGCCCGCTAGACTGGTGCGGTTGGCTTTATCGAAACTGCCCTTGAACACAAACGGAATACCAAGATTGGCACAAGTTGCCGCTAGGCTCTCGGCAATCTGGCGGCTGTGATCCAGCCCTTCCAATTGGCACGGTCCCGCGATCAGCACAAAAGGCGCGTCATTGGCGAATGTCACCTGCCCTACATCAACAGTTTTCATTCCTCGCCCCTTTTCTTCAGCTCGGCCTCGATCCGCGCCACATCGACCGGATTGTTCAATTCCCAAAACACTGTGCCACGGGCTTCTACTTCGACACAGCGCACCTTTACGCCGCGTTGCAGGAACCGCAGTTGCTCCAACCCCTCCAACCCCTCCAACTCGCAGACACCCCAGTCGTGATAGGCTTTCAGGGTCGCAGGCCGATAGGCATAGGCACCCACATGATGAAAGACCGGTGTTTCGGTTTCAGCACCATAACTGTCATCGGTATAGGGCACGACCTCTTTTGAGAAATAGAGCGCGTCTCGGTTGGCATCAAACACCGCCGTTGTGCCCCCCACTCGGCCATTGCGGCGATCCTCGCGCAAATTTGCGAGCATCTCGCCATTACAACGCAACACCGGCGTTGCCATCTGCACATCTGGGTTGGCACGCATCTCATCAATCAGTGCCGATAAAAACCACGGCGGCGTCAGCGGCGCATCTCCTTGCAGGTTCACAATGATATCCGGCAGGCTTTCCAGATGGCGCAGACTGTCGGCCACCCGCTCGGTCCCATTGGCGCAATTCTCGCCAGTCATCAATACCTTGGCACCAAAGCGCATCGCCTCACGCGCAATACCCGCGTCATCGGTGGCGATGTAAACCTCGGCGACGCCGCCCACTTCTTTGGCCGCCAGCCAGCTGCGCTCAATCAGGGATTTCGCCACCCCTGTCGCGCCCACAAGCGGCGCAAGCGGTTTGCCCGGATAACGGGATGATGCATATCGGGCGGGGATAACGATGATCACTTCATTGCTCATACCCCTGTGATGGTCGATCTGGGCACCGTGGCCAAGCAGATTATGCATCATATGGTGATTTTTTGCGCCTCTATGCCCTATCCGCCGCGCAAATTTCTGTGTAAAAGCCCTGCAACGAAAAGGATATGATGTGGCGAATTACCTATATAAAAACGACCTGCCGGATGATCTGGACCTTGGCCCCGTTGTGGCGATTGATTGCGAAACCATGGGGTTGCATCCGCACCGCGACCGTTTGTGCGTTGTGCAAATGTCAGGCGGCGATGGCAATGCGCATCTGGTGCAGGTTGAAAAAGGCCAGACATCCGCGCCAAACCTGTGCCGCATGCTGGCTGATCCTGACGTGCTGAAACTGTTCCATTTCGGACGCTTTGATATTGCCGCGATGCAGAACGCCTTTGGCACTGTCACCGCCCCGGTTTATTGCACCAAAATCGCTTCGCGCCTGATCCGCACCTATACGGATCGCCACGGATTGAAAAACCTGTTGCAGGAATTGCTGGGTGTGGATGTGTCCAAACAACAGCAAAGCTCCGATTGGGGCGCAGATGAGCTGACCAAAGCGCAGATCGAATATGCGGCCTCGGACGTTTTGTATCTGCACCGCTTACGGGACGAGCTGAATATCCGGCTGGAGCGCGAGGGCCGGATGGAAATTGCCCAAGCCTGTTTCGATTTTCTGCCAATGCGCGCCAATCTGGACCTTGAAGGCTGGCCGGAAATTGATATTTTCGCCCACTCTTGATGCGCTGGTTTGCGCTCCTTAGATATAACCCATAAGCAAAACCCCGCTGACCGCTGCGCCAAATCCCTTGGCCGGTGGCGCATATTCTGGCACGATCCCGATATGACTATGTATGATAACAGCTATTCGCGTTTTGTTGCCCTGACCAAGGTGATCCTGCCGATCATCGCTTTGGGCATCCTGTCGACACTGTTTTTATTTTCCCGCAATATCGACCCGACCCAATCCATCCCCTATGCCGATGTTGATGTCGAAGGGTTGGCGCGTGAACAGGGCATCGGTGCGCCAAACTATGCCGGTGTCACCGAAGACGGGGCCGCCATTTCAATTACTGCCAAATCGGCGCGTCCCTCGCAGGACAATGCCAAAATCGTGACCGCAACAGGTCTGACAGCAATTATCGAGGATGCTATGGACGGGCGCATCGAGATTATTGCAGATGATGGTGTGATCGATACGGACCAGCAATTTGTAACCCTTCAGGGCGGGGTGCAGATTCTGACCTCGACGGGCTACATCATCAACACGGCGGGCGTAACCGCGGCACTGAATGAAACATCCGTTGTTACAGACGGGCGGATCACGGCAGAAGGGCCGCTTGGAACCCTGAATGCCGGTCAAATGACGCTTGAAACGCAGAAGGGTCCAGATGGATCGCATCTTCTGGTTTTCAAAGGCGGGGTGAAACTGATATACGATCCAAAAGGCAGTTAGCCCGAATTTCGAGGGGAAAAGATGTTTATTCAATTGCGCATGGTATTGGTCGCGCTGGCGCTGGTTTCAGTGCCTGCATTGGGCACGGCCCAAGGCACCCAGATTACATTCGGCGGGCTAAAACACGACACAACCCAACCTGTCGAGGTTTCGTCGGACCAATTACAGATCAATCAGGCTGATGGGTCGGCCGTTTTCACCGGTAACGTTGTGATCGGCCAAGGCACAATGCGTCTGTCGGCGGGTCGTGTTGTGGTGGTGTATGCCCAAGGCGGCAGTGCCGGACGGATTTCAAAAATGCACGCCACAGGCGGTGTGGTTCTGGTAAACGGGGATGAGGCCGCCGAAGCCAACGAGGCGATCTACTCCATCGACAACGGCAATATCGTGATGACCGGAAACGTGATCCTGACCCAGGGGCAAAGTGCGCTTGCATCAAACCGCATGACTGTTAACCTAAAGACCGGACAGGCAACGCTGGATGGCCGTGTGAAAACCATTCTACAAACCGGCGGCAACTAAACGATGGCCAAAGCCCCAGATTTAACGGTTTCCGAAGGCAGCGTAGGCTTGCAAGTCCGCAACCTGCGCAAAAGCTACCGCAAACGCCCGGTGATCCGCGATGTCAGCATCGATCTGGGACGCGGCGAGGTTGTCGCGCTGCTGGGGCCGAACGGATCGGGAAAAACCACTGTTTTTTACGCGATTGCCGGACTGATCACCCCCGAAGGCGGGCAGGTGATTATTGACGGGCGCGATGTGACCATGCTGCCGATGTATCGCCGTGCCAAACTGGGCATCGGGTATCTGCCGCAAGAGGTATCAATTTTTCGCGGTATGACGGTTGAGGATAACATCCTGTCAATCCTTGAAATTTCCGAGAGAGACCGGCATAAGCGGCGCGAGCGGCTGGAAGAGTTGCTGAGCGACTTTTCCATCGAACACCTGCGCCGCGCCTCGGCCTTGTCCCTGTCCGGAGGTGAGCGGCGGCGCGTGGAAATTGCCCGCTGTCTGGCCGCCAATCCGAAATACCTGCTGCTGGATGAACCTTTTGCCGGGGTGGACCCGATTGCTGTTGGCGAAATTCGCACATTGGTCGCTGATCTAAAAAATCGCGGGATCGGTGTTCTGATCACCGACCACAACGTGCGCGAGACGCTGGAAATCGTTGAAYGGGCCTATATCTTGCATGATGGCACTGTTTTGATGAGCGGCACTACCGAAGAAGTGATCAAAGATGAAAACGTGCGCCGCGTTTATCTGGGCCATAATTTCAAGATATCCTAAGGCCACCTGCGCGGATAATTGTAAATTATTACACATTGCCACAGTTGACATTGCACAGCATTCTGTCGCCAAATAGAGTGGATGTATGAATACACCACCATCGTTCGTGCGCCGAAAAATCACGGCCGCACAGCAAGCGCCCAAATGACTGCCGGGCCACAAAAAATATGTGAATCAATAACCCAAGCGAAACCCTTTCTGCGCAACAGTAGAAAGGGGCCGTTTTTTTAAATACARAGGAGATGTGATGCAGTACCAGATCAGCGGAAAACAGATTGATATAGGTGAGGCCCTGCAAACCCACGTTAAAGCCGAACTAGACAGTGTTGCCGGAAAGTATGCAGAGCGCCCTACGGACGCGATGGTTACCTTTTCGCGGAGCGCCAAAGAATTTGTCTGCGAATCGACAATTCACCTCTCGACCGGCCTGACAGCTTCGGCCAGGGCGCATGCCCATGAAATCTATGCCGCTTTTGATCAATGCAGTGACAAACTGGAAAAACAGTTGCGTCGTTACAAGCGCCGCCTAAAGGACCACCACCGCAAACGCGCACAACCGGTTGAACTTTCCGGCGCATCCTCGTATATCCTCGCCGGATCGGATCATACAGACGAATCGGAACCCGGAACACTCCAGCCCATGATCATTGCCGAAATGGAGACAAAAATACCGTCTCTTTCTGTTGGCGAGGCCGTGATGCAGATGGAGCTGGCAGGAGCGCCGGTTATGATTTTCCGCAACGAAGGACACAGTGGGGTGAATGTGGTCTATCGCCGTGAAGACGGCAATATAGGCTGGGTTGATCCAAAGAATGCCAAATAAGCCCATCGAATGTGGGCAGGAATGAAGTGAAGGTAAATGGAACTTTCGAGTATTCTTATGCCTGAGGCCGTGCGCACTATCGGTCAGGTAACCAGTAAAAAACGGCTCTTCCAACAATTGGGAGAGATCGTTGCCACGGCTTACGATCTTGATGCCAGCACTGCGGTTGAGGCGTTGCAAAATCGTGAAAACCTTGGGCCAACTGGCGTGGGTCATGGTGTGGCCCTACCGCATGCGCGTATTGCCGGGCTGGATTCGGTTGTTGGTGCATTCCTGAGGGTTGAAAAGCCGCTGGATTTTGATTCTGTTGACCGCCAACCAGTGGATTTGGTGTTTACCTTGTTTGCGCCGCTTGATTCCGGTGTCGAGCACTTAAAGGCGCTGGCGCTGGTCTCCAGAACCATGCGTGATAGCACCATCTGCGCCAAGCTGCGCGCCAATACGGACCCTGCAACATTGCATGCTTTGTTGACCGACAGCCAAACAACCAAAGCGGCCTGATCAAGACGCGCCCTAAGCCAGCGCTTTATACCCGAACATCATGTAGTCGCGCTGATATATGTCGCGCGTTGCGGCCTCAATGTCGGCATCGTAGATGTCATTTAACGCGATCGGGTGGCTGCACGACTCCTCTGGCAAATCGATGGCATCCACGCCTACCTGCTGACAAAGCTGCGCCAAACCCTCGCTCAACTGGTCCTCTCGCAGCACCATATCAGGCAACGCAAACTGCCCGAAACCTTGCAAAACCTGTGCTTGACTTGCCCATACCGGATCAATACGGATGCTGGTTTGGCCCCGCAAATTATCCTTCAGGAACGCCAGAAACCGCAAAAACGCCTCGCGGTGTGTTCGCCGGTCATAGGTGTCATTAACCGCGCCCTCGGGAATTGGCAAATCATAACCTTTACGCAGTTTCTCGCGGATTTCGGGGTATCCATTTGGGCCCGTGTCTAAAATATGTTCGCAAAAGGCTGCATGTGCCCGCACCACAGGRTGCCGGATTACRGTAAARCTRCGRTGSCCTGTATTTTTCCGCTTCCACTGGCGCAATGTYTTTTGATTAAARYCAYCTTGYRGMTCGCCACCATYRYCCAGCCCCGCCAGCCACAGGCGCATTTGCGCATCAAGCCCACCCTTTATTGGCAAGTACATGATCGGCGTGTTTGTGGCGGCAACATAGCTGGGCACAACGGGGCCGCGGCGCGGCTCGAAATTCGGGGTGCGGGTCAGATTGAAGGTATCCATTCCGGCCAGCGCATCGACCATCTCGTCATAGTTGATCACCTTGTCGCGCAGGGTGCCTGGGTTTTGACGCCTTAGATTAGTGGATATCGCATCAATGCGGCTCTCGACTCCTAAAAATTCGGCCATCCCGTTTAGAATATCAATGCTCTGGATGTCCTCATAAGCCAGATAAAAAGCAGTCTGGCCCGAACATTGCAGCGCATTCAGGGTTTTCACCTGAAAGTCTTGATATTCGGCAACATGTTTTCTGAATTCATCCAGCTTGAACATAACCTGCGCCGTTTCACGCTTGTCACCCTTGCCCAGCTTCCATTGATTGGTGGTCCATGCGATCAATTCCGAGACATAACTTTCCAGTGGATTGCGGGTCAGTATAATCTTGCCGCAGCGCTTATCGGGCATAAAATGGTCATACGCTCGCATGTCATGACTTGAGAAAAACCGGAACCCGACCAGATTATTTGGCGCCGCCTTCATTTCATCAATCAGACGAACAGGATCAGCCTCGCGCATGGCCAGCGTGACGCCATGCAGATCGGTTTTACCCCCGTCCCCGATAAAATACGGGTTAAACGCCTCACCGTGCGCCGTAACCCCCTTAAACTGGTTAAGGTTCGAGCATAGGAAATTTGATCCGGTTCGTTTTTCCGCAAGCATAACAAAATAGTCGAATTTATCTGACATGGGGTCCTATTTTCTGACTAGATACGGTTTGCGCGGTTTCGTCGTAACTTGCGAAATATGGTCGCCAGTCGGGAAATCCCCCATCAAATGCGGGTGCATTCCCTGATTTTTCAGGTTCTGCAAAAATTTCCCAAACCCAGTCAGGTCAGCCATTTTTGGTGCCTCGGACAATGTGCGCAACTTGTTGCGTGGGCCAATTGTATCGATGATCGTTTGTAGTGGCTCCATCGGTGCCTCGATGAATTCTGCCATCGTCATAATCCGCACCCGCGCCTTGGCATAGGGGGAACGCAATACCCCCATATGCTCGCTTTCAATTTTCTGAAGGCGTGCCGCTTCTGTTCGGATTTCAGCAAAGCTAAGGTTGGAGTGAAACAGCGGCACCACCCATGCGCCGGTAATCACCGTGATAATCGCATTCGGGTCTTTGGCGATGAACCAGTTCAAATCTTGCAAATCTCTTGGGCTAAACTGGAAGCATTGCTGCTCGCCACGGGTATTCCAGACCAAGTTGGTTAGAAACGCCTTCGGGTTGGAATCCCGCATTGCGGCTGAATCGGGCATGCACCCGCTATAGATGCTTTCTCCACCGGTAAACTCTGCCCGTTTCGGTGCAAATAAATGCCCATGTACCGTCGCACCTGTAGAATTGGCCAACCATGGTGCGAAATCCTCAAACAGGTCGGCAAAGCCTTGGAAAACCGAATAGGAGGATGGCGTTGCGCCGTTTTCCCAGCCTTCAACGGGATAGCGGCTCTGCATGTATAGACCGGCACGGCCACGGGTGCGCCGCTCGACCGCTTTGGCAAATATGCGGTCAATCTTGCCCGGATTTGGCTCGGCTTTTTTCAATGCCTCTGCCCCATCGGTTAGCAATGTTTTATACAGGCGATCCGCATGTGGCCAAATTTTGCGCGCAACAAAACAATCAGACCGGCGTAGTAGTTGCAGGTGATCGTCATAAAAGGTGTGGGGTTTACCCTGATAATCAAACTTTGACAGGGTTAATGAACGGCTCTCGATACTGGTGGAAAATAGCCGGACCAATGTCTGATAATAGGATTCATCCGGTATCCAGACCCGTTTGAAATATTTATCAAAGGTATCGCGTTCCTGATCTTCCAGAATTGCCGATAACGTTCGGCGGGTCAGGCACCACCATTGCGAGCCAAGATGCGGCACCAGACCCATCGGAATTTTACGCTTGTAACGCAAGCGCCGCTGCAATCTGACATAGCCGTCAAACAATGAACGATGCCGTTTCCAGGAGAACGGGAACCGCAGAGTAAAGCGTTCAGAATCCAGACCAGCAATCGCCCAAGGAACATCATCCGTTGTTGCGGATTCGATGAAATCCGTGCGCGGACGCTCTGCCAGATAATCAACCAGCTCCTGCACAGGGCGAAGCGGTAGGCAGGAACCCGAGGCAAGGTAGATATGGCGCACATCAGGGAATGATTTCAGCATCAATTCTGACGCAGTCTGTGAGGCCTGAACCAGAGACCACGCACCCCATTCGCAATAATGCCTTCTTGAAAACTGCAGGTCCGGCAGGTCGGACAACCCGCCAACAAATTCCTTATATGCGTCACGGCCTACTTGCGAATCCACATGGATTACAACGGGGCAGCCGTTAGTCGCCCAGTGGCGCGCCACTTGTGATGCACGCTCCAGCGCGTTGTGCACCATCATCACAATACCGACTGATCCTGCCCCGCTCATGCCCAGTTCCCCTTGGACATCAGGCCCAGAATCTCCAACTGTCGCCAGTTGATGTATTTCTCGCTCCACTTGCACCACAGGTCAGGGTTTTCCTGCATTGCGGCGTGATAGGCCTTGTATTCGTGGCTGTTGGCGTAATGCTGGCCGCGCTCCAACTCTTCTTTGGCCTTGGCACCGAACGTGTCCWGAAATTTAGCGTGCAACAAACATCCCGATGCTTTTTCACCACCATATTCGTCATAAACCCGGTTCAGAACACGAGGCAGTAGCGTATGGGTCGAGCTGACATAGACATACTTTCTGTCCCACTTTACCAACGGAACCTTGTTCATGGCGGGGGCGTTTTCGGGTGCATCGGTGAAAAATGACCGCGCCCGCGGCCCGCCCTGTATCCACAGGTTGGCAAATTTTTTGTTTTTGGAGATCGTGTAGTTGCCACTATCGAACCAGGACGCAATCTCGAACGGATCCTGGCCGGACCGATACGGTGTCGTGTCCAGCCTTCCCTTTGGATACATATCCAGCAACATCGCGCTAAACGACGGAATCGAGGACGCATCAAGCCAATCGGTTAACGCCCGAATTGAGCGCGTATCACTAAACGGGAATACCAGAAATTCGTCGACATCCACCGTCAATGTCCAATGGCCATGGCCGTATTTCATTTGTAACCAGTTCAGCCAATCCACCCCGAACCGGGATTTCTTATAGCTTTTGGTGGTGGTCCACAGCGAAACATCCGGCTGCTCGGCCATAAACTCGCGTGACCCATCTTCACTGTCATTGTCGACCATCACAAAGTGGTTCACCCCCAGATCGCGGTAATACCGCAGAAAATAGGATAGGCGAATCCGTTCGTTCCGCATGGTCGAAAAGATGATGATATCGTCCGGTTTGATCTGCTTGGTGCGATTGGCCACAGATTTCAGTTCGCGCCGCTTGCGAAACGCGCGGGCTCGCCAGCGTTGACGCGCCAATCGCAACCTATATGAGGATAGTGCGCCCAATCTAAAAACCGTTCCTTGTGCCCAGAGAACCTATATCCCGAATTCAAGTATCACGTCACCTTTAATGCAACGTTAGAAATGCTCAAATTTGGTAGGTTTAGGGGTTCTCCCCTTAACTCATTGCACCCTTTGCCTCTGATATTGTCTTTGTCGTCTTTTTATTATTGCCTTATAAATAACGCCCAATTGCCCCTGCGTAAATGGGGTAATTACTTAATACTTCTCGACAATTGACAAGTTTACCACAGGGTCAGGCCCACGGCCCTTTTGACAGTAGGCCCATGGCCTCTAGTTGTTGCCAGCCGTCATATTGATACGATGCCGCGCACCACAGATCAGGGCTTTGGGTTAAGCGGTCATAATAGGTGTCATACTGGCTGCTGTTTTCAAAATGCTCCTGCCGGTGTTTTTCCTCGCGGGATTTGTCGGCAACCATGTGCAGGAACTTGCTGTGCAGTAAAACGCCTGTGGTTTTGCCGGCGCCGCCCAGATCGAAAACCTGGTTCAAATGGCGCGGCAGCAGAGAATGGGTGGAGCTGACATAGGCAAACCGCCGGCTCCATTTCACCAGAGGCGTTTTGTTCATCGTTGGGGCGCGTTCCGGCCTGTCGGCAAAGAACATCCGCTCCCGAACACCGCCCTGTATCCACAGATTTTGCAGCGCGGGCTGCATCTGGCTGCGGTAATTATCACCGTCAAACCAGCGCAATATCTGGAACGGATCATACCCTGCCTGATAGGTCTGCGCGTCCAGCGCCCCCTTGGGATACATATCCAGCATCATGGTGCCGAACGACAGGATTTTTGCCTGATCCAGCCAATCGGTCAGCGCCCTTAAAGGTCGTGTATCGCAATGTGGATAGATCAATATTTCATCGGCATCGACGGTCAGACACCAATGCCCGTGCCCGAATTTAATCTGGAGCCATGTCAGCCAATCCACCCCGAAGCGCGACAGTTTATAGCTGTGCGTTGTGTGCCACAGAGATACATCCGGTTGCTTGGCCAGATATTCACCGGTGCCATCGTCACTATCGTTGTCCACAATCAGAAAATGCGCGACACCCAGCTTGCGGTAATACTCCAGAAAATACGGCAGGCGGATGATTTCATTGCGCACGGTTGAAAATGCAAGGATTGCATCCGCTGTGATCTGATCGGACCTGTCCATAACGCAAACCAGCTGGCGACGCTTTCTGAACGCCCGAAAAAGCAGCCGTTGCCGTTTTTGGCGCATTTTATATGCTGTCCAAAGGTTTCGCATGCTTTGCCTTCCCTACTTAGGCAATACCCTAGCGCAAAATTTCATTTTTCATAATGGCCGTTTTGGTGCCAACGCCACGCGTCCACGACCATCGCTTCCATGTTGGAGCGATGCGGGGTCCAGCCCAGTTCTTCTTCGGCCCTCGCGCTGCCTGACACCAGCTTTGTCGCGTCCCCTGCGCGGCGCGGCCCCTCTTTCAATGGCACCTCGCGGTTGGTCACCACACGGCAGCCATCCACCACTTCACGCACGGAAAATCCCTTGCCTGTGCCCAGATTGAACGCGCGGCTACACTTGCCATCCTCCAGCCACTTTAGCCCCAGAACATGCGCATCAACCAGATCGCACACATGCACATAGTCGCGCACGCAGGTGCCGTCGGGCGTGTCGTAATCCGTGCCGAAAATCGTTAGTGCCGCGCGTTTGCCGTCAATCGCATCCAGCACCAGCGGGATCAGATGGGTTTCGGGGCGGTGGAATTCACCCACTTCGGCATCTGCATCAGCACCCGCAACATTAAAGTAGCGGAAAATCWCATGGTTGATTCCGTCGCTTTCACCGAAATTCGCCWGAATATCCTCGATCGCGCGTTTTGATGCGCCATAGGAATTGATCGGCATTTGTGCGCAATTCTCGTCCAGAACCACGTTATCCTGATCGCCGTAGGTGGCGCAGGTCGATGAAAAGATGAAATTCTTGCAGCCAGCGGCCGCCGCGGCTTCGATCAAAGTTAAAGAGCCAACCACATTGTTGCGCCAGTATTTGCCGGGCTGCTCCATGCTTTCACCAACCAATGACAAGGCGGCGAAATGCATCACGGCAGCGGGTCGGTATTTGGCAAAAACCTCGTCCAGACGGGCACGATCCAGCAGGTCGCCCTGCTCAAACGGGCCAAACTTAACCGCGTCGGCCCACCCTGTTACCAGATTATCAAACGTCACCGGCGTATAGCCCGCCGCCTTTAGCGCCTTACAGGCGTGCGACCCGATATAGCCCGCCCCGCCCGTGACCAAAACATGTGCCAAATCAGTCCACCCGATCTACTGTGCCGCTTGCTGTAACGACACCATTTCATTCAGGTATTGCAAAAACTCGTCGCGCAGATCTTCGCGTGCCAGACCAAAAGCCACGGTTGCCTGCAAAAATCCGGCTTTGGAGCCACAGTCGAACCGCTGGCCGCGGAATCGGTATCCATAAACATCGCGCCCCTGCTCGATCTCTTTGGCAATGGCGTCCGTCAACTGGATCTCACCGCCTGCGCCCTGCTTGATCTTGGTCAGGTTGCGCAAAACATGTGGTGTCAGAATATAGCGCCCGATCACCGCCAGATTGGATGGTTCAGTGCCCGTTTTGGGTTTTTCGACCATGCCTTTGACTGACACCATCGCGCCCAAATCCTCTTTGATATCCAGAATGCCGTAGGATGACGCCTTTTCATGCGGCACTTCCATCGCGGCGACAACGCAGCCACCAGTTTCCTGATGGGCTTCGACCATTTGTTGCAAACAGGGCTTTTCTGCCGCAATCACATCATCCGGCAGGATCACTGCGAATGGCTCATTTGAAATCAGCCGACGCGCACACCAGACAGCATGCCCCAGCCCCAATGCTTTGTGCTGGCGAATATAGGCAATCGCGCCGCTTTCCATATTGGTGCTCTTCAATATCTCCAGTAACTCGCGCTTGCCCGCTTTGCGCAAGGACGCCTCAAGCGTCGGGGCGATATCGAAATAATCCTCAAGCGCGCCTTTGCCGCGCGAAGTGACAAAGATGAATTCCTTGATCCCGGCCTCGCGTGCTTCGTCAATCGCGTATTGGATCAATGGCCGGTCAACCAGCGTCATGATCTCTTTTGGCACGGATTTGGTTGCCGGTAGAAATCTGGTCCCCATCCCGGCCACAGGAAAGATTGCTTTGGTAACTTTACGCTTCATTGCCTACACTCATATTTCTGGCCTCTCCTTGAAGAGAGATTGCGTTTTTTCTTAGTTAACGCCCAAACTGTTAATTAGACAAGAATATCCCAATAACTATTTACAGGTCAGGGGGGGGGATGTGGCCATTATACCCCAACAGCCACACTGCTCCACCAATGGTAGAAATTACTAGCACTTTTATACATTTCACGCCAGTTTCAGATCTACACCCGGAGCATAGGCAATAAAAAACGGGTTGGCATAATCTGGCTTGCCGTAAACCAGCGGGCTGTGGTCATCAAACCGCACCACATGGCCACCCGCGCCCGATAGAACCGCATGCCCTGCGGCGGTGTCCCATTCCATCGTGCGGCCAACACGCGGATAAATATCCGCCTCGCCGGTTGCCACCAGACAGAATTTTAACGACGATCCGGCACTTTTGGAATCCTTCACCGCATATTTGTTGATGTAATCATCAGTCGCCTGATCACGRTGYGATTTYGAGGCCACAAYCATCAGCGCSSTATTGTCRGGYTTRGAGACAGAYATCRGGGYGGTCGGSCCAACAACATCCTTGGYAAACTCTCCTGTTTCCTCGACCGATTGCCCAGTGGCATCCGTATAAAATAGCCGCCCGCGTGCAGGTGCATAGACGACCCCGCGKRTKGGCACGCCWTKTTCYACMWRSGCGATRTTSACKGTGAAATCACCRCGMCGKTKGATGAAYTCYTTGGTRCCGTCCAGCGGATCAACGATGATAAACTTATCYGCCTTGACGCTGTGGGAGTCCGCCTGTTCCTCGGTCACCAGCACAACATCGGGAAATGCCGCCCGCAATCCCGCAGAAATGATCGCATCTGCCGCCTCGTCGGCCACGGTGACAGGGCTGTCGTCTGATTTGGTCTTAACCTCAAAATCATCACGCCCGTAAATTTCCATAATCTTGTCGCCCGCCTCTAGTGAAAGACGGCGAAAAACGGCACTCAGCTGATCATAATCCAAGCATACTCTCCTCGTTTCGCGCCTTTTGGCACTGTTATTGTAATATTCGCGCTACCCTTTTATGGTCTGATGGTAAAGGAACGGCAAGAATTCCTTGCGAAAAAGGCACAACAACAGTCACAGACGGATAATTGCGGCATGTTCGAGCAACAAACCAAAACAAGCGGGGTTAAATCAGGCAGCAGGCTGCTTGAGCTGATCTACCACGCGACAGTGCGCAGTGTGCGTCAAAGCCACGGTAACGCGCTGGTCGGGTTGTTTATGAACATCATGCAAACTGTGATCTTTGTGATGGCATTTTTTGTGATGTTCTCGATCCTCGGGCTGCGCGGTAGCGCCGTGCGTGGCGACTTCTTGTTGTATATCATGTCCGGAATCTTTCTGTTTCTGACCCACACCAAAGCGCTGGGTGCGGTTGTTAGCTCTGAAGGGCCTGCCTCGCCGATGATGAAACACGCCCCTATGAACACCTTGGTCGCAATATGTGCCTCGGCCATCGGGGCACTTTATATTCAGGTTCTGTCATTGATCGTGGTGCTTTTTGTCTATCACGTCGCATTTACACCAGTTGTTATCGACCAACCCGTTGCAGCCTTTGGCATGTTGCTGGTTGCATGGTTTTCAGGCGTCGCCATCGGCATGGTTTTTCTTGCACTAAAACCCTGGCTGCCGGGTTTTGTCGGCATGGCTTCAACCATTTATGCCCGCGCCAATATGATCGCATCCGGTAAAATGTTTCTCGCCAACTCCCTGCCGGCCAATCGCCGCTCCCTGTTTGACTGGAACCCGCTGTTTCACGCCATTGATCAGGCGCGCGGCTACACATTCCTGAACTACAACCCGCATTACACCTCTTACAGCTATCCATTAATCCTCGCGGTCGTCTTGCTGATGGTCGGGTTGATGGGCGAATTTTATACCCGAAAACATGCCTCCATCAGTTGGTCGGCAAGAAGGTAGCAAACATGTTAAAATATCTGGCTACCCTCGCGGTTTTGATTTTCCCTGCGACAGCAGCCCTTGCCGAACGGGATTTGTTCCCTGCGTTTTACGATGTTACCGGTGTGGCGTCGGATGATGTATTGAATGTGCGGGCAGGCACGGGCGCGTCCCAGCCAATTATTGAAACGCTGGCTTATAATAACCGCTACGTCGAGATTGTTGCACTTAGTGCTGATGAAAAATGGGGGCTGATTGGCTATCCGGGCGGCAGCGGCTGGGCCTCGATGCGTTATCTGGAACGCCAATCTGGCCAAAACGGGTTTGACTTGCCCCGCCCGCTTAGCTGTGGCGGGAACGAGCCATTTTGGGCTTTGCAGTTCAGTTTGCGTGGCAACGATTTTAGTGAACCCGGTCAGCCGTCTCATATCCTGCCCTCGGTTTGGGAAGGCATCCCTGACGGCATGCTCCCCGTTACCTATGGCATCAGAATGGCGCAGGGCGGGGACAAGATAGATGCTGTCATCACCCGTAGACAATGTTCGGACGGGATGAGCGAAAACCAGTACGGGTYTGAAATCAACGCCCTGCTGACTGGTTCTTTCGGCAACCGGATGCTGACAGGATGTTGCTCGCTACAGCGCCCGCAGAACTGAGCCAAGCAGCGCCAGATACCCCAGCCCGATTACCAGAATAAGCGGTGCATAGTATCGGATGTCCAACGTGCGAAACGGCTCGACTGTGTTCGCTAGCGGGCCAAACGGCAGATAGGTCGCCCTGACTGCAGGTGGCCCCCAAGCCATCCGCGCCGAACCAACCCCGCGGGCGCTAGGGTCAGGACTCATTGATTGATCCAGAAGATAACGACTGCGGCTATCTGGATTTCCGATAGGAAAGCGTGGGCACAGCGGTCGAACCGCATGGCGATGCGCCTCCAGTCCTTGAGTTTAGCGAACATGTTCTCCACCTTGTGGCGCTGTTTGTATAAGGTTTTACAGTATGTTGCCGGATGTTTGCGCTTGGCTCTTGGCGGTATTCACGGGGTGATCCCTCGCTCAAACAGGGCCGCGTGATAGGCGTCGCTGTCGTAGCCCTTATCGCCCAACATCTCTTTTGCAGCAGGCAAATCCGGCAGCAATGTCGCAGCACCTTTGTGGTCGGATTGCTGGCCCTCGGTCAGTAAAAGCCGCACCGGGCGGCCCTCGCCATCACACACCGCGTGCAGTTTGCCCCTTCTCGGTGATTGCAGACAATCACCTGCCAGGCAACGGTTCAGCCCCCCCTTTGTGCGACCAATAGCGCGGGGAACATCCCCCCTTTTAACAGGCTGCAAGCCGTGCGGTGTGCTTTGAGGTGTGTCGCGTCGATCATGAGCCTGTCCGGCGGGCCGTTCCCGGCGGACAAAGCAGTGAATATCTTGTCGAATACCCCCCTCTTCGACCAACGTATGAACCTGTTATATAACGTTTTATGCGGTCCATAGACCGCCGATGCGTCCCGCCAGCGTAAACCGTTTCGGATCACGTGAATGATCCCGCTGATGACTTTGCGGTCATCCACCCGAGGCACCCCGGTAATCCCCCCGAAAATTAGTGGTGTTCACAAGTAGAATTTTCTCGACATAATAATCTGAGGAGATTTTGATGAAGAAGACACGATACAGCGACGCGC
>NVTS01000026.1 GCA_002732995.1 Marinosulfonomonas sp. | reverse complement strand
AAAATGCTCAACCAGACGGCCCTGTTTATGTTTGCTTAAACGACTCTTTCTCATACGTCCCACGATAACCCCATTTGTGGTTATCTAGGACAGCCCCTACACTTTAACTCAGACGCAAACCTGTTCGGAAAAAGCCGGACCACTTCATATTGCCAGCGCTTCCCTCACCAATTCATTTTGCATCGCTATATCCGCATCCATGCCGCCATATTTGGAGCGCTATTGGTAAAACGCAGCACTGCTCATCCCATGCATTCGGCAAAGTTCAGAAACTGGAACCCCACTCCCAGCCTCTTTCAGAATTGAGACGATCTGCGCCTCTGAATAACGTGATTTCTTCATCGTGAATCTCCTTAGCTTATCTTGCCAAGAAAATTCCAGCTTTCAACACAACAGTTTTTCGGGGGAATTACCCGATCACCAAGTCCTCGCAATTTCCGGTATTAAAATTCCGACGGTCTATGTAGTGTCATCGTTAGGGTGTCCCCATCAATCAAACTCCCGCCGAAAGAAAAGAGAGCACCTCATATGTTAATTTTACTATCCCCTGCTAAGAATTTGAATGAAAGTCGGGCGGCGGGGCAAGCGACGACTTCACCTCAATTTCTCGACCAAGCCGAGGAACTGATGACTGTTATGCGTGATTGGTCAGAGGCCGACATCGCAGATCTGATGAAGGTTTCCCCCAAAATCGCGCACCTGAATGCTGAACGATTTTCTGCTTGGTCTCGGCAGTCTGGTGCGGCACAGGCAGCGGCTGATATGTTCGACGGTGACGTCTATAAAACCTTGGAAATGGCAACATTGCAAGGCAGCACACGTGCCGAATCTGTACGGCGGCTTCGGATACTCTCAGGGCTTTACGGATTGTTACGGCCCTCCGACGATGTGTGCGCTTACAGGTTAGAGATGGGTCGAAAAGTGCCGGGGCATCCGGCGGGCACACTTTATAAATTTTGGGGAACCAGGATCGCCGATGCTATTGTAAAAGACGCCCAAAAAATTCAGACAGATACTGTCCTGAACCTCGCATCTGACGAGTATTCAAAGTCAGTTGACCGGACCGCTCTGGGCAAGCTGCGATTGGTTTCTCCACGGTTTGAAGAAGAACGAAACGGGGTCCGGAAAATAATCTCTTTTTCAGCAAAGCGGGCCAGAGGTGCTATGGCACGTTGGGTTTTGGAAACCGGATATACGAAACCGCACAAGCTGGCGCAGTTTGATGTTGGTGGTTACGCCTATGATAAGGAAGCATCAGCTTCAGAGCGCCCTGTTTTCGTAAGGAGCCACCCAGAATCCTGATCCAGCGAGGATGGCCGACAAACGCTCAATTCCACCGGCATTATCTACGGAATAAGCGCCACCCGACCAGCCCCATCCAGAACCCAGCAATCGGTTCCCTCAAACACAACAGTTGTCAGGAATTTGTCATACCCCGCCCCTGTATCCAGATTAACCCGATTGCCATAATGCATGGGCGTATCAACCGGCGTGTGGCCATGCACGATCAGGGCTTCGAACGGCAGCACCTCCACATGAAACGGCCCTCTGATCCAAAGCAAATCATCCTCGAGCTGATCGGCCAATGCCACACCGGGCAAGATACCGGCATGGACAAAGGCAACATCGCCAAAGCGGTGCATCAACGGCATATCCGCTAGAAACTGTTTGTGTGAATCTGGAACAGCACGCTGAATTTCACTGTGGGGGGTATCGGCGGCCACGCCGTAAGACACCAGCGTTTCAACTCCGCCAAGGCGCGGGTGCAGCCATGTCAGCCCTGTCGTTAAGCCCGGGTCGTGGTACTCGGGATCCTCGAGAAACCCCGCAAACATCCGGTCATGATTACCCTTGACCATTAGCCAAGGCTCGCCCCGTGCAATCCCGTCAATCAAATACTGGATCACGCCGTTGCTGTCAGGTCCACGATCAGTCAGATCACCAAGATGCACGACAGGGGCGTCCATATCACCTGTGTGCGCGCGGTCCGCCGCGATCCGTTCATGTGCCGCATGCAGCATTCCGATTTGCCCGTGAATGTCGCCGATTGCATAGATGCGCATTGCCTGCTCCCTTTTGATACCCGCACCAAAGCCATTGGCCCCCTGAATGTCTATAGCACTTGGCATTTAGATTGCCCTGAGAAGCATCAGAATTCGCCCGCTCTTGGGGTGAATTCTGATTCAGGTTAATGCAAATTGCTTCAGAGGGCCATTGGTAACCTCGTTGTGTTCTGCGCTAGCCGATGTTGAATTCTAGCGGCTTGATGGACTGGAACATGCCGGTGCTATCCAGATCGTTGATCGCTTTGCCATGTATCTGGTTGTCGATATAGAGCAGTGCAATCGCATCTTCGCCAACGCCGGAACGCCCAAGGGTAAAGTTGGCAATATTGACGTTGTTCTCGGCTAGAACCCGCCCCAGGGTGCCGATGATGCCGGGCACATCCTTGTTGGTGGTATAGAGCATATGTTCACCAATCTCGGCATCAATATTGATGCCCTTGATCTGGATAAACCGCGGCTTGCCATCGCTGAACACAGTGCCAGCAATGGTACGCTCACGACTATCGGTTACAACGGTCAGTTTGATATACCCGTCAAACACGCCGGTTTTTTCCTGCGTGGTTTTCGAGATATTGATGCCGCGATCTTTGGCAATCACCGGCGCTGAAACCATGTTCACTTCGGGATTGCTGGCCTGCATGATGCCCGCAATCGCACTACAACTTAGCGCTTCTAGATTCATTGCAGCGACAGTGCCATCGTATAGAATATTGATGGCTTTGATCGGGTCGTCTGTCAGCTGGCCAACAAAGGATCCCAGATGCCCCGCCAGATCCAGCCACGGCCCCATGACCTTGGCTTCTTCGGCGGTCACCGATGGCATGTTCAGCGCGTTGGCAACGGCCCCTGTCAGCAGATAATCCGACATTTGCTCGGCCACTTGCACGGCGACGTTTTCTTGTGCCTCTTTGGTGGACGCGCCCAGATGCGGGGTGCAGACCACGTTGGGGATGCCAAACAGCGGGCTATCGGTGGCTGGCTCGACCTCGAAAACATCAAAGGCAGCACCGGCGACATGGCCGGATTTCAGGGCGTCCGCCAAGGCGGCCTCGTCTACCAGACCACCACGGGCGCAGTTGATCACGCGTGCGCCGGGCTTCATTTTGGCAATCGCCTCGGCATTCAGGATGCCGCGGGTTTTATCGGTTAGCGGCACATGCAGGGTGATGAAATCGGCACGTTTCAGCAATTCATCCAGCTCGACCTTTTCAACACCGATTATTGCGGCGCGTTCCTCGGATAGGAAGGGGTCATACGCGACCACTTTCATCTTGAGGCCAAGCGCGCGGTCGGCCACGATGCTGCCGATATTGCCCGCCCCGATCAGACCAAGCACCTTGGCAGTGATCTCGGTGCCCATAAAACGGGATTTTTCCCATTTACCGGCTTGGGTCGAGGCATTGGCCTCGGGGATTTGACGCGCCACAGCCATCATCAGAGAAATCGCGTGTTCGGCCGTGGTGATCGAGTTGCCGAATGGCGTGTTCATCACGATCGCCCCCTTTTTCGAGGCGGCAGGGATGTCGACGTTATCAACCCCGATGCCGGCACGGGCGATGACCTTCAGGTTGTCGGCGGCAGCGAGCAGCTTTGGCGTGACTTTGGTGTTGGAGCGAATGGCGAGGCCATCGTATTTGCCGATGATGTCCTGCAAGGCGGCTTTGTCTTTGCCAAGGTCGGGCAAGAAATCGACATCAATGCCGCGATCCCGAAAGATTTGCACGGCGGTTTCGGATAGCTTGTCGGATACGAGAACTTTGGGTGCCATGTTGTAGGCTCCTTTGAATTGAAAATTGTGTAGAGTGGGCCAAAATCCACCCTGAATTATGCGCTGATTTCGACGTTAAATGCCCAGTCGAGCCACGGCATCAGCGCGGCCAGATCGGCAGTCTCGACCGTTCCCCCGCACCAGATACGCAGACCGGCAGGCGCATCACGATAAGCGCCGATGTCATAGGCAACACCTGCATCTTCCAGTCGTTTGGCAACAGCTTTGGCAAATGCCGTACCGTCCGTGATGCGGGCATCATTGAACTTTAGGCAAACCGAAGTATTGGAGCGCAAAGCTGGGTCATCCGCCAGAAACTCCAACCAGTCGTGGGCGTCTACAAACGTCTCTAACACCGCGGTATTGGCGTCTGCTCGGCCAATCATGCCCGTAAGTCCGCCAACCGATTTAGCCCACTCCAGCGCCACCAGATAGTCTTCGACGGCCAGCATGGACGGCGTGTTGATCGTGGCACCGCTAAAGATGCCGTCGATCAGTTTACCACCTTTGGTCAGGCGGAAAATTTTCGGCATTGGCCACGGTGGCGTGTAACTTTCCAGCCGTTCAACCGCACGCGGTGACAGGATCAGCATCCCGTGCGCCGCTTCGCCGCCCAGCACTTTTTGCCAGCTAAAAGTAGTGACATCCAGTTTGTCCCACGGCAGGTCCATCGCAAAGGCCGCCGAGGTGGCGTCGCAAATGGTGAGACCTGCGCGATCAGATGGGATAAAATCGCCATTGGGGACGCGTACGCCTGACGTTGTGCCGTTCCATGTGAATACTACGTCGGAATTGAAATCGACCGCGTTCAGATCAACGATCTGCCCGTAATCGGCAGTGGTGATCTTGGCATCCAGCTTGAGTTGTTTCACAACGTCTGTGACCCAGCCAGCACCGAAACTTTCCCAAGCCAGCATTTCAACCGGACGCGCACCCAGCAGTGACCAGAGCGCCATTTCCATCGCCCCCGTATCGGACGCCGGCACGATACCGATTTTATAGGTGGCCGGAATGCCCAGCACCTCGCGGGTGACCTCGATCGCGGCTTTGAGTTTGGATTTGCCAATGGCAGCCCGATGCGAACGGCCAAGTGGGGCGTCGGACAGGGCATTCAGGGTCCATTGGGGGTTTTTGGCACAAGGGCCGGACGAAAAACGCGGATTTGCCGGTCGCGTGACCGGTTGTGTAGGTATAGACATGGTATCCTTCCAGATAYAATGCCCCTCGTTGGGGAGGGGTRKCCCACYTRMYGKGMTAYTCCTGCGCAGGTGGTGGCACAACCCTGAAATCTGCGATATGCGGCACTTAATCCTGAAAAAACAGCATAAAGGTTATGAGAGATGTATGTAGTCACCTTGCTTTGCAATCCTGCCAGCCCTGTGGTCGGGCCTGCTGTGGTTGAGTCTTTGCGTAATGCGTGGGGCGGTGGTGATGCGGTTTGGCTCGCCCCTGATGTGGCGGCAGAGTTCGAGACCGCTATGGTGCCGGACAACCGCTGGGGCGTTTGGGCCGATTTGCAAAAGATGGGTGTTGATCTGGTGATGCAACCCGCCGAGGGGCGGCGCAAGATGATGATGCTGGCCGATATGGACAGCACGATGATCGAGCAGGAATGCATTGACGAGCTGGCCGCCGAGGCAGGGATCGGTGCGCGGGTGGCCGAGATTACGGCGCGCGCGRTGGATGGGGATCTGGATTTTGAGGATGCTTTACGGAAACGGGTTGGGCTGCTGAAAGGGTTGGATTCAGCCGTAATAGAGACTGTTTTGGCCAACCGGATCACCTTAATGCCCGGCGGCAAGGTGCTGTTGGCAACGATGAAGGCGAACGGGGCTTATACGGCGCTGGTGTCGGGTGGGTTTACGGCATTTACTGCGATGGTGGCGGACAAATTAGGATTTGACGAGAACCGCGCCAATACGCTGCTGATCGAGGATGGCAAACTGACTGGCAGGGTGGGCGAGCCGATCTTGGGCCGCGAGGCCAAGGTGGCGGCGTTGAACGAAATCACGACGCGGTTGGGGTTGACGGCAAATCAGGTGATGGCTGTGGGCGACGGTGCCAATGATCTGGGGATGCTGGAGCTGGCAGGCGCCGGTGTGGCGCTGCACGCAAAGCCATCGGTGGCCGCTGAATGCGACATCCGGATCAATCACGGCGATTTAACCGCGCTGCTGTATATTCAGGGCTATAACCTTGAGGACTTCACCTAGGTCATCTCTTTGGTCGGCCGGATATATCCCGTGGTGATGTCATTGCAGTTCTTGATCGGAGCATTCATCCGTCTCAATGTGGCGGGATGATTAGGGTCTAACACGCCCAATTTCACCAGTATCGCCGCGATCGCACATTCCGAAGCGCGGAAGGTTCCGTCGGCTATTTTGACGGCCWCGCCCAGTTGTAATTCGGGGATGATGGCGATGTAAACGGCCTCGGCGCCGGTTTTCAGGGCCACGCGCCCATCCATGGCACRCATCAGTTCAGTGCAGGCGCGCCCTTCACCAGCAACAAGTTCGGGAAAGGCTGTCATGGCTTGAACCAATGTGGCGGCAGCGCGTTCGCGCACCGATGCCCCATCGACGGTGGCAGCGGCGAAAAAGGCCATCGCGCGCGCGAATCCGTGCATGGTGGTGGCGAAATTGGGGGCCGAGCAGCCGTCGATGGCAAAGCCGGGGCTGTCCATGCCAGTGGTGTCTTCAAACGCCTCGCGCACCGCCAGTTGCACGGGGTGGTTTGCCTCGATGTATTCAGGCCCGCCACCAAGATGTTTATTCAGGGTCAGAAAACCCGAATGCTTGCCCGAGCAATTGTTGTGCATCTGGCAAGGTTTTTCATCGGCACGGATCAGGGCATGGTAGGCGTCAACATCCTTAGGGTCATGTGAGCCGCAGCGCAGGTCATCATCAGTGAGGCCAAGCGCCTCTAACCATGCCGAAACGCGGTCAGTATGGATGGCCGCGCTGTTATGCGAAGCACAGGAAAGTGCCAGTTGATCGGTGGTCAGGCCAGCGGCCACAGCTGCTCCGCTTTCAATCAAGGGCAGCGCCTGGATCATCTTGGAAGACGAGCGCGGCAGGATCACCTGATCGGGATCACCCCATGCCTGCACGATGTTGCCAGAGGCATCACAAATCACCGCGTGCCCCATGTGAGTGGATTCAAGAAACTCGCCACGCCAGATTTCGGCCATCGGAACAGGGGGAAGAGCAGGGTTTGTCATCACGTTTCCTTTGCGCATTGCGCGAATTTTTGCCAACGGGGCTTTTATTTATGGGCGATAATACGGTAATGTGTATGTATCGAGTTGAGAACACGCCCGCCAAAAGAAAAGGTCAACCAGAAATGACCACTGGCGCGGCATAAATTGAGGCAGAAACAGCTGGAGGCTGTGAGAATATGAAATTATTTTTGGCAACAACTATGGGCGCCGCGCTTATCGCTATTGTGGCAACGGGCGCGATTGCCCAGCAATCGACAAACCGCGTTGCGGCAAAGACCGACTGGAGCGTATTTATCGAAGATGACCCGACAGAATGCTGGGCGGTGTCCAGCCCGAAAGAAACGGTAAATACCAAAGACGGGCGCGTTGTTGTGGTGCGCCGCAGTGAAATCCTGTTGTTCGTGTCATATCGGCCCGGCTCCGGGGTGAAATCGGAGTTGTCGTTTACCGGTGGCTATCCGTTTGCCAACGGGTCAACCGTTTCGGCGCAAATCGGCGACACCACGTACGAGTTTTTCACTTCGGGTGAAAATGCGTGGCCCGCATCGCCTGCCGAGGATGCGAAAATCATTACGGCCATGAAGCGCGGTGCCGAGGTAACATTTACCGGCCGATCCGGACGCGGCACTGTGACCAAGGACAAGTTTTCATTGCTTGGGTTTACCGCGGCTGTTGAAGAGGCCGCCAAGCGCTGTGCGAAATAGAACGACCCTGCGATAGTTACTGAAGCACCCTGTCGGGCGTTGTCACGTTAATTGACTTGCTCTGAAATAGCGCAGCTACTGATATTCAAGCGTCACTGGCCAGCGGATTCCAAGCGTCAAATGCTTCCAGCCGGTGGTCTCTAATTGTTAATGCGGAGCGGCGCCGGACAGGAACGGAGACGCAACTCCGGATGGCGGAATGGATCGATATGAACCGCTGCAACCCCCTCGGCGGCCGGCAGCCTTGCATTGCCCTTTCACGTTTTCGGAGATGTCCATATTGGCATGTGTCCAGCCGAGAAACTGGAAACAGTTAACGTGACAGCACCTATAAACCGTATGTCCAAAATGTAGTGGCTCCCGTTGTCGATCCTTCAATAAACCCGCATTCTATCACTGATGAAATATTGCGATAAACGCTGGCTTTTGGAAACCCTGTCACACCGATCAAGTCAGCATACTGGCCGGTTGATAAGAGCTTCTGGCAAGTCGAGGTATTATTTTAGCCTCATAAATAGTTAGGTAATTCAATGAGATACAAGATAGTAATCTTATTACTAAACATTTAGTTTGACAGATCGCGTTCTCTTGATGCCTATTAAATCATCGGCACGGGTCGATGAGATAAAAAGATTTTTCAATAACAGGGAGGAAATTAGATGTATAAGTATCTGCTTTCCGCAGTCGCGGTAACAGCCGTCATTGCGGGGTCGAATGGCGCCTTTGCCGATCAGGCCGCAGCGCAAAAATGGATTGATCAGGAATTCCAGCCATCATCGCTCAGCAAAGAAGAACAGCTGGCCGAAATGGACTGGTTCATTGCAGCGGCAGCCCCGTTTGCGGGAATGGAAATCAATGTTTTATCCGAAGGCATTCCAACCCATTCCTACGAATCCGAAGTGCTGACCAAAGCGTTTGAAGAGATCACTGGAATTAAGGTTAATCACCAGATTCTGGGCGAGGGTGAAGTGGTGCAGGCGGTGCAAACCCAGATGCAAACCAACCGAAATCTGTATGACGCCTATGTCAATGACAGCGATCTGATTGGCACGCATTCGCGCTTGCAACTTGCTTATAATCTGACCGACTGGATGGCAGGCGAAGCCAGCGATGTCACCAATCCGGGTCTTGATCTAGATGATTTCATCGGCACGCAGTTCACCACTGGCCCCGATGGCGATTTGTACCAATTGCCCGATCAGCAGTTTGCCAACCTTTACTGGTTCCGCAAAGACTGGTTTGACCGCGAAGACCTGCAAACCGCGTTCAAGGCAAAGTATGGCTATGATCTGGGTGTGCCGGTAAACTGGTCCGCCTATGAGGACATCGCCGAATTCTTTTCAAAAGACGTGAAAGAAATTGATGGCGTAAAAATCTATGGCCACATGGATTATGGCAAGCGCGCGCCTGATCTGGGCTGGCGGATGACGGATGCTTGGCTATCAATGGCCGGTGCCGGCTCCAAAGGCGAGCCAAACGGTGTGCCGATTGACGAGTGGGGCATTCGCATGGAAGCAGGGTCTTGTAATCCGGCTGGTGCGTCCGTTTCGCGCGGTGGGGCGGCTAATGGTCCGGCTGCAGTCTATGCGATCCGTAAATGGGACGAATGGCTGCGGGCCTATGCACCACCCGGTGCGGCATCGTTTGATTTCTATCAATCCCTGCCAGCGCTATCCCAAGGCAACGTGGCACAACAGATCTTTTGGTATACGGCCTTCACCGCAGATATGGTGAAGCCACAATCTGAAGGGAACAACACGGTTGACGCTGACGGTATCCCGCTGTGGCGGATGGCTCCCAGCCCGCATGGTCCCTATTGGGAAGAAGGCCAGAAGGTCGGCTATCAGGATGTGGGGTCTTGGACGATCCTGAAATCCACACCGGTTGATCGTGCCAAAGCGGCTTGGCTCTATGCCCAGTTCGCGGTGTCCAAAACGGTGGATGTTAAAAAATCCCATGTTGGTCTGACCTTCATTCGGGACAGCACGATCAACCACGAGAGCTTTACCGAACGTGCGCCAAAACTGGGTGGTCTGGTGGAGTTCTACCGCTCGCCGGATCGGGTTCGCTGGTCGCCAACCGGCATCAACGTGCCGGATTATCCAAAGCTGGCGCAGATCTGGTGGCAACAGATTGGCGACGTCAACTCAGGTGCCTTTACTCCGCAACAGGCGATGGATCGCCTGGCCGAGGAAATGGATATCACCATGGCCCGGATGCAGGCGGTGGATGAGGCGGCCGATGTTTACGGCGGTTGTGGTCCACGTCTAAACGAGGAAAAAAGCGCCGAGTTCTGGTATGCAAATGGTGGGGCCAAACCACCGCTTGAGAACGAGAAACCGCAAGGCATCACTGTCAACTATGACGACCTTGTTGCGCACTGGGCAGCTAACTAATTGCCTCCCTGACTGGCTTGGTTCTTGCAAGCCAGCTGTCCGGGGCCCCACGTGGGGCCCCGGATGTAGWTACCGAAATTACCCACCGCATTGAGGAAGATAAAAATGACGCTTGAACTAAAAAGCATCACCAAATGCGTCGGCGCGGTTACCCACATCAAAGAAACATCGTTGCGCCTTGAGCCGGGACATTTCAACGTTCTGCTTGGCGAAACCAGCGCTGGAAAAACCTCGCTGATCAAACTGATGGCGGGCCTGGATAAAATTAGCAGCGGCCAGATTTTCATGGACGGGCAAGACGTCACTCGCCTGACAACGCAAAAACGCAATATCAGTTTTGTGCACCAGTTCTTTGTGAACTACTCGCACATGACGGTTTTCGACAATATCGCCTCGCCGCTAAAGGTGGCTGGCATGGCCAAATCCGAAATTCAGGGCCGGGTCGAAGAAGCCGCCGACATCCTGCAACTACGCCCAATGCTGAACCGGCACCCGCATGAATTATCCGGCGGGCAACAGCAACGCACGGCATTGGCGCGGGCAATTGCCAAGGAAAGCAAGGCGGTGTTTCTGGACGAACCATTGGCCAACCTTGACTACAAACTGCGCGAAGAATTGCGCGACCAATTGCCCGAACTATTCGCCGGACGTGGCGCTGTGGTGGTTTATGCCACCTCCGAGCCCGAAGAGGCCCTGCTGTTGGGCGGCTACACCGCGTTGATGAACGACGGGCATGTCACCCAGTTTGGGCCAACAGCTGAAATATACCGCACTCCTCAAGATCTGATATCGGCAGCGGTGTTTTCCGACCCACCGATTAATTCATCGGTGATCAGCAAACAGGGGGATCAAGCAGTGCTGAACGACAGCACAAGCTGGCCGCTCACTGGTGACGCATTGGGGCTAAGGGACGGTGATTATACCGTCGCGGTTCGTCCTGTCCATGTCTCGCCATTGCGCCATCTGGACGATGCAGTTGGACTGACGGGTAAGGTGCAGGTGACAGAATTGAGCGGCTCTATCAGCTCGGCGCATTTTCAAATTGGAGACAGCAACTGGGTGTCGTTGTCCCACGGTGTGCATCCTTATCAAATTGGTGAGGATCATACTTTTTACATGGACACCACCAAGTGTTTCTATTTCGCAGCCGATGGCAAGCGTGTGGCATAGGGGGTAAGGCATGGCAAAAATCACACTTTCAAATCTGCGGCACAGCTATTATCCGAACCCCAAGGTGCCGGAGGATTACGCGTTAAAGGAAATTGACCTGACGTGGGATGATGGCGGAGCATATGCATTGCTGGGGCCATCGGGTTGCGGAAAAACCACACTGCTGAACATCATTTCAGGGCTGCTTACCCCGTCCGAGGGGCGTATTCTGTTTGATGATGCTGATGTTACCGCCCTGCCGCCGGATCAACGCAACATCGCACAGGTTTTCCAGTTTCCGGTGATTTATGACACGATGACGGTCTACGATAACCTTGCCTTTCCCCTGCGCAATCGCGGTGTGGACGAGGCGACTGTCACTCGCCGTGTGAACGAGATCGCCGAGATGCTGGAAGTCGACGATATGTTGAAACGGCGTGCAGCCGGGTTGTCGCCAGACAACAAGCAAAAGCTATCAATGGGCCGTGGGCTGGTACGTGACGATGTGAATGTGGTGATGTTTGACGAGCCGCTGACCGTCATTGATCCGCACCTGAAATGGAAGTTGCGATCAAAGCTGAAAGAGCTGCACCAGCGGGTGCGCGCCACGATGATCTATGTGACCCATGACCAGACCGAAGCGATGACATTTGCCGATCAGGTTGTGGTGATGCAGGACGGCGAGATCGTGCAGATCGGCACACCGGTCGAGTTGTTTGATCGCCCGACCCACACGTTTGTCGGCCATTTTATCGGCTCCCCCGGAATGAATATTCTGCCTTGCAAGGTTCGGGGTGATCAGGCGTTTTTCAATGGCCAACAGGTGTTGCTGGAAGGGCCGACTAACGGAGAAGGTGGGATCGTGGAAATAGGTATTCGACCTGAATATGTAAAAATTGGTGTGGGCGATATTGAAGCGCAAATCAGCAAAATAGCAGATGTCGGACACCATTTTGTGGTCGAGGCTCGCGTTGGAAATACCAAGATCAAAGCCATAGTCATTGGCGAGGCGCCCGAACAGGGCGCAACCGTTACCCTCGGCTTTCGGCAAAACCAGACCCGCCTGTACCGGGATGGCTGGATCGCAAGTCAGGCCGCAGGAGTAGGCGCATGAAGAAGCAATACCAAAAAGGCTGGCTGTTTGTGACCCCTGTATTGTTGCTGGTGGCGTTCAATGCGCTGATCCCGATGATGACGGTGGTGAATTATTCGGTTCAGGAAACCTTTGGCAACAACTTGTTCTTTTGGGAGGGCATGGGCTGGTTTGAAAGCCTGCTGAATTCTGACAGGTTCCATGCGGCTCTGGGGCGCCAGTTTCTGTTCACTGGCCTTATTCTGGCAATCGAGATTCCGCTGGGCATTATGATCGCACTGGCCATGCCAAAAGAAGGGTTCTGGGTGTCGATCTGTCTGGTGCTGATGGCGCTGCCAATGCTGATCCCGTGGAATGTGGTTGGCGCAATGTGGAACATTTTCACCCTGCCTGACATCGGTCTTTTGGGGTATCTGATGAACACAACCCTTGGCATTGAATATAACATGACGCAAAGCCCGTTTGCAGCGTGGGTGACGATCATTATCATGGACGTGTGGCACTGGACGTCGCTGGTTGTGCTGCTCAGTTATGCTGGGTTGGTGGCGATCCCTGACGCCTATTATCAGGCTGCCAAAATTGACAGCGCTTCCAGCTGGGCGGTGTTCAGATACATCCAGCTGCCAAAAATGAAACAGGTTCTGACCATCGCAATTCTTCTGCGCTTCATGGACAGTTTCAACATCTACACCGAGGTGTTCGTGCTGACCGGCGGTGGCCCGGGAAATTCTACCACGCTGCTGTCAATCGATCTGGTCAAGATCGCACTGGGGCAGTTTGACCTTGGCCCGGCAGCGGCCATGTCACTGATATATTTCGCAATAACGCTTTTGGTTTCATGGCTGTTCTATACGCTGATGAACAAGCAAGACAGCAACTAGAAAGGAGGGTGAAAGATGAAAAAACGTAGCCTGATCCCGATACTGTACATCCTGTTTCTGATGCTGCCGATCTATTGGCTGGTTTCGATGAGCTTCAAAACAACCGGCGAAATCCTGTCAGGGTTTTCTTTGTTCCCGCAAAAGTTTACACTCGAAAATTATCGGGTAATTTTCACCGACCCGACATGGTACTGGGGTTACTTCAACTCGATCATTTATGTGACATTGAATACGGTGATTTCGCTGACCGTGGCACTGCCGGCTGCCTATGCTTTTTCCCGCTTTAGTTTTCTGGGTGACAAACAGCTGTTCTTCTGGCTGCTGACAWACCGGATGGCGCCAGCGGCGGTGTTCGCTCTGCCATTCTTTCAACYTTATTCCGCCGTGGGATTGTTCGACACCCATCTTGCTGTTGCCTTGGCGCATGCTCTGTTCAACATCCCGTTGGCGGTCTGGATATTAGAAGGGTTCATGAGCGGGGTACCCAAAGAGCTGGACGAGACCGCCTATGTTGACGGCTATTCCTTCCCGCGCTTTTTCACCACGATATTTTTGCCGACGATCAAATCCGGCGTCGGGGTGGCTGCGTTTTTCTGCTTTATGTTCTCGTGGGTGGAGCTGTTGCTGGCCAAAACCCTGACGTCCGTTTCGGCCAAACCGATCGCCGCCACCATGACCAAAACCGCCTCTAGTGCCGGTTACGAGTTGGGGCTGTTGGCTGCCGCTGGCACCCTGACCATCATCCCCGGTGCGATTGTGATTTATTTCGTGCGCCATAACATCGCCAAGGGCTTTGCCCTGGGGAGGGTGTGATGCTGGGTTGGATGGCATGGACATGGCCAACGGCGTTTGTCTTTATCGGAATATTTTCGGCAATGGCGGTGCTGACAATTATCGAAATTCGCCACCCCGGTGGGGGTGAACGCAAGGGGGTTCTGGGCCTGACAACCACGCGCGGGGACCGGTTGTTTATCTCGTTTCTGGGCACGGCTTACATTTTTCTGGCGTGGCTGGGGATTATGGGCGAACCGCTATGGTTTCCATTGGGATTCAGTATTTGCTGGGGGGTATTTTGTTTTTGGAAGGTGTGAAGGCGCACATTGTGGGCGAAAAAAACCCTTGGGAAAACTAACGCTTTCGTATTTAGTGGCTTGGGTGAGTGGTTTTACAGGTAAGGTTCCTAGGCAAGATGCGAATGAAAGATAAAAAAGCTGAATTTTTGACCGAGGTCGAACTGGAATTCATGACCCTGCTTTGGCAGTTGGAGCAAGGATCTGTGCGCGACGTGTTGGCCAAAATGTCGCCGACGCGCAACCTTGCTTATACATCTGCCGCCACGATTTTGCGGATACTTGAACAAAAAGGATTTGTCACCAGCACAAAACAGGGCAAAACATTTATCTACAAACCCTTGCTGGAAAAAGACGCGTATCAATCGCGCTCGCTGAAAAAACTGTCGGAGAATCTATTCGATAACACGCCGTCCATTCTGGTTGCACGGCTTGTCGATGATTCAGACATGACAGAAGACGCGCTAGAGGAAATTCGGGCCTTGATCGAAAAGAGGTTGAAAAATGATACAAGCTAGCTCGATTTTTAATGCCTATATCAACATCAATATTCTTCTTGTGGTTTCGTTTTCCCTTTGGCTGATTGTGCGGTTTATACTTAACCGGTCTGGCATGAAATATGCCTACTCCACCCAACTACGCCTGTTAAATTGCGTCTTTCTGGCGATATTGTTCAGCCCTCTTTTTGTATTAGGGTTCAATCTGGCAGGCCAGTATGGCGCCCTTCCTGCCGGTTTTTCGCTTAATCTGTCAGACTTTGTTCTGGCCCAATACCTGAATGGCAGCTTTGAAATGCAGGCCGTTGAATTTGAACAGGCTTTAAGGTTGCGTGATACCTTGCGTGTCAACCTGTTGCAGCCGACGGGGTGGTTGGGCTTCATGGTTGCGGCACTGATGATTGCCGGATGTCTGGGTTTTTTCCTGCGTTGTGTTATTGCCGGATTTCAACTGCGCAACATCATCGGCCGCAGCTATCCTTGGCGGCGCTTAGGAACCCTGCATCTGCGCCTGTCTGATACCACATCAGTGCCATTTTCCGCCCGCAGCCTCCGAAAACGCTACATAGTAATTCCGTCCGCAATGCTGTCACGCAGTGAAGATTTGAAAATCGCGCTCGCCCATGAATTCCAACACTTTCGCCAGCGGGATGTTGAATGGGAGATCGGGCTGGAGTTGTTGAAATCCGTGTTTTTCTGGAACCCTGTTATTTATTTCTGGAAACGCCAGATCGAACAATTGCGCGAATTGGCGTGCGACCAACAGGTTTTACAACACAAACATATTGGGGTGCGGGCATATTGCGATTGCTTACTGCGGGTTTGCCGTGACAGTTTGGCCAACCCGCCCCGCGACAGGATCGCGCTGCCGAGCGTCGCACTGGTTCAGTGTCAGCGAAAAATAATCGGTGTCGACGGGGTCAGGTTATTACAGCAAAGAATTGAATCGCTGTGTAGGTCGCAAGGGGAAATGCAATCCCATCGTCCGAAACGCTGGCTGATGGCAGTGCTGATCGGTTTGATCGCGGTATCAACAATCGCGATACAAGATCAGAGCGACTGGAGCCAGGACCGTTTGATGCTGAGTTCGATTGTTAATCTGGAACGCCTAGAAGCTCTGAACAAAGGGCTGTAATATTACCCTCGATATGCAGAGGCGTTCTATTATCGCGGGGGCTATGCAACGCCCTGTTGCAGCAGCTGATGCACAGTGATCAGCCCGACGGGTATGCCCTCGTCTATAACAAAGGCGGCTGTGATCCGCTTTGTCTGCATCACATTCAGTGCCCGTGCGGATAAACGGTCAGGGGCAATCGTTACGCCGCCTTTGGTCATCAGGCTAACGGCCTTGGCGTCACCAATCACCGATTGCAAGGTGCCTTGCGCGTTGCTTTCCAGGTAACGCCGGATGTCGCCATCCGTAATCACCCCCGCAAGTGATCCATCGGGATTCTGCATCCCGACAATGCCAAACCCTTTGGCAGAAATCTCGGAAATGACCTCGATCACCGGCGCGTCCAGTGCCACCAGCGGCAGGTCCGCACCTTTGTGCATGATATCGCGCACCGGCATCAGGGCTGATCCCAACTTTCCACCCGGATGGAAATTGCGAAAACTCTCCTCGGTGAACCCGCGCATCCGCAATAACGTCACCGCCAGCGCATCGCCCATCGCCAGTTGCAGCAGGGTTGATGTGGTCGGAGCAAGGTTATGCGGGCAGGCCTCCTCGGACTTGGGCAGAACGATAGGGAACTGCGCCTTGTTCGCCAACGTACTGTTGGCGCGCCCCGTGATGCCGATTATCGGCACGTCGAACCGCAGGCCATAGGCGATGGTGTCTGCCAACTCCTTGGTTTCACCGGACCATGACAGCAGTAGCAGCACATCGTCACTTTGGATCATGCCCAGATCGCCGTGGCTGGCCTCGGATGCATGAACAAAAAACGCAGGCGTGCCAGTGGAGGCAAACGTCGCGGCCAGCTTGCGGGCGATATGGCCGCTTTTGCCGATGCCTGACAGGATCAACCGCCCCTTCATATTAAAGATTAGGYCTGCGGCACCAGTGACCGCCAGCGCCAGTTCCGGCGTGGCGATGGCGGTTTGCATTTGCGCCAGACCGTTTTGAAAGCAGGTCAGCGCGTCCGTGATAGAGGATAGCGGATCAACAGTTTTTTTCATGGGAAACGGATAGCGGTTGTATCGTTATCTGTCTAGCGGGTGAGGATAGATAGCCAAGTGGACAGAGGCATATCTATGGCGGCACCCATTTTTTGGGCGGATGGGTTCAGCGCTGATATAATACCGGTCTCCAAGGCCGAAGCCGCGTCGCCAATACGGGCTGTATCGCAGGATACGGTGACGGAGGCGATGGTGCGGGCCTCTAATGCGGGCAGGCGTGAGGTGCCGATGTTATCCACCCCAAGCCCCGCGTCGTTAAAGACGGCAATGCGAACGGGGGCTTTGATAGCACGGGTCGCATCACCGGCGATCAGACCGCCGTGTGATCCGGTAATCACAATTTTGCCGGTGTCTCTGGCGTTGACCAGCGAGGCAGAGTCGAGAAGTTCAACAGTAAGCCCATACGCTCCGATGGCTACGGCCTGGCGGCTTTCGACATGTGGTTTTAGGCGTGCGTGCGGGCTCATGGCCTTTGCCATCAACAAAACGGCCCTCTCCACCGACATGCTTGTGGTGATACCCAGCGATGTTGCGACGCTGTTCACCGTGCTGATCACACCGCGTTCCAACGTATCCTTGGCTGATCCGATGCGGCAAGTGTTGCAGTCCACCCCCGCCGCCGCCATGCCCACATCGGCCAGCGCCAACACCCCCGCAACTCCCGCCTGCTCCAGCCCGATGCCCGCGTCATTAAACAGCACCGCCCGCGTACCAGCCAGTGAGGCCGCCGCCGCCGGATACAGGCCGCCGTGCGACCCGCTGACCACGATTTTGCCGACAGTGGCATCCGTGGCATCGGTGATGGAATCCAGTAATTCGATGGTCATGGTTCTTGACTCGCGCTTTGAATGGATTACACCTTATCAGAACAGATCGTTCCGATAAACGGAATAATGGTGGGGCATGACAGAAATTGCAGCGATAACAGGGTCGATAGCTCGCGCAGCCCGCATCATTGATGTGCTGACTCTGGCCCCCGACGGGCTGGCGCTGAACCAGATTGTCGAACGCAGCGAATTTTCCAAGACCACCGCATTTCGGGTTCTGGCCAATATGCAGGACGTCGGGTTTGTGTTTCAGGACCCTGAAAGCCGCCTATACCTGTTGGGCCACAAACTGGCGCAAATTTCCCAAACCGCTGCTCGCAGCAACATCGCAGGCATGGCACAGCGCGGTATGGCGCGGTTGGCGGCGTTGTCAGAAGACACAGTTTTCTTGTCGGTCCCCGAAGGTGCTGCCGCGATCTGCGTGGCGCGGGCGACGGGGGCCTATCCGATCCGCACATTGACCCTGAACATTGGCGATAGACGCCCGATGGGGGTTGGGGCGGGCGCGCTGGCGCTGTTTTGCGCGTTGGGCGATGAGAAACGTACTGCAATCCTTGCCGCCAATCGGGGCTGGATGGCGGAATACGGCATCACGGATGCGGATATTTCGGCGGGCTTTGCCGCCTATCAAGAAACCGGTTATGCCGCCAATATCGGCCGGATTGTGGCTGGAACCAGTGCCGTTTCGGTACCGGTCATCACCGCCCGCAAACGCGTGGTCGGAGCGTTGGCAATCGGCGCGGTTGATGCCCGAATGACCTTTGAGCGGACCAACGAAACACTCATACCAGCCCTCACGCAGGAAGCGACGCTATTGGCGCGCCGGATGGATGAAATGGAGCAAGGATAGAGATGACAACATCAGATCATAACACCAAGCGCGCCCGCGAATTGCTGGCGATGATGGAACGGATCCGTGCATTTGAAGAACAGGCCTGTCTGGCCGCTGAACGCGACAAGCTGGTGCTGGGCGCGATCCACCCCTCGATTGGCCAAGAGGGCGTGGCAGCCGGCGTGATGTGCAATTTTAACACGGATGATATCCTGCTGTCGACGCATCGTGGGCACGGGCACACCTTGGCCAAGGGCGCTGACGGGCTGGCGATGATGCGAGAACTTTTGGGCCGCGAGGGGGGCTGTTGCGGCGGCAAGGGCGGCTCGATGCACATCGCTGATTTCAGCGTCGGCATGCTGGGGGCCAACGGCGTGGTTGGAGCCAACATTACCATCGCGGCAGGGGCCGCGCATGCGTTCAAACTACAGGGCAGCAACTGCATCGTTGTCGATATTTTCGGCGACGGCGCGATCAATCGTGGCCCGTTTCTGGAAGGGTTGAACTGGGCTTCGGTGTTTGATCTGCCGATCCTGTTTATCTGCGAGGATAACCAGTAYTCAGCGACCACAAAAACCTCGTCCGTCACAGGCGGCGGTGGTGCCGCGGTGCGGGCCGAAGCGCTGGGCCTGCGGGCAACCACGGTGGATGGCAATGACGTCGAGTCGGTGGCCAATGTTACGGCTGAAATCACCGCTCGCATTCGTGCCGGTGGTGGGCCGGAAATGCTGCACGCGATCACTTATCGGCGCACGGGGCACACCAGTTTTGATCCCGCCGGATACCGGCCCGAGGGTGAGGCAGCACGACAAGAAGCGGAAAATGATCCGATTGCCCGCCAACGTGATGTGCTTGAAACGATGGGGTTAAGCAATGCGGAACTGGATGAAATCCACGCCGCCGCACAGGCCGAAATGGTGCAGGTGTTGGCCGATGCAGCCGCCTCACCGTTCCCGAATGAGGACACTGCAATGATGGATGTTCAGGACATCGGCAGTCCGGTAGTGGAGGCATACTGATGGTGAAAATGACCTATGTAGAGGCCAGCCGCGAGGCTGTCCGCGAGATGATGCATGCGGATGAAGCCGTCTGGTGTCTCGGTGAGGATTTGGGCCGTGGATCGGTGTTTGGCCAGTATCTGGGCCTGCAAGAGGAGTTTGGCAAAGACCGCATCGCGGATGCGCCGATCTCTGAAGCGGCGATTATGGGCGCGGCCTTTGGCGCGGCGATGGTTGGCACCCGACCCATCGTTGAGATGCGGTTTTCCGATTTTGCGCTTTGTGCCACGGATGAGTTGGTCAACCAGATCGCCAAGGCGCGGTTCATGTTCGGCGGCCAGTCCCGCGCGCCGATGGTGATCCGAAAACCGATAGGTTTGTGGCGGTCTTCGGCGGCGCAACATTCGCAATCTCTGGAAAGCTGGTATGTTCATATTCCGGGTCTGGTGGTGGTCTGTCCCGCCACGCCGCAGGACAATTATTCGATGATGAAAGCGGCGATAAAATGTGATGATCCGGTGGTCTATCTGGAGCACAAAAACATCTGGGGCATGGAGGGCGAGGTGGATACATCGCTTGAGGCTACACTAGGAGAAGCAGTCATTCGACGGGTAGGCTCGGACGTGACGGTTGTCAGTTGGTCGGACACAGCGAACCTTTGCGTAAAGGCCGCTGAAACCTTGGCGACGCAAGGTGTAGACGCCGAGGTGATCGACCTGCGCAGCCTGTGGCCGTGGGACAAAAAGGCAGTGATTGCATCGGTGCGCAAAACCGGCCGCTTGGTTGTGGCACATGAATCGGTGGCCGTTGGCGGTTTCGGGGCCGAGGTGGTTGCGACCGTGGTCGAGCAAGCAGGCGACGCATTGCGCGGACCTGTCCGGCGCTTGGGCGCGCCACGGTCCTTGGTCGCTTACGCGCCAAATCTGGAAGATAAAATGCGGGTGACCGAAGCTATGATTGTCACAGCAGCACAGGAGACATTAGGAAAATGACGATGGATGAAATGACAGGTGGCGAAGCCATCGCACGGATGCTGCTGGCCCATAATGCGGGACCAATGTTTGGTATGGGCGGCTTCCAACTGCTGCCGTTCTATGACGCGGCGCGCCGATTGGGGCTGAACCACAACCTGATCAATGACGAGCGTTGCGCGGTGTTTGCCGCCGACGCTTATGCCAAGGTGTCGGGCCGCGTCGGACTGGTCGATGCCACGCTTGGGCCTGGCGCGACAAACCTTGTCACCGGATTGGTCGAGGCGTTGAATGCAGGATCACCAATTGTGGCGATCATTGGCGATGCCAACCGTGACCACGCGGGTAAAAACATGACGCAAGAGACCGATCAGGTCGCCATCTTACGGCCCGCCTGCAAAGAATTGCTGCGGGTTGAATCGGTGGCGCGGATCCCTGAAATGATCCGCCGCGCCTTTATGCTGGCCACATCTGGCCGCCCTGGTCCGGTAGTGATTTCGGTGCCTGAAGATGTGGCGCACGGGGAGTTTGAATTCGAGGAAAGCGATTTTGTGGCTGACCCCGCCCATTGCCAAATCCCCGCGATCCGTTGCCGTCCCGATGCCGATGGTGTGGTTGAGGCCGCCAAAATGCTGGCCGCAGCCAAACGCCCGATGCTGCTGACCGGCGGTGGCATTCACCTTTCTGGTGCCCAAGAAGCAGTGACTAACCTTGCAGAATCTTGCGGTATTCCAGTGGCTCACACCCTGACGGGCAAAGGCTCTATTGCCTGCAACAGCCCCTTAAGTGCGGGGCTGTTTGGACGCTATGACCGGATTGCCAATGATCTGATCGAGAAAAGCGATTGCCTGTTGGTGGTCGGTTGCAAACTGGGCGAAATCGCCACCAAGCGTTATTCAATTCCAGCCAAAGGGGCGCGGGTGATCCATCTGGATTCTGTGGCCGAGGAAATGGGGCGGACCTATCAGCCAACGCTGCGCCTATGGGGCGATGCCAAGGCGGGGCTTGAGGATATTTCAGCGGYGTTGAACGGAAATGCGGCGCAACAAAAAACGGACCGCGCGGCGTATCTGGCGGAAATTCCGATCGCCATGGAGGCGTGGCGCAAGGACGTGTCCGAGCGGCTCTATTCTGACGAATCCCCCGTTCACATGGCCCGCCTGATCACTGAAATCAACAAAGCGCTGCCCGATGATGGTTACCTGATTGCCGATGGCGGCTTWGCGGCCCATTGGGGCGGGTTGCTGTTTGACACCAAAAAAGCCACCCGCGCCTTTGTGCCGGACCGCGGCTTTGCCTCKATCGGYTAYGGWYTGCCCGGYGCSATGGGKGYGCARCTGGCSRYGCCCGATGCGRYKGTGGTCGGSCTGACSGGMGACGGTGGTTTCAACATGGTGCTGGGTGAGTTGGAAACGGCGCGACGGATGAATTTGGGTGTCACCATCATCGTGGTGAACAACGCCGCCTCGGGCTATGTGAAGGCGCTGCAACACCTGATGTATGGCGAGGGGAATTACCAATCCTCTGACCTGTCGGAAACCAATTACGCCAATGTGGCCGAGGCGATGGGTTGCCACGGGATCAGGGTGGAAGCCCCCGATGATCTGGCTCCTGCATTGGCCGAAGCGTTTGCCGAAACGGGCCAGCCTACGGTGATCGACGTAATGGTCACCCGTGATCCGGCGCGGATGCTGCCAGCGGTTGATAACCGGACGGTCAAAATAAAAAAGGGTGACCGCGTCGCGTAATCTGCTGGCTAAATAACAGGCGGTGGCCTATTCCGCCGCCGCCTGTTTGCGCTCTTTGGCCARAGAACTAAGCCCCATATCATCCAAAATTGCATAGATGGCGGGCAGGACAAACAGCACGATAAGGCTGGCAGATAGCAGGCCAAACGCAAGGCTGGTCACCAGCGGGATCAGGATTTGGGCCTGAAGGCTGGTTTCCATCAGGATCGGTAATATGCCAGCGATGGTGGTGGTGGTGGTTAGGAAAATGGCGCGAAAACGGGCACGGGCGGCACGCCCGGCGGCGATGGCCACCGTCATGGCATCGCCGTGCTCGTGTTTGATAAAATCAACCAGCAGGATTGAATTGTTCACCACAACCCCCGCCAGYGCSACAAAKCCMARCATRCTGGGCATYGAAAAATYCAGCCCCATWGCMWWGWRRYMWWWARKYGRKMMSKTMWKMRWMWMMKKAWTRWYKRKNATCAMMMCRAWSKKKYYCAMAKMCGMNCGGAANATAARWYKWWGSWKMWWRARGASGYYAWYSAKKCYRRYYRTRAACCCCTTGAGCATGGATTTCTGGGTTTTCCCCGCTTCGGCATTCTGGCCTTCGACATCGATATGAACGCCGGGATAACGCTCCATAAGGTCGGGCACAAATGTTGACATGGTATCGCCGACAATTGCGTTCGAGTTGGCAATCCGCGTATCAATAGTGCCTTGAACAGTAACGGTGCGGATACCGTTTTCGTGGTTAATCCGGCTATAGCCTTGGCCAATTTCCACATCGGCGACCACGCTAAGCGGCACAAAGGATCCATCCGTGCGGGTGATAATGAATGTATCAAATCTGGCGAGGCTTTTCTGATCGGCATCGGCAAACTGGGCTGTCACCTCAAGCAGTTGCCCGTTGACCTGCATTTCGCTGACCGTGGTGCCAAAATAGGCACCGCGCAACTGATCGGCGATCATCGCGGCCGTGATCCCCATTGGGCCAGCCGCGTTGTTCAGCTTGATCTGGATTTCACGCTTGCCGGGGCGCAGGTCATCCATAACCGATGTCACACCCTGATATTGCCAGACCCAGTCCTGCAATTCGATTGCGGCAGATTTCAGCGCCACCAGATCATCACCCTTCAGGCGCAGATCAATGGCGATGCCGGCAGGCCCCATAGTGGATTCCGCGAATTTCAAACTTAGGACATCGGGTAGCGGACCAACGGTGTTTCGCCACAGCTCCATAATGGCGTCGGGGCGGCTGATGCGGTCGGCGGATGGCAACAGATCAACGCTGACTGTGACCACATGCGCCCCCGTTTCAAACGCATCACGATTAACCCCGTAGAAAACCGAAACATTCTGGATCAGATCAACCCCGCCTGGCTGTTGCGGTGATAATTCTTTGTTGACCTTGTCCAGCCCGGCCTCAAGTTGGGCCACGATGTTTTCGGTGCGCGCCAGCGGTGTGCCCTGCGGTAGCAGAACCCGCGCGACGATAGTATCACCATCCAGTTCGGGAAAGGCGGTGARTTTCAGATACCCACCTGCCAGCATGCTGGCGGAAACCAGCAGTATCGCAAAGGCGATGCCTGCTGTGGCATAGCGCCAGCGGATGGTTAGATCGACGATCGGGCCAACGGCCTCCTCACGCACCCAGTTCATTGATTTTTCAACCCACGCCCGCACGCGGCCCGGTTTTTTCTGCACCTCAAGCGTGTGAACCAGATGGTGTGGCAGGATCAGGAATGCCTCGACCAATGACACCATTAACACGAACAGCATCACCACCGGCACCACGCGCAACACCGCCCCCAGATCGCCAGACAGAAAGGCGAGCGAGCCAAAGATCATTGCGGTGGTGGCGAATGAGGCCATCACATTTGGAAACACTTGTGCTGCCCCTTCGGTCGCGGCCTCAAGCGGGCTGCGGCCTTTTTCGCGCAAGCGGGCGATGTTTTCCGCGATGACTATGGCGTCATCCATCAACAAACCGATCACGATCAGCAGGCCCAGCGTTGTCATCAGATTTAGCGAATAGCCGACAAGCGCCATCAAAGCGACGCCGCCCATGAATGAAACCGGCAAGCCCATCACGACCCAGAACGAAAACCGGAACSCGAAGAATAACCACAGCACAAGGAACACCAGCGCCAGCCCTTGAAGGCCGTTCACCACGACAAGGGTTAGCCGGTCCCGCACCACCGAGGCCCCGTCAGCGGTAATTTCCATCACCACGCCGGSCGGTGCCTGCTGGCGCTCATTGTCTAGAAACGCGGTAAGGGCATCAATGATCCGCAAGGAAWCCTCGGATCGGGTTTTGGTGATGTCCAGCACCGCCGCAGCTTTGCCATCAAAGATGATCTGATCATCGTCCAGCGCAAATTGTTCGGTGATCGTCGCAATTTCACCCAGTCGAACCTGCCCACCCGCACTGGCCGAACGCACGATCAACGCGGATAGGCTGGCACTGTCGCGGCGTTCCTCGGCGACGCGGATCAACAGAGTTTCCGAGGATGTCTCGATGCTGCCGGTTGGTAAATCGACACTACCGGTTTCAATGGCGCGGGCTACATCAGACACGGATATTCCGAATTGTTGCAGGGCGGCGGGGTTTAGTCCGACACGCAATTCGCGGGTGGAAAACCCCTTGATGTCAACCTTGGGAATCCCGCCCCAGCGCAGCATTCGGGTGCGGATATCTTCGGCGTAATCCTTTAGGTCTGTGCGTGTCACCGGGCCTGTGAGGGAAACCGAGGCGACGAAATCGGTCAGGCCTAACGCCTTGATCAGCGGGTCTTCGGCGCGATCTGGAAATTCGTTAATAGCATCGACTTCGGATTTTACATCGGCAACAAAWKKTKSRWWATCATTGCCTTCGTTCATCCGGACAACGGCCCGCGCGGACCCTTCGCGTGCTTCACAAGAATGTCGCTCGATGCCGGTTACACCGTCCAGTGCATTCTCGATCCGTTCACAAATCGCGGTTTCGACGTCTTCGGGGCGGGCCCCCGGGTAGGGCACGGTGATCTCGACCTGGTTTGGCGCGGCACGGGGGAATGTTTCGCGCAACAGGCTGGGGGCAACCAGTAACCCCGACAACAAGAACAGGATCATCAACAGGTTTGATATTGTCGGGTGGCTCGCAAAAAACCGGATCATTTTGTGCGGCCTGTTTGCGTCAGTTGTTCCATCAACATATCATCGTGGGTGATGTTTAACAGCATCCCCGGAACGATCGGACTGGGGCTGCTGACAATGACACGGGTGACCGGCGCAAGCCCTTGTTTCACCAACGCAATTTCACCCCGCACCAGATATGGCTGAACTGGCAGGAACGCAAGGCGGTTGTCCTTGTCGGCGATCATAACCTGTCCATTGCGTATTGCGCTGCGTGGAATGATCGCTCCCTGAACGGGTTGCGCATTTAGCGTCACCTCGACGAACATACCTTTGGTCAGGGGCGGGCGTTGGCCCTGCGACGCACTGCTATAGGCGTTATCAACTTTTACGATCACCCCGATGGTTCCGGTTTTCTGGTCAATCGTATCGCTGATCCGGTCCAGCGCGGCGGGCCAGTCCAGCGTGGTTTGACCCAGTTGCAACCGGACATTCGCCGATACGCCCAACCCGTGCAAAAGGGCAGTCATCGCTGACGGGTCAAAGGGCAGCGAGGATGTTGCACTGTCATCGATGCGCAAAAGCATCATCAGATCGGCCACTGATATTTGCGCCTCAACCTCGGCTGAGTCGATCCCGTCAAGTATGGCTGCGGCCTGCCCCACTCGCACAAATTGCCCAACCTCGACCGTGACCGAGGCAACCCGTGCGGCAAATGGTATGGTTAATTCGGTGCGTTCCAGATTTAGTGCCGCGGTTTCAAGGGTGGTCTGATATACCGCGATTTGTTCGGACTGCACGGCCTTCTGGGTTGGAAGCAAGGCAAGCGAGCTTTCCAGATTTAGCACCTTTTGACGTTGCGCCAACATCGCGGCCCGCGCCCCGTCGCGTGCGGTTTGCGAGGCAGTTCCAGCGGTGAACAGGCGCTCAACACGTTCCAGATCTTTGGCCTTTAGCTCGAACGTCTCCTGTTCGATTTCCAATGCCGAGGTAAGATTGGATTCAGACACGGCGAACTCGGCGAGCCTTGCCTCGGCAGCGCGAATGTTGGCGCGGGCCTGTGCAATTGCCAGATTAAAATCAGCAGGTGACAAACGCAGCAAAACCGAGCCAGCTGGCAAGATAGCGCCTTTTTTCAGCAGCGGGTTCACATATTCGGCAGTGCCGCCCACCTGCGCAATCGCCTCGTATGTGCGGGCCGGATTGACAAGGCCATAGCCGGTTGCCTGCGGCGCAACCGCGCTTGGTTCTGTTACGATTATGCGCACTGCCGTTGCGCGTTCGCTTATCTCGACCCGTTCGGGGGGATTTTTGTTGATGATCGTATAAGCCAGAAAGCCAACGCCAAGTAGCACCAGCGGCAAGGTGATAAAGATCAGTTTAAGGCCGGTTTTCATTGCATATCTCCAGCTTTCATAAAGCCGGATAACTGTAAATCCAGCAGCCGCTCCCCGTTCGAAATAAGCATTTCTGGATCACGTGTTACCAACATTCGTAGCACCAAACTCTGGATAATTCCAAAAATAAGGGTGGCGATGTCATTCACGTCAATGTCAGCGCGAAACAGACCTTGCTTTACAGCGGCGGCGGCATTGGCGACCAAAGCCGCACGCAGGGCTCCAATGCTGGACTGGATCGAGGTTTGAACAATGGCGTGGCTGCCCTTGGCATCCCGCATCAACATAATTTCAGGCAAGGCCGGATTGTCCCGCACCAGTTCCAGGTGGTCCAATACCAATGATCTAACCTGTGTGTCCGGCGCACCGGTTTCGCTTTGATTGCGGGTGACGTTATCGTTGATTTTCTGGCTCAGGTAGGTTGCAACAGCTGCCCAGATGTCATCCTTGCTCGAGAAATGTTTGTATATTGCGGGTTGGGTCAGGTTTAGACGGTCTGCTATCATTCCTGTTGTCACCCGGGTTGGCCCTACTTTGAACGCAATATCAAGAGTTGCAGAAAGGATATCGTCGCGGCGGACGGATGCACTTTTTCGGGATGTCATGGGGCGGCTCGCTGTTGGAGGTAAGTTATAGCTTCATAACTAATCTTGTTCCATTGTGAGTTCAAGTGGATATTTATCTATCACCTAAATGCATTGTAAACCGCGGCGCAATAATGGCCCACAGAAGCGGCTGCATATTGCAGTTGTAGCGGGGCAAAATACCGCCAGTTTGTGTCCTTCGTTTATGCGGAGGGCGGGAGATGTGTTTTGTGGGTATTTATAGGCGTGTGCGCCGTGCCTGTTTGAGGGACGGTACGCTTTGGCACGCGCTAGCTTCRTGGGGAGCGCACGCGCCAAAGCGCAGAAACCCGATAACTCAGTGGCCCGGTTTTACGCCGAGATCTGGTCCCTTTTTACTCTGCGATTGACAAACGAGATTAGCGGCCTAAATGAAACCCTGATCCATCTTAAACGGGCTGCTAACGGGTCGAAATAGTAGGACCACCTCTATGAGTCACATGCTTTTGGGCTTGTGATGGCTGAATAAATGGCAAGGACAAGTTTGTAGATGTATCAGGCATGGCACCTCGATCTGAGTAAAAGATCGGGAAAATTAATTCACACGCCCTTAGGAATCCCTACCTGTGCGGTCTCTGACCATGATTAAGGTGCAACACCACCGCTGATCCGCCTTGTTGTCGGAACATTCAATTCGATGCTGCCGCAACCCCTGTCGAGATCAATGTCGGTACAAACTGCTGGACGACACGGTTCCAGCGGGTGATCGGTTGTTCTGCAATGAAAATAACATCGTTGGGTCGCATCTCCATACGGGTAGCGACAATCAGGTTGACCGCATTGCTGGCGTCCAAGTGCCACGCCGTAACGGCGCCTACATTGGCCGGATCAGGTGACCCTCGCAACACGTAGATTTGCGCCGGATTGCCGGTCTCGGCGGAAAATCCCCCATCACTATACAGCGCATCTGCCAGCGTGGCTTTGCGACCAAACGGCATTGCGAAACGGCCTGGTTTGGTGACTTCACCTGTCAGATAGACATAATCGCGATCTACGGCATCCAAAGCGATGCGCGACTGGTAATTATCACGTGTTTCAGTAAGGGCGGCACGGCGAAGGGTGATTTCTGTATTTAGCTCGGCCAATGCTTGTATTCGGCCTTGCCGACGGAAATCGGCCAGCGTGATTTGTTCGGCAAAATAGGCTTGCGCCTTGCCCAGCTCAAATTCTGTATCGACAAAAATGCTGTCACCGGCGATCAGGCGGGTTTTTTGCAATTTTGGGCGGCGGCTAAATTCATTCAGTGAAAACTGGTAAAGTGCCCCGTCACGATAGAGCCGGATCGTCACAAAATCGGGATCACTGGAATCCACTCCCCCTGCCTGAGACAAAGCCTCATCAAGATAAAGCGGAATCAGTGTGATGGGTACAATTGTTGGCTTGCCAACCGCCCCACCGATTGAGACCCGCTTGGAATTGAAAGCTGCTATTTCAAGACTGAATGATGGGTCAATCTGGTTTTCAACCAGTTTTTGGAACATTTCCGCCTCGGCCTCTTCCAATGTTAACCCACCCAGCTGGACGCGCCCGACATCAGGAATAGCAATCGCCCCGTCATCCTGCACTGTATAGCCCTGTCGCCGGTTCTGTGCTGCCAAAAGGCCGCTCAACTCTTCAATAGTGGTGCCAGCCGATTTTGTGGCGATTAGAACCACATCTCCAACGCCTAACCGGTAGGGGCCCGGGGTGGCAGCAGGCGGAGCACGGGTAATGGCTTGGGGTGGGCGCGATTGCTCATTCAGGCTGGGCAGAGGGGCTGCCGAAATACTACGGGCCCCTGCTGCTCCGCCAGCATTCTGGAAGAACCCTGCAGGTAATTGTTTGGGCTCGTAGGAGGAGCGGTTGGCGACCAGCACACTCTCGGCGGTCAGGGATAGCACTTGGATTCGATCGTCGTCAGCGATTACCTTTGGTGTAATATAGGCAGCGCCGCAGCCGCCTAATACCAACAATAGTATTCCGAAAAGTGGACGCTTAAGCATTTTACCTCCGAAGTATAGCTGCTCCTGTCTTTCAGGATATGGGTGCAGGTTACAAGTGCATATGCGCCTACTGCCAAATAAAAAGTGTGAACTGTTACTTACCCACCCTCTTAAAAATTTCTGATTTCATGCCCTGACACCTAGGTGCCTGTATTGAGCGACCCACAGCTTAGCCCACATCAACATCTTCCTGCAAATGGGACCCTTCAACGCGCCGCGCAACCAACTCGCGTATCGCGTTGCTGTCACCACGTTCTAATATGTCGCGTAATTCACGCAGCGTCGAGGCCACTTCAATCTGTGACAGCATCGCTTCCTCGGCGCGCATAATTTTTTCGTGCGGGGCTCCACACAGGCTATCATCATTAATCAACAGTTCTTCATACAGTTTTTCACCCGGGCGCAGGCCAGAGACCTGAATTTCAATATCGCCCTTGCCATTTTCTTTGACGGACCGACCCGACATCGCAATCATCCGGCGGGCGATGTCGATAATTTTCATCGGCTCGCCCACTTTCAGGACAAAAACATCACCACCTTCAGCTGAAGTGGTCTGGCAAACTTGGGCGGCGTGCTAAGATGTATCCCACACGAATGAATGGATACGCGAATGACGAAGCGACGGAATTTTTCAGACAAATTCAAGGCCACTGTAGCGCTTGAGGCGCTGGAGGAGGCCATCGCCAAATACGGCAAACCGGGAATCATGGATACGGATGGTAATCATCCCATTTTTAACGGGATACGGTCGTAGAACTTACGCGGCCATTCTCAGTTTCTGGGCGGGTGTGATGCTGCCGATGCCCATATTGGGT
>NVTS01000025.1 GCA_002732995.1 Marinosulfonomonas sp. | reverse complement strand
GGCGGGATCACACCTGCTATGAAACTGAAAATGGCCGCATAATTCTATAGGCGGACCCCATTAAAAATGGGGGGATTACCTCTGCGCCGTCAGGTTCTTGGCCACAGGTTGTTCTGGTTCATGGTGCCCACCCTGCCTGGACCTGCCACATTTATCACCGCATTCTTTTTCCAGCAGGTGCATTTGGCTAAAACCAAGGGGTGGAGCCACGCTGACCTTGTTGCCCTGTTCCCGCTTTTAACAATTGTCGGCGTTGTCGCAACCCTTGTGTCGGGGTGGGCGGTTGACAGGTTTGGCACTGCACGGCTGACACCGGTCTACCAATTGCCTCTGGTTACTGCCTTCCTTTTATTGTCTTTCGCGCAAACCCTGTTCGGGGCGGCGGTGGTGATGGTGATCATGTCGCTGACAATTGGCGCRAACWMYACCKTGCCCAGCGCATTTTGGGCCGAATTTTACGGCACCCGCCACTTGGGCAGCATCAAAGCAATGACCACTGCTGTCATGGTTCTGGGATCAGCCATTGGGCCGGGGTTAACCGGGGTTTTGATTGATTACGGGATTGCGTTTGATAACCAGATGATCGGCATCGCGGTCTATTTCATCTTTGCATCCGGCATGGCGTGATTGGGAACACGGCAGGCAAAACACCTGCTACCTGCGCCGCTTTAGGTAAACGTAATACGCGCCATCACCGCCATGTTTCAAATGCGCAGGTGTTATCTGCATCACAATTGCACCCAGCGGCGGGGCGAGCAACCAATGCGGAACCTGATGGCGTAAAACGCCGCGCCTTTCGGGAATTGGGCCGGTTCCTGTGCCTGCCTTACCCTTACCTGTCACCACCAGAACCAGCCGTTTACCTTGCCCATATGCGCTCTGGATAAAACCTGTTAACGCTGGATGCGCCCGCGCCAAGGTCATACCATGCAAGTCGATCTTGCCTTCTGGTCCCATCTTGCCACGTTTCATTTTCCCGTGGGTTTTACGGTCCATATGCACATGGCTGTTCATCAGGTGGTCCGTGACGTGCGGGGCCAGATTRTGGGRTGTTTCAACCTTGCGGGCTTTCTGTCCAATCCGAAAATCCTGAACTCGCGGCCTCGGCGGTTTTGCGTTCAGCCGCTCAACCGCTTGCTTTACCGGGTGTGGCCGTACGGGGTGTATCGGCACCGATTGTTCGGCCACCCGTTGCCACAACTCGCGTTCTTCAGGTCGCAAACCACGCGGCTTGCGGCTCATTCTTYAAACTCCGGCACTAGGGAAAATGCGGTCTGGATCGGCATCAAAACCACCATACGCCCAGGGTCACGAATGGCGCCGGCTTCTCGCCCCGCCTGATCACCAGAGCCAAAGAAAATATCGGCTCGCTGCGCACCTTTGATCGCTGACCCCGTATCCTGCGCCACCATCAAACGGCGCATCGCATCACGCCCGTCTTTTTCCAACCAAACAGGAGCACCCAATGGGGTGAACCGTGGATCAACAGCCAACGTGCGCCCCGTTGTGACCGATCTGTTCATCGCGCCGATCGGACCTTTGGATGCGGGCACCTTGGTGACCTTGCGGAAGAACACATAGGACGGGTTATGGCGCAACAGTTCTGCGCCCTCATGCGGGTTACGCCCAACCCAGTTCTGAATAACCTGCGCCGATACCTGATGTTTTGAATAGGTCCCGCGCCGGATCAGTTCCTGACCGATAGACCGGTACTTACGCCCGTTCGCCCCGCCATAGCCCACGCGCATCACCTTGCCATTTGGCAGACGAATACGGCCTGACCCCTGAATTTGCAAAAAGAAAACCTCGACCGGATCATCAACCCAGACCAGCTCCAGCCCCCGACCACGCAGCGCACCCGTTTCCTCGATCTGGCGGCGCGTTAACCACGGGGTGCCGGTCTGAATTTCAGAGGGTTTTCGATATAGCGGGTAGCGATAGCGCGGTGTCTGGTGCAATGACCCGTTTAGTTCCGGTTCAAAATATCCGGTGAACAGCGCGGGCCTTCCATCCTCGATCAACACGGGGCGAAAGAACATCTCAAAGTAGGTTTTTGCACTGGGCTGCGATTTGGCCAGCCCGCATAACGCCGCCCATTCGCTATCTTTGTTGATCGAACAAGTTTCCAGAAACGCGGTTAGCGCTGCGGTGTGGTCATCTTCTTCCCACCCCACCAGATCCTCGAATTTCAATAGTGAGTAATCTGCCGCATCGCTTTGGGTCGGGTGGGTCATGGCCATCGCCACCAATACCACCGCAACCCGAAAGGCATGCTTCATTCCCCTGTTGCCACCAACTTCCAGTTTGGGTCATTGGTGCCCATGTTGCGCGCAAAGGTCCAGACATCTTTCTGGCGCTTTATTTCGTTGACTTTGCCCTCGATAATATCGCCCGCCTTATCGCGCACCACTGATGTCAATTCGCCAACAAATTTAACCGTCACCTCGCCGCGGCTTTTGGTTTTCAGGAATTTTGCCTTGGTTAGCGTAATTTCGCGCACTCCGATAAACTGGGCGTCGATTGTCAGGCCTTGTTTTTCACGGGATGCAACAACATCGGCAAATGTATCAAACACCTCTTCTGACAAAAACGGCTTGATCGATTCCAGATCGCCACGCTCAAACGCCATCAGGATCATTTCATATGCACCACGCGCCCCTTGCAGGAATTCCCCAACGGCAAAGCTTGGTTCGGCATCCTTCATCGCAGCCAGTGCCTTGGCCACAGCGCTACCTTCTTTAACGTGGTCGGTGATATCGCGATCCGGCCCGCCCTCGATAACTTCAAACGCTTGGCGCTTTTCTTGGGCGCTATCTGCTTGTGGTGACTGTGCCGGGGGCTTTTCGAATCCTTCGCGCGTGCCTAAGACACTTTTAAGCTTAATGATCAGGAATACGGCAATCCCTGCCAAAACAAGAAGTTGGATCATTGGGGCGTTCATCAGAACCTCATTTCAAAGACTAAAGTATGGTAACAGGCGGTGTTCGCCCCTATGTAAGGGCTGGGTGCAATCAAGTCTACGCACCGATTACGTCTATATGAGGGTTCTATGGGGTTATTTCTATTATTTGTTGCAGTTCCGCTGATTGAAATTGCACTTTTTATCAAGCTCGGTGGTTTTCTGGGCTTGTGGAACACGCTTGCCATCGTGGTTGCCACTGCATTTCTGGGCACATGGCTGGTTCGCACCCAAGGGGTTGCAGCGATGAATCAGGTGCGCGGATCCTTTTCAGAAATGCGTGACCCGACCGAGCCGCTGGCCAATGGCGCAATSATCCTGTTTGCGGGCGCTTTGCTGCTGACCCCGGGGTTTTTCACCGATGCTGTCGGATTTTTGCTGCTGTTCCCGCCTTTTCGCGCCGCTGCGTTCAAATACGCCAAAAGCCGCATAAAGGTGCAGACGTTTACAACGGGTGCGCCCCCGACACATCGTCAGAACCCGTCATCAAACGTGATTGATGGTGAATATACCGAAATTACGCCAGATAAACCCCCTACGGGAAAGCCATCAGGCTGGACAAAGGATTGAGCCTCGTCACCGGACCTGCTAACCACTTTGCAACATAATTCCATCAGGAGAGACAAGATGGCCGAAAACGGCACCGAAGCCCCACAAATTAAAATGCAGGTTCTTGCGCAGTTCATCAAGGATATGTCCTTTGAAAATGCTGTTGCGCAAAAAGGCGTCGAAGGCGACGTTCAGCCAGACATTCAGGTTCAGGTTAATCTGGACGCCAAAAAGCGGCCCGTTGATAACCAGTACGAGGTCGTGACCAAATTCAACATCACCTCGAAAAACAAAACAGGCGGCGAGCCGTTGTTTTTGCTGGAGCTGGAATACGGCGGCATTTTCCTGATTGAAAACGTGCCAGAAGATCAGCTGCACCCGTTTTTGTTAATCGAATGCCCGCGGATGTTGTTCCCGTATATCCGCCGCATCGTTGCTGACATCACCAGCGATGGTGGCTTCCCGGCGCTTAATCTGGAAAATATTGATTTCCTTGCGCTGTATCGTTCCGAGTTGGCAAGACGTGCCGAAACTGAAGATAAACCAAAAGCAGACGCCTAAGGTTTAGACCAAATCGCGCCGTTGCCCATGTCTTTTACAAAGGTGTCATGGGCAGCGGCTTCTTCTTTGGTGAGCTTGGATGCCAGCGCCGTTGGGCGCGGACGCGGGCGCCATGTATCATCAACGTCAGAGCCTGCTGATGAAGCATCTGTTGCCAGCGCAAAGCCGGATTGCCGCCCACCCAGCAATTCCAGATATACCTCGGCCAGGATTTCCGAATCCAGCAACGCGCCGTGCAGGGTGCGGGACGCGTTATCAATACCAAACCGGCGGCACAGCCCATCCAGTGACGCATTTGCACCGGGGAATTTCTTGCGGGCGATTGCCAATGTATCCAGTGATTGGCTCATAGGAATTTCAGGGCGGTTGACCCTTTTCAGCTCTGCATTCAGGAATTTCATGTCAAACGATGCGTTATGGATCACCAGCCGTGAATCACCGATAAAATCAATAAATACCTGCGCGATGTCTTTGAACAACGGCTTGTCTGATAGAAATTCATCGCCCAGTCCGTGCACCTCGAATGCCGCTGTCGGCATGGCGCGTTCTGGATTGATATATTGGTGATAGGTCTGGCCCGTTGGCATGTGGTTGAACAGTTCAACCGCGCCTATTTCAACGATCCTGTCGCCTTGGCTTGGCTCAAATCCGGTGGTTTCCGTATCGAGTACTATTTCACGCATCAATTTGCCTTTTTATCTGTTGCAAGACCGTCTGAACCTGCGCTTTGGCTTGCTCTAGCGAGGTTGTTTCAATCACATAATCCGCCCGTTTACGTTTTTCAGCATCCGGCATTTGTTTTGCAACAATTGCCTCGAACTGCTCTGTCGTCATTCCTTCCCGCGCCATCACCCGATCCCGCTGAACCGCAGGGGGAACTGTGACCACGACAACCGCATCCACCATTTCACTGGTCCCTGTTTCAAACAGCAAAGGAATATCCAACAGCACGATATCTGCCTGCGCCTGCCCGATAAATTCTGCACGGTCCGCTGCGACCAAAGGATGCACAACCTGTTCGATCTGACCCAGCGCGGACACATCATTGGCGATCCATTGTTTCAGCACCTCGCGACAAACCGCGCCATCAACGACCGCCTCCGGATAAATCACGCGTATCGGCTCAACCGCCGCACCGCCAGTATCATACAGCCGGTGAACTGCATTATCTGCATCCCAGATCGGCACTCCCAGATCGGCAAACATTGCCGCTGTTGTGGATTTTCCCATGCCAATAGATCCGGTCAGACCAATAAGAAACGGAACGTCCCTCATGTAGATAAAACCGCCGCACGCAAGGTGTCATCCACTACGGGTCGCTTGCCGAACCACCGCTCAAACGCGGGAACGGCCTGATACAGCAACATGCCCAAACCATCCACCGTTGTGCAGCCCATTTCACGGGCCTTAATCAGGAATTGTGTATCCAGTGGCGCGTAAACCAGATCTGTCACCACCGCACTGGATGAAAGCCCATCCAGCGGAACGCGGAATTCTGGCTTGCCGACCATTCCCAACGACGTTGTGTTCACGACGGTCAACGCCCCGTCCATCATGTTTCCGGCCTTGACCCAGTCAAACACCGTAATCTTTGAGCCAAATTCCTTTTGCAACACATCCGCACGGTTGCGTGTCCGGTTGCTCAACCTGATTTCTGTCACACCAACCTCGATCAATGTCGCAATCACTGCGCGTGCAGCACCACCCGCCCCGAGCACCACTGCCGGCCCCGCCTTGGGATTCCAGCCCGGTGCCCCGTGATGCAGGTTTTCGATAAACCCGTACCCATCGGTATTATCCGCATGAATAATCCCATCCTTGCGAAAGATCAGCGTATTTGCAGCCCCGATCAATGCCGCGCGATCCGTCACCAGATCGGCAAGGTTCAGCACGGCTTCCTTGTGGGGAATTGTAATGTTCACACCGACGAACCCCAGTTGGGGCAATGACCTGATCACATCTGCCAAATTATCGCGGCTGATATCCATAGGGATGTAAAAACCCTTGATGCTATTGGTGTCTAGCCAATGCCGATGCAGCGCCGGTGATTTGCTATGCGCAATAGGCGAGCCAATAACGCCGGCCAGCGGGATTTTTATATCGCTCATGTTTCCAGTATCCCCCGTTCTGACAGATACGACAACAACTCTAGCAAAGGTAACCCCAGGACTACAAAATAATCTCCGCTTATGCGCGAAAATAGGCGGGAACCCTCTTCTTCCAGTTTATACCCGCCGACAGAATGGCGAATGCTGTGCCAGTTTCGTTCCAGATAGCTGTCCAGATACGCATCGGAAAAATTACGCATCTGCAGTTGTGTTTTCCCGGTGTGCCGCCAAACCGGCCTGCCATTGTCATAGATAACAGCCGCAGAATACAGTGTGTGTTGCTTACCGCGAAATGCTTGCAACTGTTCCCTTGCCTCGCTGATTGATGCGGGCTTGGACATGACTTTGCCGTTAAAATCAAGCGTCTGGTCACAGCCAATCACCAAAGCCTCCGGTTCTTTTAGTGCAACCTTCCGAGCCTTGAATTCAGCCAAGACATCGGCAATATCACGCGGGCTGGTCGTTTCCACCTCAAGCGATCTGCGAATTACGTCTTCATCGATTCTGGCAATCACGGTTTCAAACTCAACACCCGCGTTTTGCAATAAAATCTGTCTGATTTCCGAGCCGGATGCCAGAATAATGCGATCTGTCATGTTCATATCCCTGTGGAAGACTCAAAGGATTATTGGTGGGCGAATCCCCGGATAACAACGCATTACTACAATGATGTTGATAACTGGCCCAGTTGTTAAGTAGTTCACCATAGTTTTCCACGGTGGAAAAGGATAATGTTGCGCTGTGGGTAACGTTTGTACACTAGGCTTATCCACAAAAACCAAGATCATAGAATTGTCGTATTTCTTGGGGTTTTAATTGCTCAGGTATCTTTTCCACAGGGTTATCTACACAATTTTCCGATTAGGATAATGCCGTGGATAAAGAAATAATCCACAGAAATTGACAACGCTACATAATCATCATCTTTATCTTTTCTATATAATTATTATTAGTAAGACTCAGAGAAGTGTGAGGAAAAACCATGTGGGATATGATAATCAATTTATTGTCCAACTATTATCTCTGGGTCAAAGCGCTTCATATCATTTCAGTGATTGCATGGATGGCCGGTATTTTTTATCTGCCTCGGTTATTTGTTTACCATACTGAATCGGTTCAATCTGGATCAGAGACCGATCTTTTGTTTCAAACTATGGAACGTAAACTTCTTTACTTGATTATGCGCCCGTCAATGTATTCAACTTGGATATTCGGTTTGTTGCTCGTGACTATTCCTGGTGTTGTTGACTGGTCCTTTGTTTGGCCATGGATCAAAGTAATATCTATTGTCATTATGACGTGGTTTCATTTCTGGCTTGCTGCACGTCGGCTGGAATTTGCAGTTGGAAAAAATACCAGATCAGGTAAACAATACCGGATGATGAACGAGGTGCCGACGGTCCTGATGTTTGTTATCGTCTTTTCTGTTGTGCTAAAATTCTAGGAATTGTTGACTCCCAGCACTTGCACCCCTATTTAGCCCATAACCCCGCCGTCCGGTGGGTGGTTTTTCACATTGCAAAAATGACCGCACGCCAGATTAGGTGTGCCTAGGACCTATTCCCATGACCCAAGAAACGCTTGCTCTTGCTGACCTGAAAGTAAAGTCACCCAAAGACCTTCTGGTTTACGCTGAAGAGCTGGAAATAGAAAACGCATCGACCATGCGTAAAGGCGAAATCATGTTTTCGGTTCTGAAAGAGCGCCACGAGGATGGTTGGGAGATTTCTGGCGATGGCGTGCTTGAGGTATTGCAGGATGGCTTTGGTTTCTTGCGCTCAACCGAGGCTAACTACCTTCCCGGTCCAGATGATATTTATGTTTCTCCCGATATGATTCGCCAACTTTCCTTGCGCACGGGCGACACAATCGAGGGCGTAATCCGTGCACCTGATGATAGTGAACGTTATTTCGCAATGACAAAGATCACCCAGATCAATTTTCAGGATCCGGAAAAGAACAAGCACAAGATCAATTTTGATAACCTGACGCCGCTTTATCCGGATGARSKSYTKRMRMTKGAGCWGRRCGAYCCRRMSSTCAARGAYAARWCRRCYCGGRTCATYGATCTGRTTKSSCCSATYGGCAAAGGCCAGCGSKSYCTGATYGTSGCGCCKCCCMGSACYGGYAARACGGTKWTRCTGCARAASATCGCMMMMTCSATCGCSMYCAATCAYCCKGAATGCTATYTGATCGTKCTWYTGATTGACGAGCGGCCMGARGAAGTRACCGACATGYMGCGTAGCGTTAAGGGCGAGGTGGTGTCGTCAACTTTTGACGAACCTGCCACCCGTCACGTTGCCGTTGCTGAAATGGTGATCGAAAAAGCCAAACGTCTGGTCGAACATAAGCGCGACGTGGTGATCCTGCTGGATTCAATTACCCGTTTGGGCCGCGCCTTTAACACTGTTGTGCCATCGTCAGGCAAGGTCCTGACCGGCGGTGTCGATGCAAACGCCCTACAGCGCCCTAAACGATTTTTTGGCGCTGCACGGAACATCGAGGAAGGCGGCTCTCTCACCATCATCTCGACCGCGCTGATTGATACCGGTAGCCGCATGGACGAAGTGATCTTTGAAGAATTCAAAGGCACGGGTAACTCGGAAATTGTTCTGGATCGAAAAGTGGCTGATAAACGCATTTACCCGGCGATGGACATCCTGAAATCCGGCACTCGCAAAGAGGAGTTGCTGGTCAATAAAATCGACTTACAGAAAACCTATGTTCTGCGTCGCATCCTGAATCCGATGGGCACTACAGATGCTATTGAATTCCTGATGTCGAAGTTGAAGCAGACCAAATCTAACGCTGAATTCTTCGATTCAATGAACACGTAACTTATTGTTTATAAACAATTGGTTAAATGAAAAATGAGCACGATATTCGCCTTAGCGACAGCGCTTGGAAAATCCGGCGTAGCTGTCATCCGTTTGTCGGGCCCGCAGGCTTTATCGGCGGCTAAAACGCTTGCTGGATCGCTACCTGAACACCGCACAACAGGGTTGCGATCGCTGCGGGATGGAGATGGTGTGTTGCTGGATCAGGCACTGGTTTTGACCTTTGCCAAAGGCCACAGTTTTACTGGCGAAGATGTAGCGGAACTTCACTTGCATGGTGGCCCTGCAACTGTAAAGGCGGTGCTAAAAACTCTTGGTGATATTGCTGGTATGCGCCTTGCTGATCCTGGTGAATTTACCCGTCGGGCGCTTGAAAACGGCTGTCTTGATCTGGCCCAGATCGAAGGTCTGTCCGATCTGCTTGAGGCGGAGACTGAGGCGCAGCGCAAACAAGCGTTGCGTGTATTTTCAGGAGCACTGGGGGACAAGGCCGAAAGCTGGCGCACTGATCTGATCCGCGCTGCTGCATTGTTGGAAGCGACGATAGATTTTGCCGACGAGGACGTTCCGGTCGACGTCACGCCCGAAGTCACTGCATTGCTGGATAATGTCATGGCCGCACTTACCAAAGAGGCCGATGGTGTGCGTATGTCCGAGCGGATCCGCGACGGTTTCGAGGTGGCAATTGTTGGGCCCCCTAACGTGGGCAAGTCGTCTTTGCTGAACCGGTTGGCTGGTCGTGACGCCGCGATCACTTCGGAAATCGCTGGTACCACCCGTGATGTGATCGAGGTGCGGATGGACCTGAGCGGCCTGCCGGTGACTATTTTGGATACAGCCGGGCTGCGTGAAACTGACGATACGGTTGAGGGGATCGGTATTGAGCGGGCGCTGATGCGGGCAAAGCAGGCTGATCTACGGGTATTTCTATATGATCAAGAGCCGCTTGATTTGCTGCTGCAACCTGAAAAAGACGATATTGTCGTGCGCAGTAAGGCCGATACCTATGATGGGGATGACTTTTCAGTCTCTGGGTTAACGGGAAAAGGTCTTGAAAAACTAACCATGCGCATAGCGGCGGTGCTGGAAAACAGGGCACTTGGGGCTGGCACCGCGATCCGCGAGCGACATAGAATGGCTATCTTGCGGGCACTGACCGCTTTAGAAGCCGCAAAATCCGAGCTAAGCTATGGTATAGAGCGCTCTGAACTTGCTGCTGAGGAATTGCGCACAGCGATCCGCGCCCTTGATAGTTTGGTCGGTCGTGTCGATGTAGAGCAAATACTGGATGAGATATTCGCCAGATTTTGCCTTGGGAAATAAGGATTGTTTCACGTGAAACATCAAGATTTTGACGTAATCGTCGTTGGTGGTGGCCACGCAGGTGCCGAAGCAGCCCATGCTGCRGCCCGCATGGGGGTGCGTACTGCGCTGATTACTATGTCAAAAYCTGGTATTGGTGTGATGTCGTGTAATCCGGCGATTRGCGGGTTAGGTAAAGGTCATCTAGTGCGCGAAATTGATGCCTTAGATGGGGTAATGGGCCGTGTGGCGGATAAGGCGGGCATCCAGTTTCGTTTATTGAATCGCCGCAAAGGCCCAGCTGTCCAAGGACCACGAGCGCAAGCAGATCGGAAAACCTATCGCCAAGCTATGCAGAACGAGATTTTTATCTGCAAAAACCTGCAGGTGGTTGAAGGCGAAGTTACTGACCTTCTAATGAAAAACAACGCAATTTCAGGCGTTTCCTTTGCAGATGGCACCAAAATCACTTCCCCGACTGTTATTTTAACCACGGGAACATTTCTGCGCGGTGTAATTCATATTGGTAATGTGTCCAAACCCGGTGGTCGCATGGGCGATCAACCTTCAATCAAGCTTGCAGAGCGACTTGATAGCTTTGATTTAGCGCTTAATCGTCTGAAAACAGGTACCCCGCCACGGCTGGATGGGCGAACGATCAACTGGGATATCCTTGAATCCCAACCGGGCGATGATGATCCGGTTATGTTTTCATTCCTTTCGAAAACCCCGTGTGTGCGGCAGGTTTCCTGCGGAATCACCCACACAAATAAGGCTACGCACGATATAATTCGTGAAAACCTTGAACGCTCTTCGATGTATGGTGGGCATATTGACGGGGTCGGCCCGCGATACTGCCCCTCGATCGAGGATAAAATCGTCCGATTTGCCGATAAAGACTCGCACCAGATATTTCTGGAGCCCGAGGGGCTGGATGATCACACGGTTTACCCCAATGGGATTTCTACGTCATTGCCGGAATCTGTGCAGGAAGATTATGTGCATTCTATCATTGGCCTAGAAAATACTAAAATCCTGCAACCTGGCTATGCAATTGAATATGATTACGTTGATCCTCGTGCCTTAACCGCTACTCTGGAAGTTAAAAATGTGTCTGGCCTATATTTTGCAGGCCAAATCAATGGCACAAYCGGTTATGAAGAAGCGGCCGCGCAAGGGCTTGTTGCTGGSYTGAAYGCYGCRCGYMAKGCAGSKGRSRRSGMKCCRRTKACCTTTAGCCGCTCTGAATCCTATATCGGTGTGATGATCGATGATTTGGTAACGCGCGGCGTGACCGAGCCATACCGCATGTTTACGTCCCGCGCCGAATTTCGGCTATCCTTGCGGGCCGATAACGCGGATCAACGGCTTACGCCGCTTGGTATTGAGCTAGGGTGTGTTAGTGAAGGCCGGAAAAACACCTTTGAAAACAAGATGAAAGCTATCAATAGCACACTATCGGATCTGCGCGCCATGACGTTGACACCAAAAGAGGTTGCTGCTCAAGGGATTAAAATAAACCAGGACGGTAAGCGTAGGGATGGATTTTCCCTGCTTTCGTTCCAAGGCGTTGATTTTAATAATCTTATTGCAATGCGCCCTGAATTGACTGGTGTATCCTCGGAAACCCAACAGCAGATCGAACGTGATGCGCTATATGCAAATTATGTGGACCGCCAACGCAAAGACGTTGCCGCAATGAAGCGTGACGAGGCACATAAAATCCCTGATAGTTTTGACTATAGGGCAATTGTTGGTCTTTCAAACGAGTTACAGTCAAAATTGCAAGCTGTTCAACCAGAAACACTGGGCCAAGCCGGGCGAATAGACGGGATGACGCCAGCAGCGTTAACTTTGGTTTTAGCTAAGATCAAACAAGCACATAGAAAGAAACGTTCTTGATGGGCGACGATTATCGTGAGGAATTCAAGACCGCATTTAATGTTTCACGTGAAACATTAGTCAGGTTGGATCAATATGCTGCCCTGCTGGAAAAGTGGAATCCAGCGATTAATCTCGTTTCTAAAACAACAATTGAAACGCTTTGGCAGCGACACTTCCATGATTCTGCGCAGATTTTCCAGTTTCACCCTAAAAACGCCTGCCATTGGGTTGATTTAGGTAGTGGAGGTGGCTTTCCGGCCTTGGTATTGGCTGTTTTTGCGAAAGAATACAGACCAAACGACCGATTTACGTTGGTCGAGAGCGATATACGCAAGGTTGCGTTCTTACAAACTGTAACCCGTGAAATCGGGCTAAATGCGACGGTAATTGCTGAAAGAATTGAAAAAACGCCACCGCTTGAGGCAGATATTTTGACAGCCCGTGCGCTTTCCTCACTAGATAAGCTGTTGGAATACGCAAGCTATCACCTTAAATCTAGCGGTATAGCAATTTTCCCAAAAGGAGAAACATACAAAAAAGAAATTGATGGAGCTTTTGCCTTTTGGAACTTTGATGTAGAAGAATTTACAAGCAAAACGAACCCAAGCGGCGCAATTCTAAAAATTGGAGGCATCTCGCGTGTCTGACCTGACCCGGCCAACAGGGCCACGAATTATTGCAGTTGCAAACCAAAAAGGCGGTGTTGGGAAAACAACAACAACGATCAATCTGGGCGCGGCGTTAGCGGCCGACGGATTTAGCGTACTTCTTGTTGATCTTGATCCGCAGGGTAACGCCTCTACGGGATTGGGTGTTGAGGTTTCTCAGCGGGAATATAACACCTATGATCTGTTGTTGGGCGAAGTGCCGCTTGAGGATATTGTGCAGGAATCTGATGTAAAAGGATTGCTGATCGTTCCTGCTACTACGGGCCTGAGCTCGGCAGATATCGAATTGATTTCAAACGAAAAACGCAGCTTTCTATTGTATGATGCTCTACGTCAACCCGCGATTGACCGGTATAATCTTGATATTATTCTGATAGATTGCCCACCGTCGTTAAACCTGCTGACTGTAAACGCAATGGTTTCGGCGAATTCCATCCTTGTCCCACTTCAAAGCGAATTTTTCGCACTAGAAGGTTTGTCACAACTGATGCTGACAATCCGCGAGGTTCGCCAAACCGCTAATGCCAACCTTCGGATCGAGGGAATTGTGTTAACAATGTATGACAGTCGCAATAGACTATCCCAACAAGTCGAGGCAGACGCACGCGAAAACTTGGGTGATTTGGTTTTCAAAACTATTATCCCGCGAAATGTTCGTGTGAGCGAAGCGCCGTCTTTCGCTATGCCGGTGATCGAGTATGATCCAGCGTCCAAGGGGGCACGAGCGTATCGTCAGTTGGCAAAAGAACTGGTGGCTAACAATTCCATGATCATTGACCCGAAGGAACGTTAATATGGCCAATAAAAAACACGAACGGCGTGGCTTGGGGCGCGGATTGTCTGCGTTGATGTCTGACGTGGCAATAGACAATGCACCTCAGCAGAGTCAAGCGGATCAGAACCATGGTGAGCAATCAATTCCAATTGAAAAAATTACACCAAACCCGGACCAGCCAABVCRTGATTTTCCAAAGCATGATTTGGAGGATCTGGCTGCATCGATCCGTGAAAAAGGGGTTATTCAGCCTCTGATAATTAGAAAAATATCAGGAAAATCAATCGCTTACGAGATTGTGGCGGGAGAGCGCCGCTGGCGAGCAGCGCAGATGGCGCGGCTGCATGAGGTTCCTGCAATTATTCGGGACTACACAGATACCGAGGTTCTGGAAATCGCGATCATCGAGAATATTCAGCGCGCCGATCTGAATCCGGTTGAGGAGGCATCCGGCTATCAACAACTGATGGATCGTTTTGGACATACACAAGAAAAACTGGCCTCTGCATTGGGAAAAAGCCGGAGTCACATCGCCAATCTGATGCGGTTGTTGCAGTTGCCGGATGAAGTTTTAGGGCTGTTGCGTGATGGCAAGTTAACCGCAGGCCATGCACGGGCGTTAATTACGACGGAAAACCCCGTCGAGTTGGCGCGGTTGGTCGTGAAAAAAAGCCTATCCGTTCGTGAAACCGAGCGATTAGCAAAGGCGCCAAAGGTTAAAACGGCAAAAGCTGGGCTAAAACCTTCCCCAAAAGATGCCGATACTCGTGCGCTTGAGGATGATTTGTCAGCAAATCTGGGAATGAAAGTAGTTGTGGACCATACGCCAGGCAAAGAAGCTGGGAAAATTATGATCAACTATAAAACCCTAGAGCAATTGGATGATTTGTGCCGAGTTCTAACTGTTACGCCGTTGGGCGGGACCAAATAAATATCAGGACAAAGCCAAGGATAATTGCCTGAACAATCAGGAGAGTTGGACTTAGCCCTAATAAGAGAGATATGCCAAAAGCCGCAAAGATAGAGACTGTTGCGTAGCGCTTTACGCGTCTACTGATTGATCCGCTTGTTTGCCAATCCTCGATGGGTGGCCCGAAAACCGGATGAGTGACAAGCCAATGATGCAGCCGTTCGGAAGATTTGGAAAAACAGAACGCAGCAAGCAGCATGAATGGCACCGTTGGCAGAATTGGTAGGAATGCTCCAACCCCGCCAAGGACCAATGAGGTTAGCCCGAATATTAGCCAAATCACGCGCATGGGTTACTCCGTTAACAGCTCCCGGATGATAGCATTTAACAAAGGGCGACCACGAGGGGTGGCAAAGAGTCTCCCATTTGCCATACTAAGGACGCCAATATCTATTAACCCATTGATTTTATTAGCATCAATCGGTGTTCTTGAAACATTTTCATACCGCTCCAGTTCAATTCCGTCTGTTATACGCAAGCCCATCATCAGATATTCATCGGCATGTTCATGCGGCGCTTGCGCCTTACGAGGCAGTTCCCCTGATCCAGTTTGCAATACGTTATTCAGCCAGACCTGTGGATTTTTTGGAGATTCTGTTTCATACCGCACACCACCCAAAGTAAGCCGTCCATGCGCCCCTGGCCCAATTCCGGCATAATCTCCACACTGCCAGTAAATCAGGTTGTGACGGGATTCAGCGTCGGTTTTAGCATGATTAGAGACTTCATAGGCACTAAGCCCTGCTGCTGAAGTCAAGTCCTGCGTCAGCTGATACATATCGGCCGCCAAATCCTCATTTGGTAGGCCTTTCAACCGTCCTGCTGCTAACCGATCGCCAAATGCAGTTCCACCCTCAATGGTGAGTTGGTAAAGCGACAGGTGATCAGCAGCCATCGCTAGCGCCTCGTTCAGTTCAGATTCCCACGCCTCAAGTGTTTGATCCTGACGCGCATAAATTAAATCAAAACTGATCCGGTCAAACAGCCCTGCCGCCACCTCGAATGCCGCTTGTGCTTCGTTAACTGTATGGAGTCTCCCGAGTCGGCGTAGGTCATCATCATTCAGCGCCTGAATGCCGATCGATACGCGGTTTACGCCTGCATCTTTGTAACCAGAGAACCGTCCTGCTTCGACCGATGTTGGATTGGCCTCTAGTGTGATCTCGACAGTATTACTGAGCGACCATGTTTCACGAACTTTGCGCAAAATCGTATCCACGGTATCGGGGTCCATCAGACTGGGAGTGCCGCCACCGAAAAATATGGACTTTAGTGATCTGCCTTGGGTTTCTGCGCCCAATCGGTTAATCTCGCTACAATAGGCCTTGGCCCACTGCTTTTGATCAACAGATTTCGACACATGGGAATTGAAATCGCAGTAAGGGCATTTTGATTGGCAAAACGGCCAATGGATATAGAGGCCAAAGCCGCCGTGTTGCCAATCTTCAGGCAAAACAGCCTGCAACCAGTTTTGCAAAAGCATCAGCGCGGTGGCTGATTTCCTTTTTGCGAGCAGGGTCCATTTCGCCAAAGGTCAGGTCTTCGCCGTTTGGTAAAAATATAGGATCAAACCCGAATCCCAAATCGCCCCGCATTGGCCATACAAGACGTCCACTAACGCGTCCTTCGAACACCTCGTCGTGGCCATCAGGCCAGGCAATGCACAGGGTGCTATTAAATGTAGCGGTTCGTGGTTTGGCCGCGTTTTTACCCTCCAGTAAATCCCAGACCTTTGTCATCGCCATTGGAAAATCACGGCCTGCCGGGGTTTCTGCCCAATCAGCTGTATAAACGCCGGGTGCACCATCCAATGCATCTACGGTAATGCCGCTATCGTCTGATAATGCGGGAAACCCACTAGATTTTGCAGCAAAATGCGCCTTGATCCGCGCGTTTCCGGCGAATGTATCTTCGGTCTCGATCGGTTCTTCCAAGCCCAGTTCACCGGCTGATGTTACTTTGATACCAAACGGGGCCAACAATGCTGAAATCTCGACCAGTTTCCCCGCGTTGTGCGTGGCGATTACCAATTTATCCCCGTTAAACCGTCGCATTAGCTAACTGCAATCTTCTGAGCTGCCATCAGTTCAGTCACGCCCTTTTCTGCTAAATCCAGCAGCCCGTTCATCTGTTCACGGGAATAGGTTGACCCTTCGGCTGACATTTGAACCTCTATCATCTGGCCATTGCCCAGCAGAACGAAATTGCCGTCGACACCTGCCTCGCTATCCTCGGGGTAATCCAGGTCAAGCACATTTTGACCTGCGTAAATCCCGCAACTCACCGCCGCCACAGGATCGATCAGCGGATCAGAGATCACATCCCCCGCTTTCATCAGTTTGTTAACCGCCAAACGCAGTGCGACCCAACCGCCCGTGATCGAGGCACAGCGCGTGCCGCCATCGGCCTGAATCACATCGCAATCCACGGTAATTTGCCTCTCGCCCAATGCGACCCGATCAACCCCAGCCCGCAAGGACCGCCCGATCAGGCGTTGAATTTCCTGCGTGCGTCCGGATTGACCATTTTTGGCCTCGCGGCGCATCCGTGTATTGGTGGCACGGGGCAGCATGCCATATTCCGCCGTGACCCATCCCAGGCCAGACCCTTTCAAAAACCGCGGCACACCCGGGTCAATCGTGGCGGTGCACAGCACATGCGTATCGCCGCATTTAATCAGGCAAGAGCCCTCGGCGTGTTTCGTAATCCCTGTTTCAATTGAAATCGGGCGCATTTCGTCTACATTTCTACCAGAGGGGCGCATGGTGTGTCCTTTATGAATGGGTTAACACGAGATACCTGCGCTAATGTGCCAAAAGCAACCTGAAAGTGCCAGATGAGTGACGGCGGTAAAATTTTCGAGGAGATGAATGCGCGTTCCCGCGAGGTGTTTCGTCTTGTGGTCGAAAGCTATCTTGAAACGGGTGGCCCCATCGGGTCGCGCACCCTGACCCGTGCACTGAACGAAAAGCTTAGTGCTGCGACCATTCGTAACGTGATGCAGGATCTTGAGCATTTGGGCCTGCTCGATTCCCCACATGTTTCCGCTGGCCGCATTCCGACACAACAAGGGTTGCGGTTGTTTGTTGATGGTTTGCTAGAGGTTGGTGAGCCACAACAGGATGACCGTCAGAAAATCGACGCGACCCTTAGTGGCGAGGTAAATGATGTTACCACAATGCTTGACCGTGTTGGATCAGCCTTGTCCAGCATGACCCACGGCGCAAGCCTTGTTCTAACGCCCAAACACGAGGCACCGATCAAGCATATCGAATTTGTCAGCCTAGCGCCGGACCGCGCCCTTGTCGTTCTGGTGTTCGCCGATGGTCACGTTGAAAACCGTGTCTTTACCCCGCCGATGGGTCAAACCCCGTCATCCCTGCGCGAAGCAGCGAACTTTTTGAATGCCTTGGCCGAAGGGCGCACCCTAAGGGAACTTCGCAACAGCATTGGTCACGAGATTAAATCCAGACGTCAGGAAATTGACAGCCTCGCACGTGAACTGGTCGAAAGTGGGTTTGCCCTGTGGGATGATGAGGGTGGAAGCTATGAGCGTCTAATCGTTCGGGGCCGTGCGAATCTGCTGGATGATGATGCCGAAGCGGCCGATCTAAACCGCATTCGTAGCCTGTTTGATGACCTTGAACGCAAGCGAGACATCGCCGAATTCCTTGAATTAACCGAGGAAGGCGAAGGTGTGCGCATTTTTATTGGCTCTGAGAACAAATTATTCTCACTTTCGGGTTCCTCTTTGGTGGTTTCTCCCTATATGAACTCTGATCGAAAGATTATTGGTGCGGTCGGTGTTATTGGCCCAACCCGCCTGAATTATGGACGGATCGTGCCAATTGTGGATTATACGGCACAACTGGTTGGAAAGCTGATTTCGGATCAGGGCTAGGGAAAAGAAAATGGCAGACGCAAATAAAGAAGAATTTCTGGACGACATCGAATCGCTTGAGGCGGAGCTGGAGCGCATCGAGGAAGATGATGAGGCGCAGGAAGTTGATGAGCTGGAACAAATGCGCGCCGAGCGTGRCGAGTTCAAAGACCGTTTTATGCGTGCTTTGGCGGATGCTGAGAATTCCCGCAAGCGGAGTGACCGTGACCGCCGCGAGGCCGAGAAATATGGCGGCTCCAAACTGGCCCGCGATATGTTGCCAGTTTATGACAATATGAAACGTGCGCTTGAATCCGCAACGGATGAACAACGTCAGGTCTCTGCCGCCTTGATTGAAGGTGTCGAGCTAACCATGCGGGAACTACTGAATGTATTTTCCAAACACGGGATGACAATTATTGCGCCCAAAATTGGTGATCGGTTTGACCCGAATATCCACGAATCCATGTTCGAGTCGCCCCTGCCCGACACCAAGGCGGGCGACATCATTCAGGTTTCTGCCGAAGGGTTCATGTTGCACGACCGTTTGCTGCGTCCGGCGCAGGTTGGCGTGTCTTCTACGCTGAAATCCTAGGGCTCCAGTTCTTTCAATTCGTATAGCAACGCCAGCGCTTCTTTCGGGGTTAAATCATCCGGCAGGATGTCCTTTAGGCGTGCTTCAACCTCTGAGTCTTTGGTCTGCACTGGTGCCGATGGGGGTTTGACGGAAAACAGCGGTAAGTCGTCGATCAGTGCTTTTTGGCCAACCTTGCCTTCGCGCTCGCCCTTTTCCAACATTTCCAAAACSWCMCGSGCMCGYGCCACCACSSTGKCRGGCARYCCSGCCAGCCGCGCCACTTGCACCCCATATGATCTGTCAGCCGCGCCTTTCTTGACCTCGTGCAGGAATATCACGTCGCCGTCCCATTCCTTGACTGTAACCGTGGCGTTTTCTACGCCATCCAGCTTATCCGACAGCGCGGTCATTTCGTGGTAATGCGTGGCAAATAATGCGCGGCATTGGTTCACATCGTGCAAATGCTCCAACGTGGCCCATGCAATTGACAACCCGTCATAGGTTGCGGTTCCGCGCCCGATTTCGTCCAGAATTACCAGCGCTCGATCATCTGCTTGATTCAAAATTGCGGCGGTTTCAACCATTTCCACCATAAAGGTCGACCGGCCCCGTGCCAAATCATCTGACGCGCCAACGCGACTGAACAATTGTGAAACTAGCCCGATGTGGGCGCGGGTAGCTGGCACGTACGACCCAACCTGTGCCAGTAGTGTAATCAGCGCGTTTTGCCGTAAGAACGTCGATTTACCCGACATGTTTGGCCCGGTTAACAGCCAGATATCGGCCCCGTCACCGCCATCGGCCAAATCACAATCATTGGCAATAAAAGGCGAACCACCCTGCTTGCGCAATGCCTGCTCTACCACCGGATGCCGCCCGCCCTTGATTTCAAACGCACGACTGTTATCGACAACGGGTCTGCACCAGTTTTCACCTGTTGCCAGATCACCAAATGCGCATGCCAAATCAATCTCGGCCAGCGATTTCGCAGCCAGCCCTATTGGGCCAGATTGCGCCAGTATCGAGTCTTTTAGGCTATCATAGAGCCGCTTTTCAATTTCAAGCGCCCTATTCCCCGCATTCAAAATCTTGGTTTCCATTTCGGATAATGGCACGGTTGTAAATCGCACAGCATTGGCCGTGGTTTGACGATGGATAAAAGTTTCGGATAGCGGTGCCGATAGCATCTTTTCCGCATGGGTTGCTGTGGTCTCGATGAAATATCCCAGCACATTGTTGTGCTTGATTTTCAGCGCGGCAATTCCGGTCTGCTCAACGAAATCTTTCTGCATCCCTGCAATCACGCTGCGCCCTTTATCCCGCAGGGTCCGGACCTCGTCCAGTTCGGTGTGATATCCTGGCGCAATAAACCCGCCATCCCGTGCCAAAACGGGAGGATCAGCCACCAATGCCTGCTCTAGCAGGTCGAGTAAATTATCATGCCCGCCCAGTGCGGCGACAGCATTCGCTAATATTTCCGGTAAGTCCCGACCTTTTGTGCGTTCAGCAATCGACCCTGCTTGCGCCAGCCCGTCACGGATTGCCGTCAGATCCCTCGGCCCACCCCGATCTAACCCCAAACGTGAAATTGAGCGGTCCATATCCGGGCATTTGCGTAAATCATCTCGCAGGCTAGCTGCCAGAACCTTATGCCCAATCATAAACGAAACACCTCCCTGACGCGTATGGATCGCGTCCAGATTTCGTGACGGGCTAGATACGCGGCGCTCCAACAGCCGCCCTCCGCCTGCTGTAATCGTGCGGTCAATCACCGAGATCAGTGACCCTTCCCGTCCGCCTGACATGCTACGCGTTAATTCCAGATTTCGGCGTGTTGCAGCATCAATTTGCATCGCACTATCTGCAGATTCCCGAACCGGCGGGGTCAGCAATGGTAGTTGCCCTTTTTGAGTAATATCCAACCACTCAACAATCGCACCCATCGCTGAATTTTCCGCACGGCTGAATTGTCCGAACGACTCCATCGTGCCGACTTTGAACAGACCAGTCAGACGTTTTTCAGCAGACGTGCTGTCAAAGCTTGCACTAGACAAAGCGGTCATTGAAGCGCCAGATTCAGTCACTAACTCGGCTAAACCTGCCTCTGATTGCTCGGAGACCAGCAATTCGCGCGGGGCTAATCGCGCCAGTTCCGGCCCTAACCGCACCCGTGGGCAGGGCATTACATGAAACACACCGGTTGAAATATCGACCCACGCTAGCGCTCCCTCGCCCCGCACTTCGCTAAAGGCTGCCAAATAGTTATGCCGCCGCGCATCCAGCAATGAATCCTCGGTCAAAGTGCCCGGCGTTACCAGTCGTACCACCTCGCGCCGCACCACTGATTTTGCCCCCCGCTTTTTCGCTTCAGCCGGGTTTTCCATTTGTTCGCAAACCGCCACGCGAAACCCCTTGCGGATTAGCGTTAGGAAATATCCTTCGGCAGCACGAACCGGCACGCCGCACATTGGAATATCTTCGCCCAGATGTTTACCGCGTTTGGTCAGAGCAATATCCAGCGCCTCGGCCGCAGCGACCGCATCGTCAAAAAACATCTCGTAAAAATCGCCCATCCGGTAGAACAAAAGCGCGTCTTGGTACTCCGCTTTGATCTCAAAAAATTGGGCCATCATTGGTGTCACGGATGCTTTGGCGATATTCATGTAACCCCCCGGTTATGTCACGTCCGACCATACAAACAGGCCGCCCGATGTGAAACCCGCAAAAGCAGGATGTTGTGACGTGCGCCGATCAGCGTTATTGGGGTATATACGCAAAAGGAATGCCCACAATGTCCAATAATAACAAAGTCACCGCAGAAGAGGCGCTTGCATATCATCTTGAGCCAAAGCCAGGAAAATTCGAGATCACAGCGACCAAACCGATGACAACCCAACGTGATTTATCATTGGCCTATAGCCCTGGTGTGGCTGCTCCGGTCAAGGCAATCGCCGAAAACCCTGAAACGGCTTATGATTATACAAACAAGGGTAATATGGTTGCCGTTATTACCAATGGCACTGCGATCTTGGGCATGGGTAACCTTGGTGCGCTGGCCGCAAAGCCGGTGATGGAGGGTAAGGCGGTTCTGTTCAAGCGCTTTGCCGACGTGAATTCGATAGATATCGAACTGGACACAGAAGACCCTGAAGAATTCATCAATGCTGTGCGCCTGATGGGGCCATCTTTTGGTGGCATTAACCTTGAAGATATCAAAGCGCCCGAATGCTTTATCATCGAGCAGCGTCTAAAAGAGGAAATGGAYATTCCKGTTTTCCAYGAYGACCARCAYGGYACGGCGGTGATCTGTGCGGCTGGTCTGATGAATGCGCTGTATCTGTCTGGTAAAAAGATCGAGGAGTGCCGTATCGTGGTAAATGGTGCTGGCGCTRCAGGTATCGCTTGTATCGAGCTGATAAAATCAATGGGGGCGCAGCACGATAATTGTATTTTATGCGACACCAAAGGCGTGATTTATCAGGGTCGCAAAGAGGGTATGAACCAATGGAAATCTGCCCATGCCGCCAACACTGACCTGCGCACATTGGACGAGGCGATGATTGGCGCAGATGTGTTTCTGGGCGTGTCTGTTAAGGGGGCTGTTACGCCAGAAATGGTCTCTAACATGGCTAAAGATCCGGTTATTTTCGCAATGGCCAACCCCGACCCCGAGATTACGCCAGAAGAGGCACACGCGGTGCGTGAGGATGCAATTGTAGCGACGGGGCGCTCGGATTACCCCAATCAGGTGAACAACGTATTGGGGTTTCCATACCTGTTTCGTGGCGCACTTGATATCAATGCCCGCGCGATCAATGACGAGATGAAAATCGCTTGCGCCCGTGCCTTGGCAGAACTTGCCCGCGAAGATGTGCCGGATGAAGTGGCGATGGCGTATGGCACAAATCTGACATTTGGTCGTGATTACATCATTCCCGCGCCGTTTGACCCCCGGCTGATTTATAAAATTCCCCCCGCAGTTGCCAAGGCGGGTATGGATACTGGCGTTGCCCGCCGTCCGATTGTCGATATCGAAGGGTATGAGGAATCGCTTAAAGCGCGGCTTGATCCAACGGCATCAATTTTGCGCGGCATTCATGCCCGCGCCAAGGCTGCGCAACGGCGGATGATTTTTGCCGAAGGTGACGATCCGCGCGTTTTGCGTGCAGCTGTTGCGTATCAACGCGCCGGCTTGGGTCACGCGCTGGTTGTCGGGCGCGAGGCGGATGTAAAAGCCAAGTTGGAAGATGCCGGATTAGGGGATGCCGTTAGTGAACTTGAAGTGGTGAATGCGGCCAATACCGAGCATTTATCAACCTACAAAGAATTCCTGTATGAGCGACTTCAACGTAAAGGGCATGATCGATCAGACATTCATCGGCTTGCCGCCCGTGACCGTCACGTTTTCTCGGCGCTGATGCTTGCGCATGGTCATGGTGACGGGCTTGTTACAGGGGCTACGCGCAAATCTGCCCATGTGTTGGAATTGATCAACCATGTCTTTGACGCTTCTGCCGAAGATGGTGCTGTTGGTGTCACTGCTGTGCTACAAGGCGGTAAGATTGTGTTGATTACGGATACTCTGGTGCACGAGTGGCCGGACGAGGAAGACCTGGCCACAATAGCTGAACGCGGCGCAGATGTTGCTAAATCCCTTGGATTAGAGCCTCGTGTGGCATTTGTCAGCTTCTCTACTTTTGGCTACCCAGTGTCCGAAAGAGCCGAAAAAATGCACCTTGCGCCAAAAGTTCTAGACGCACGCGGTGTCAGCTTTGAATACGAAGGTGAAATGACTGTGGACGTGGCCCTGAACGCAAAAGCGATGGCGCAATATCCGTTTAGCCGCCTGACGGGCCCCGCAAATGTGTTGGTGGTGCCCGCACGGCATTCAGCGTCAATTTCGGTGAAATTGATGCAGGAAATGGCGGGGGCGACGGTGATCGGTCCAATCCTGACCGGTATTGATAAATCTATCCAGATTTGCTCGACTGTTTCCACGTCAAATGATATTTTGAACATGGCCGTGTTGGCCGCTTGCAAGGTGGGATAAATGACGATCTATAACCTCGGCTCGATCAACGCAGATCACCTATACGAGGTGCCACATCTGCCGCGACCGGGGGAAACATTGTCTGCAAACAGTTTTTTCATCGGCCTTGGCGGCAAAGGCATAAACCAATCCGTTGCGGCGGCGCGGGCGGGATCGAAAGTGGTTCACATCGGTGCTGTTGGTCCTGATGGGGGTTGGGCAATAGACCAGGTTGCTGGATACGGGATTGATACACAATTCATCAGTACGGTTGAATCGCCCACAGGCCATGCGATTGTGAATGTGGATCCGGACGGGGAAAACGCCATTGTGATTTTTTCCGGAGCCAACAGCTGCCAGAATATCGACCAGATTAATAAGGCGCTAGGCGGGGCGGGTGCGGGCGATATTTTGCTGTTACAAAATGAGACGACACTACAGGCCGATACTGCAAAACTCGCACATGAGCGTGGAATGAAAATAATCTATTCCGCCGCCCCGTTTTCCGTCGAGGCAGTTAAAGCTGTGATGTCATACATAACGGTTCTGATGATGAACCAAATAGAATCAGAGCAACTAAGTGTAGGATTAGAGACTGATTTGGCGAACCTGCCGGTTGAAGAGATTGTCGTCACTAAAGGTGTGAAAGGGGCAGATTGGTTGCAGCCAAAGACAGGTCAAACAGCCCACGCTCCATCATTTCCTGTGGTGGCTGTTGATACAACGGCGGCGGGTGATACGTTTGCCGGTTTTTTTGTTGCCGGTATTGATCAGGGGCAAGGCGTGCAGGATGCAATGACGCTCGCCTCAGCCGCAGCTGCCCTAAAAGTTACGCGCAAAGGAACCGCTGAGGCGATTCCTTCACGGGCCGAGGTTGATGGGTTTCTGAAAGAAAACCAAGCCTAGTTTAAATTGGCAAAGGGCGCGGCGCTTCCCCATAGTTTGCGAACACGCGCATCGCGGCCACAAGCATTTCGATATGCCTTGTAAAACCGCGAGGTTGCCAAAATAGGGGTCACAATCTTTTGACCAATACTTTACCAGCATCTGCAATTGCCGCTGTCGCAGCGGGTTTTTCCCCAGCGTTAGAGATGAATATTGCAGTTCTGTAAGTTTCTCCACGATCACAAAACTGCCCACCCGCGTCAGTAGGATCAGCGGATCTTAGAAATATATTCAACAGTATCGCATACCTACATTGCCGGAATCACAGGTGATTTTCACTGCCTCGTAATGGCCGGTGCCGCCGCGCCCGACAGCTTTATAAGTCGGGTTTTTGGTGGTTCCGCCCGTTATATCCGGACTCTGCGTTGATCGCTCCAGGAGCGCTCTCGAAATCAGATTCGACGCACCAGAAACACCCACCAGCAACAACTATTGTTTCGGTTTTACCTGCATAGGCCCGCGTGCAGTTCAGGCTTAGACCGATGACAATTGCAATCAGTAATGCAACCGGCTTTAATTGATAGGCAGTAATACGCATCTGGATGCTCCTTTTCTGGCATCATCAATCAGGTGCCTTGGCCAGACAACCCGCTGTAAGCAATTATCACGCAGCAGTGAACGATATTTACTTCTTGGAGGAATCTTCTGCACTAATTTATAGTCGGGAGGTGCACGGGTGTTAGGAATTGGCAAAATGAAAATCTCAATGTGGTCCGGCCCACGAAACCTGTCGACGGCGATGATGTATTCATTCGGGGCGCGGTCCGATTGTGCAGTGTGGGACGAGCCGTTTTACGCATCTTATCTGGCGACTACAGGGTTGGATCATCCGATGCGGGATGAAATTTTGGCGGCGGGTGAACAGGTTGCGGCCAAGGTTGCGGCGTGTCTGATTGAGGAAAACCCAGATGGTAAGGCGCATTTTTACCAAAAGCACATGACCCAGCACATGATTGACGGGGTTGATCGCAGCTGGATGAAGCAGGTCAAAAATGTATTTCTTATCCGCCACCCAGCCCGTGTAATTGCCAGCTATGCCAAAAAACGCCAAGGACCGACGCTGGACGATATCGGGTTCTGGCAGCAAGCGGAATTGTTTGAGCAGTGTGATGATCCGATTGTGGTCGATTCTCACGACATCCGTGAAAACCCCGACGGGATGTTAACCGCGTTATGCAATGCGCTGGGCCTGCCATTTGATCCCGAAATGTTATCGTGGCCTACGGGTGGACATGCCGAAGATGGCGCATGGGCGCCGCATTGGTATGGCGCGGTGCATAGCAGCACGGGGTTTGCGGGAGCCGAGGGGCCGTTGCCGCAGCTTTCGGGTGATTATGCGGAGCTTACCAAAAAGGCGTTGCCGTTTTATCAGAAACTGGCAGTAGCCAAGATCAGCGTTTAACCCGCTTATCCCGTGCCGCCAACAATTTCAAACGCAGCGCATTGATCTTGATAAACCCGGCAGCATCTTTTTGGTCATACGCCCCTGCGTCATCTTCAAACGTCACATGTTCTTCGGAATAAAGCGAATGATCGGACCAACGCCCAACAGTCTGAACCATACCTTTATATAGCTTCAGGCGGACGGTCCCTGTTACATGCTCCTGCGATGTATCAATCAGGGCTTGTAGCATGTCGCGTTCAGGGCTGAACCAGAAACCGTTGTAAATCAGCTCGGCGTATTTTGGCATCAGCTCATCTTTCAGGTGCGCGGCTCCGCGATCCAGGGTGATGCTTTCAATGCCGCGATGCGCTTCCAGCATGATGGTGCCGCCAGGGGTTTCATAAATTCCGCGCGATTTCATCCCGACAAACCGCCCTTCGACCAGATCAAGCCGCCCGACGCCGTGCTTGCCGCCAACCTCGTTTAGCGCGGTTAGCATTTCGGCAGGCGACAGCGCCTTGCCACCCAGTGCTACGGGGTCGCCGCGCTTGTAGGTGATCTCGATAAATTCAGGCGTATCCGGTGCGTCTTCGGGATGAACTGTGCGCTGGTAAACATAGTCGGGCGCGGCCACGGCGGGGTCTTCCAGCACTTTGCCTTCGCTTGAGGTGTGCAGCAGGTTTGCATCCACACTGAAAGGCGCTTCGCCGCGCTTGTCCTTGGCGATTGGAATCTGGTGTTGCTCGGCGAATTCCAGAAGTTTGGTGCGGCTGGACAAATCCCACTCCCGCCACGGCGCGATTACCWYGATTTCMGGGTTCAGSGCATAGGCSGCCARYTCAAACCGTACCTGATCRTTRCCYTTGCCKGTKGCMCCRTGSGMSAYCGCATCKGCYCCGSWTTCKGCRGCGATTTCSACCAGMCGTTTKGAGATYAGSGGGCGGGCAATCGACGTGCCCAGTAAATACAGCCCCTCGTATTGTGCATTGGCGCGGAACATCGGGAACACGAAATCACGCACGAACTCTTCGCGCAGGTCTTCGATGTGGATATTCTCGGGCTTCACCCCCAGCAATTCGGCTTTGGCCCGCGCTGGCCCCAACTCTTCGCCCTGGCCCAGATCGGCGGTAAAGGTTACAACTTCGCAGCCGTATTCAATTTCCAGCCACTTCAAAATGATCGAGGTATCAAGGCCACCTGAATAGGCTAGCACAACTTTTTTAGGCGCAGACATTTCTCTCTCCAACATCCGTTAGGGTTCAAGTCGCGATTACCCCTATTTTGGGCAAAGGGCAAGGAGTGTGCGGTTGACCCAGCTTGCCCAAGATGCGTATCAACAGGGAACAGGTTTTGACAAAAGGGCAGATGATGCAAGGTTGGAATATATTCACCCACTCCGTACGGATGGTTTTTGGTAACTTAGGGCCTGCGTTGCGTGTTTCCGGGTTTTTGTATTTGGCCTATATCGCTGTTAACGCCTATTTCCAGCTGACTTATGCCGAGGATCTTGCGACTCTTCAGCGCAATATGGCAATGGGCCATATGCCTATGGCGCTGCCCAGCGGGTTGCTTGGCATGATGGTACTGAATATTGTTGTTGCCCTGCTGACCAGCCTATGGATTGCGGTTTTGTGGCATAGATATGTTTTGCTTGCGGAAAACCCCGACACGATTATCCCGCCAATGCATGCCGGGGCGATTGGGGCCTATCTGGGGAAAACAATTCAACTGGCCTTGATGCTTGCTATAGTGGGTATTGCATTGGGGATGTTGCTGGCCGTTGCATTTGGCTCGCTATTAGGGGCTGCCGCCGCTTCAATTATTCCTCTGTTGCTGCTTGGGGTGTTGCTATATCTATCGTATCGTCTTGGATTGGTCATGCCCGCCGTGGCTTTGAGCAAACAGCTGGCATTCAAAACTTCTTGGGAGAAAACCGCAGCGGCCTCTGGCGCAATTGCACAGCTGGCGGTGATTGCTGTTGTCTTTGCAATTGTTATCCAGATTCCAAGTAACATGAATCCTGATGCAACTTCGATTGTTAATCTGGTGTATACATACGTGATCGGGTGGATTGCGATGATGGTCGGTATCAGCGTGCTAACCACGCTTTACGGAATTTATATCGAAGGGCGCGAGTTGTAGCAGATGTCAGGCTTTTCCGATAAAGCCCGCACAGCAACCGAGGCGATGCGCGACTTGTTCGAGGTAACGCCGCTACAGCGTAATGACCATTTGTCGGACCGATATGATGCCGACATCTGGCTGAAACGCGAAGACCTTTCGCCCGTGCGGTCCTACAAAATCCGCGGGGCGCTGAATGCGATGCGCAAGGTGGTTGGAGTGCAGGACACATTTGTTTGTGCCAGTGCCGGAAACCACGCGCAGGGTGTGGCGTTTGTGTGTCGGCATTTCGGGGTTCATGGGGTGATTTTTATGCCCGTCACAACGCCGCGCCAGAAAATTAACAAGACCCGTATTTTTGGCGGCGACAACATCGAAATCCGCCTTGTCGGGGATTATTTTGATGACACACTCGCCTCGGCACAGGCATATTGCGCAGAGGTTGGCGCGCATTTTCTGTCTCCGTTTGACGATGTTGATGTGATCGAGGGGCAGGCTTCGGTTGCGGTGGAAATGCTAGAGCAGCTGGGCCGTGCCCCCGATATGGTGGTTCTGCCGGTTGGTGGTGGTGGGCTGTCGTCAGGCATCATGTCTTATCTGTCGGATCATGCCCCCGAAACTGCCATGCGTTTTGTTGAGCCTACGGGCGGGCCCAGCCTGACTGCTGCGATTGCTGCCGGCAAACCTGTGACGCTGAATAAGGTCGACAGCTTTGTTGATGGTGCTGCCGTGGCCCGCATTGGCGATGAGAACTTTGCGGTTCTGAAAAACACCCCCGCCAAGGACATTCTTCTGGCCCCCGAAGACAGGGTTTGCACCACTATCATCGAGATGCTGAATGTCGAAGGTGTGGTGCTGGAGCCCGCGGGCGCCTTATCCATTGATGTGCTGCCGGACCTTTCGGATCAAATCAAAGGTAAAACGGTGGTCTGTATCACCTCTGGCGGCAACTTTGATTTTGAGCGTTTGCCCGAGGTAAAAGAACGTGCGCAACGCCATTTGGGCCTGAAAAAATATTTTATCTTGCGCCTGCCCCAGCGTCCCGGTGCTCTAAGGGATTTCCTGTCAATCCTTGGCCCTGACGATAATATTGCCCGCTTTGAATACTTGAAAAAATCGGCACGAAATTTCGGCTCAGTGCTGATCGGAATTGAAACCAGCGACGCGAAAAATTTCGATGTATTGCTTCGTAAGATCGACGAGGCTGGTTTTACATTTAGCGATATCACCAACGATGAAACCGTCGCTGAGTTTATTATCTAAGGAACCTCTGAACAACGGGTTTTGAGGTTGTGATATTTGAACCTTTTCCTGCGGAAATGAGAGAGGCTGTCGTATTGTCGCTGTCTGAACGGTTGTTTTGCAGGCATTTCCCTACTTTCAGACGGGTTTCGCCCGTAATTGTTGCCGCGCGAGGTGGAGATTGGCGAGCGCCAGCAGGCTCGACATCCGGGCTGCGKTTTTGGCGCGCCCGCGATATCGCATTTTGCGGTAGCCAAGCCGGCCCTTGATAACGCGAAAAATATGCSCGCCTTTTGCCCGCACAGACCGAGGGTCCGCTTGGCCCTCACATAGCCCTTACCGCCGACTATAATTTCGTCGGTCTTGTGGGTCGGATCACCGGCCATTCGCGCGTCATGCGCCTTGGTAGCGGTGGTTTTGACGCTGTGAACCAGCCCGCTTTTTGCGTCCACACCGATATGGGCCTTCATGCCGAAATACCACTGTTTGCCCTTCTTTGTCCGGCTCATTTCAGGGCCGCAGTTTCGTCGGGGATGGTGTCCTGCGCCAAATCGCGCATGCTATGCAGATCGCAAAGCACCTCCCCGGCCCCGGGACCAGACAGGCCAGACCACTGCGGCATAACCGAAAGCAGTAACTGTGGCCGACCCTTGCGCGGCTTGATATAATGCGGCCCGATCAGGGTTTGCAGTCGGGGCTTCCAGTCAGGCCTGGGGCACCACCGCCTCCCTCTCGCCAAGAAAACCCTCTCGCTTTGTGCGCGTCTTCTTATGTGCCGGCTCAAGAGACGAAAAGCTCTGCTGCTTCAAGCACAGCCCAGAGGTGGTCTCGGAAATTCGGACCAGTGGTTAAGGTGGGTCGACTTATGACCTGTAGCGCGTAACGCTGTTCAACAATTTGCCAAGGCATGGCGCGTGATTGGAGACGAGGCTGCCGCTAAGGTACAAG
>NVTS01000024.1 GCA_002732995.1 Marinosulfonomonas sp. | reverse complement strand
AACACCGTAAATCAACTGGAAGCTGGCGTGAAAATCATGCGCCCCAAGTGGCCGACTTTTACGCCGCCCTTTGGCTGGTTTTTACTCCGCCGTTGACAACGAAGCCATTGAGCTGCGCAGAAAACATCTTGGCCTATCGCAGGCACAGGTTGGTGAGCTGGCATTCAATCGGTCGGACACATCACCCATTCAAAACATAAGGCGAGGCTCGTCTCCTTCAGTTGAAAAATTAGCAGCCATAAGCGATGCTCTGGGGCTGGAGTTTTACTTTGGGCCTAAAAGAGGGGTGGCCAAAAGTGGGGTAGATCGAATTCAGGGTTTTGCTGAAAAAGCATTACCTGATATCGAGCCCGCAATAGATGGTAGCCCTGAGGCGCTGCGTGAAGGGTTTTTACCGATACCGTATAGCGCATCCGACCCGAGCAGTCGCGGGGTTGCTCCCGTTGCGCTTTCGAGGGCGTGGGTATCGGATATGGGACTATCTCCTGAAAACCTGTCGTTTCTGAATGTCACAGGTGACCGAATGTCACCTTCACTTCAACCCGGATCGCTGGCTTTGATAGAGAACAACAAGAAACCGACCAACCTGCAAATTTTCGCATATATTGAAAATGGAAAAATTGAATTTGCGCGCATATCGCAACCTGATAAGAAAACAATGGTGCTGGCATTTGATCACCCTATGGCGACACCTGCAGTGCGAGCTGGAAAGCAATGTGTCGCTATGCGCATCCTTGGCCGCGTGGTTTGGACGGGCTATAACCTGTCTGATGACGACTAATTTAATTGGAGTATGATATGATTTTTCGCACAGTTTTTTTACATTAGCCTTGGTTTTTACCGGCTTCACAGTCTCTGCCGCAAGCGATTACATTGGCGAAGCTATCATTGATCCCATGACAACAGGCGTTATGGCCGCTCCAGCCTGCCCAGATGACGGTCGAACTATCGAGTTTATTGCTGCTGTTGAAAATAACGATGTGGGAAAGATGAATTTCTATATTGCTCAGCACGGTTGCATTGCTCTCTTTGCAGAAAGCCACGGCGAGATTGTTGGGGCTTCGGAATGTGGCAGCCTGCTCGAAATCAAAATGACCTACTTTGCACAAGATGAACATGATGGCCCTGTTCGGGTATTCGTAGACGCAGTTAATCTGCGCGATATGAACGGGCGCAAGAACGGTTACATGATGGGTCTCTGGCGTGAGCTCAATGGCTATGAATGATGAAATCAGTTGCATGTTCGGCCTGCCGTTAATCAGGCTTCAAAATCAGCCATAGCCATATTTTATTGGTGTTTTTAGCGAACATGCAACTGGAAACCGAACATGCAACCCGATTTGCATGTTCCGAGTTTCCCGATTTCCCCGCGCTACCACCCCTCGAAAGCCCTTATTTCACTCGCTCATCCGGTTACTTCCGCCCTCAGCGGAGGTCTTCCTGCATCACTGTAATAATGTCTGTCAACGCACAAACAGTCAACGCACACCCATTGACCCGAATCGCGGCTTTGGGTTATTAATTGAACAACCGTTCAATAACTGACTGGAGCCCCCATGTTTAACGCTGTGATGAATTTCGATCTGGGCGAGGATGTGAATGCCATTCGCGATATGGTGCACCGGTTCGCGCAGGAGCGGATCAAGCCGATGGCAGCAGCGGTGGATCTAAGCAACGAATTCCCCAACCAGCTGTGGCGCGAGCTTGGCGAGATGGGCCTGCTGGGGGTGACCACGCCGGAAAGATACGGCGGCGCGGATATGTCATACCTCGCGCATGTGGTGGTGGTCGAGGAAATTGCGCGCGCGTCAGCCAGCATCAGCCTGTCTTACGGGGCGCATTCCAATTTGTGCGTCAACCAGATCAAGCGCAACGGCACCGAAGAACAAAAGCTGAAATACCTGCCCAAGCTGATTTCAGGTGCGCATGTTGGCGCCTTGGCGATGAGCGAGGCAGGAGCCGGATCGGACGTGGTTTCGATGCAGCTGAAGGCCGAGAAGAAGAACGGATATTACACCCTGAACGGCACCAAATTCTGGATCACCAACGGGCCGGATGCCGACACCATTGTGGTTTACGCCAAGACCAATCCTGCGGCCGGTGCACGTGGGATCACCGCGTTTATTGTTGAAACCGACGTGAAAGGTTTTTCCACCAGCCCGCATTTTGACAAGATGGGGATGCGCGGCTCCAACACCTCCGAGCTGATTTTTGATAACGTCGAAGTGCCGTTTGAAAATGTGCTGGGCGAGGAGGGCCGCGGCGTCGCCGTTTTGATGTCCGGTCTGGATTACGAGCGCGTGGTTTTATCCGGCATCGGCACCGGCATCATGGCCGCCTGTATGGACGAGGTGATGCCCTATGTGGCCGAGCGCAAACAGTTCGGCAAACCGATCGGTGAATTCCAGCTGATGCAGGGTAAAATCGCCGATATGTATACCGCGATGAATTCGGCGCGGGCCTATACCTACGAGGTCGCCAAGGCCTGTGATCGCGGCGAGGTCACGCGGCAGGATGCGGCGGCCTGTGTTTTATATGCGTCCGAGCAGGCGATGGTGCAATCGCACCAAGCGGTGCAGGCGATGGGCGGCACGGGGTATATGAACGAGAGCACCGTGAGCCGTTTGATGCGGGACGCCAAGCTGATGGAGATCGGGGCGGGCACCAGCGAGATCAGGCGTATGCTGATCGGTCGCGAGTTGATGGGGGCGATGGGGTGAGGCAGGCCTTACTCATATCCCTGTTTAGGTGCCCTTGCCCAAATTGTGGGAACGGTCTTCCTTTTCGGAAACTAGGTGAGTTATCGTGGTTTTGTTGTGGCAATTGTAATCGCATGTATGTCGAGCGATCCAAATGGCATTATTCCGTTACAACCATCATTCTTGTTGCGCTTGCAATACTGGCAATTTCTGCAATTGAGCCTACATTTGAATTGCGCAGCGCAGATTTTTTTCTCGGTTTGCCCAGTTGGTTTTTTGTCGTGGCACCCTTTTCCATGTGGTGGCTACGATACCGGTTTCTGCCACTTAAAACTCCATATCCGATCCCAGAAGAAAAAACAGAGTACAAAAAATGAAACTCCAATCCCAAGCTATCCCATCCTCGGAAAACTTCCAGATCAATCGAAAAAACCATCTGGAAGCGCTGAAAACCATCTCGGATGTTGCCGCTGCTGCTGCGCTTGGCGGCAATGAGCGCTCTCGCGAGCGGCATCTGTCACGCGGCAAGATGTTGCCGCGTGAACGGGTGGCGAACCTGCTGGATGCGGGCTCGCCGTTTCTGGAAATCGGCGCGACGGCGGCGCATGGGATGTATGATGGCGTCGCACCCTGTGCGGGGGTGATTGCTGGTGTTGGGCAAATCCACGGCCAGGACGTGATGGTGGTGTGCAATGACGCGACCGTTAAGGGGGGCACTTATTATCCGATGACGGTGAAGAAGCATCTGCGCGCACAGGAGATAGCCGAGGAGTGTCATTTACCCTGCATCTATCTGGTGGATAGCGGCGGGGCGAACCTGCMCAATCAGGACGAGGTGTTTCCGGACCGCGATCACTTTGGGCGGATTTTCTATAATCAGGCGCGGATGAGCGCCAAGGGGATTGCGCAGATTGCGGTGGTGATGGGGTCTTGCACGGCGGGCGGCGCGTATGTGCCTGCGATGTCGGATGTGTCAATTATCGTTAAAGAACAAGGTACTATATTCTTGGCGGGACCGCCTTTGGTCAAGGCGGCGACCGGCGAAGTGGTGAGCGTCGAGGACTTGGGCGGCGGTGATGTGCACACGCGGCTATCAGGCGTGGCCGATTATCTGGCCGAGGATGATGCCCATGCGCTGGCGCTGGCGAGGCAGGCTGTGGCGGGGCTGAACATTCGCAAACCTGACACGGTTCAGTGGCAAGAACCTGAGGAGCCTGCCTATGATCCAGAGGAATTGCTGGGTGTTGTGCCCGCCGATTTGCGCACGCCTTATGACATCCGCGAGGTGATTGCGCGGGTGGTGGATGGCAGCCGCTTTGATGAATTCAAAGCGCGATTTGGCGAGACGCTGGTGACGGGATTTGCCCATCTGAAGGGGTGTCCTGTGGGGATTATCGCCAACAACGGTGTGCTGTTTAGCGAGGCAGCGCAAAAGGGGGCGCATTTTGTTGAACTGTGTAGTCAGCGGGGTATCCCGTTGATTTTCTTGCAAAACATCACTGGATTTATGGTGGGGCGCAAATACGAGAACGAGGGTATCGCGCGGCACGGGGCCAAATTGGTCACGGCTGTGGCGACCACAAATGTGCCAAAGGTGACGATGGTTGTGGGTGGTTCATTTGGCGCGGGAAATTACGGTATGGCAGGGCGGGCTTATCAGCCGCGGTTCATGTGGTCTTGGCCCAATAGCCGGATTTCGGTGATGGGCGGCGCGCAGGCGGCGGGGGTTTTGGCCACGGTCAAGCGGGGTGCGATTGAGCGAAATGGCGGTGAGTGGTCAGCCCAAGAGGAAGCCGATTTCAAGCAGCCGACGATTGATATGTTCGAGGAGCAGTCGCATCCTTTGTATGCGTCGGCGCGGATGTGGGATGACGGGGTAATTGATCCGCGCAAAACCCGGGATGTGCTGTTTTTAAGCCTGACAGCGGCGCTGAATGCACCGATTGAAGAGACCAAGTTCGGGCTGTTCAGGATGTGATTTTGGCGCGTATGAATCGCATATGAAAACCATATGAATTCCATATGAGTTTTGTGCGAAGATAGTTTGGGCCTCCGGCGGAGGTGTTTAGGGCAAGAAGAAGGATAAAGGGATGATCCGGACACGGTTGACCAGACGTTTTAATCTGACCCATTCGATTGTGTTGGCACCGATGGCAAAGGTTGGTGGCGGGGCACTGGCGGCGGCGGTTAGTCGGGCTGGCGGCCTTGGGGTGATYGGCGGCGGTTATTGCGAGCCGGACTGGATATCAGAGCAGTTTGATTTGGCAGGTGGTGCCGAAATTGGCACTGAAATTGGCTGTGGATTTATCACCTGGAGATTGGCACAGGAAACGGGATTGCGCAAGGACACAGTCGCCCATGCCGCGTGGCTCGAGGCACTTGTCAGCGGTGACGTGGATATTGCCAGTACGACGGCGGGGCAAGGGAACGGGATGGAACGGGATGATTTCCCGCGCCAAACCGGCGGGGGAAATTATCGAAAACATAGGGGCGGAGGCCGAGGCGTTGTTGCGCGGGGCCACKGCACGTTTGGAGGWATAGATGTTCACTAAAATACTGATCGCCAATCGGGGCGAGATTGCATGTCGGGTGATGAAGACCGCCAGTTTTATGGGGGTGGCGACGGTGGCGGTGTATTCCGATGCGGACCGCGACGCCAAGCATGTGGCGATGGCCGATCAGGCGGTTCATATTGGGGGACCGGCCCCGGCCGACAGTTATTTGCGCGGGGATGTGATTATTGCGGCAGCCCTTGATACGGGGGCGCAGGCGATTCATCCGGGCTATGGGTTTTTGTCGGAAAATCCCGATTTTGTCGAGGCTTGCGAGGCGGCGGGGCTGGTGTTTATCGGCCCGTCGGCCAGTGCGATCCGTGCGATGGGGCTGAAGGATAATGCCAAGGTTTTGATGCAAAAGGCCGGAGTGCCGGTGGTGCCGGGGTATTTGGGAGCGGATCAGGACCCGGAGAATTTGGCCAAAGAGGCTGGCAAGATCGGCTATCCGGTGTTGATCAAAGCGGTTGCGGGTGGCGGCGGCAAGGGGATGCGGCTGGTTGAGGTGGCGGGCGATTTTATCGATGCGCTGGAGGCGGCCAAGGCCGAGGCAAAGGGTGCGTTTGGCAATGATCACGTGTTGATCGAGAAATACATCCTGCAGCCGCGCCATATCGAGGTGCAGGTGTTTGGGGATGGCCAGACTGCGGTGCATTTGTTTGAGCGCGATTGCTCGTTGCAGCGCCGCCACCAGAAGGTGATCGAGGAGGCTCCGGCCCCGGGGATGACCGATCAGGTTCGCGCCGCGATGGGGGCGGCGGCGGTCAAAGCGGCCGAGGCGATTGGATATTCCGGCGCGGGCACGGTCGAGTTTATTGTTGATGGTGCCAATGGTCTGCGGGTGGACGGGTTCTGGTTTATGGAGATGAACACAAGGTTGCAGGTCGAGCATCCGGTGACCGAGGCCATCACCGGCGTTGATCTGGTGGAGTGGCAGTTGCGGGTGGCCTCGGGCGAGGCGTTGCCGCGTTCGCAAGATCAGTTGCAGATAAAGGGTCATGCGTTCGAGGCGCGGCTGTATGCCGAGGACGTTCCGGCGGGGTTTTTGCCCGCCACCGGCACGTTGACGCATCTGGAGTTTCCGCAAGCTGCGCGGGCTGATAGCGGGGTGCGGGCCGGGGATGTGATCTCGCCGTTTTATGATCCGATGATTGCGAAATTGACGGTGCATGGGGAGACCCGTTCGGAAGCGTTGGGCAAGCTGGCGCGGGTGCTGTCGCGGACCGAGGTGGCCGGATCGGTGACCAATCTGGCGTTCCTGCGGGCCTTGGCTGTGCACGGCGGGTTTGGCCGTGGCGWGGTCGATACCGGGCTGATCGCGCGCGATCTGGACAGTTTGGTGGTGGAGCCTGTGGCGAGTGGCGCGATTGTGGCATTGGCGGCGCTGGGGGCGCTCGGGTTGGATCAAGCGGGGGCTGGCGAGGGTTTCGTGCTGTGGGCGCCRTTGCAACAGACGGTTTTGTTRCGGGTCGGGGAGGATGAGATTGCGGTAAAGATTGCCACGCTGGGGGCGGGGCGCTTCGAGGTGACGTTGAATGATGAGGTGCATCAGGTGGTGCGCGGGGTGCATTGGCTGGTCGATGGGGCGTCGGTGGATGCGCATGTGGTGAAGCTGGGCGCGTTTGTCAGTGTGTTTGCTGGGCACGGGTTCCATTTTGGCATTGTTGATCCGCTGGAGGCTGATGCAAGCCACGCGGGTGATGGCAATCTGGTGGAAGCTCCGATGCCCGGATTGGTCAAGGGTGTGTTTGCTAAGGCGGGGCAGGTGGTGGCCGAGGGCGACCGTTTGGCCATATTGGAAGCGATGAAGATGGAGCATGCATTGCTAGCGGCCCGCGATGGGGTTGTGGCCGAGGTGTTGGTGTCTGAGGGGGCGCAGGTCGAGGCGGGGGCGGCTTTGATCCGTCTGGAGGATGAGGCCGGTTAAGCGGAGACCTTGAAGAAGAAGGTATATCCAGCGTTTTGCGTTTAATGATGGAAAAGAGTATCGGAATTCACCCACTCTTGGGGTGAATTCCGATTCAGGTGAATGCAAATTGCTGTTGGAAAAGAAGAAGGGGGAAGGGGTGATTATCTTACATCACGTGGCGCAGGCGCGCAGTTTTCGCACGCTTTGGTTGTTGCAGGAAATGGGGCTGGAGTTCGAGGTTAAGGCGTGGGACTTTTTTGATAAATCCATGCGGGGGCCGGAGTTTCGGGCTTTGTCGCCCGCCGCAAGGGTTCCGGCGCTGGAAATTGACGGGCGGGTGTTGTTTGAATCGGGTGCGATCACTGAATATCTGGTCGAGACCCGCCCCGAGTGCGGGTTGGGTCGTGAGGTGGGGCAGGATGAGCGGGCCGACTGGTTGCAGTGGTTGCATTATGCTGAAACCATCGGTCAGCATTTGGCCAATCTGACCCAGCACCATATTGCCTTGCGTGATCCGGCGATGCGCTCGCCGACCGTGATGCGGCTGGAGGCCAAGCGGCTGGAAAAGGTGCTGCAGGTGGTGGACCGTGTGGTGGCGGGGCAGGATTACCTGTTGGCCAGCGGATTTTCGGCGGTGGATGTGAATGTCGGCTACGGGGTGATGATCGCGCGGCATTTCGTTCCAGCGCGGATTTTGCCCGATTTGGACCGCTATTATCAGCGATTGGTCGCACGCCCCGCTTTTGCGCTGGCCAAGGCGCGCGATGGTGATACGGTGATCTACAAGCAAGCGTTTTATGCACCGCCAAAGGAGGGTTAGCCCATGAGTGGGAAATTTGTCGAGATATTTGAGGTTGGGCCGCGAGACGGGTTGCAAAACGAGGCCCGCGCCATCCCCGCTGATGAAAAGATCGCGCTGGTCGATAAGCTGTCGGAGGCCGGATTTCGCCACATTGAAGTGACGTCTTTTGTATCGGCCAAGCGGGTGCCGCAGATGGCGGATGCGAGCGAAGTGATGCTGGGCATTCAGAAGGGGGACGGTGTGGCCTACGCCGCGCTAACCCCGAATATGCAGGGCTACGAGGCGGCGATTGCGGCAGGGGTCGACGAGGTGGCGATTTTCGCCTCGGCCTCGGAAGGGTTTAGCCAAAAGAACATCAATTGCACCATTGCCGAGAGTTTCGAGCGGTTTGCGCCGATCCTGAACGCGGCGCGCCATGCGGATGTGCCGGTGCGCGGTTACGTGTCTTGTGTGATCGAGTGCCCGTATGACGGGGCCGTGGCGCCAGAGGCGGTGGCCAAGGTCGCGGCGGATTTGTTTGCGGCGGGCTGTTACGAGGTGTCGCTGGGCGACACATTGGGGCACGGCACGCCGGACAGTGTGGCGCGGATGTTGCTGGCGGTGCTGAAAGAGGTTCCGGCGCACCGGTTAGCGGGGCATTTCCACAACACCAATGGTCATGCGATGGATAACATTGATGCCTCATTGGCGCTGGGCTTGCGGGTGTTTGACGCCAGCATTGGTGGATTGGGCGGTTGTCCGTTTGCGCCAGGGGCCGAGGGCAATGTGGCGACCGAGGCGGTGCAGGAACATGTGACGGCGCTGGGCTATGACACGGGACTGCGCAGCGAGACATTGGCAACGGCGGCCAAGATGGCGCGCAAAATGCGGGGATGAGCATGATCGAGATCAGCGTTGATAGCCGCGGGGTTGCAATGCTGACCCTGAACAACCCCGACAAGCACAATATCCTGACGCCCGAGGCGATTGCGGGGTTGACGGAGGCGGCGGCCACATTGGGGGCGGATGCGTCTGTGCGGGTGGTGGTTCTGACCGGCGAAGGCAAGAGTTTCTGTGCTGGCGGCGATCTGGCGTGGAYGCAAAAGGCGATGGCGGCGGACGGGCCGACGCGCAATGCCGAGGCGCGCAAGCTGGCCACAATGTTGCAAGCGATGAACACTATGCCAAAGCCGCTGATCGGCCGTATTCAAGGGCAGGCTTATGGTGGTGGTGTCGGGATGATGTCTGTCTGTGATGTAGCGATCGGGGTGACGGGCGCACGGTTCGGGTTGACCGAGACCAAGCTGGGGGTGATCCCCGCCACCATCGCGCCCTATATCATTGCCCGCATGGGTGAAGCCCGCGCGCGACGGGTGTTTATGTCATCGCGGATTTTTGAGGCCGAGGAAGCTGTGGCGCTGGGCGTGTTGGCGCAAGTGGTCGAGCCGGAAGCGTTGGATGCGGCGGTTGAGGTCGAGGTTGCGGCCTATCTGAAGTGTGCGCCGGGGGCGGTGGCGGATGCAAAGGCCTTGGCGCGCAGTTTGGGGCCGGTGATTGATGATACGGTGATTGAAATGACGGTTCAGTCATTGGTGGATCGTTGGGAGGGCGATGAAATCCGCGAGGGGATTTCGGCGTTTTTCGAGAAGCGTGATGCAAGCTGGGTGGTGAAATAGCGCCGAGCAGTTGAACGGAGTTGCTGCGCAACGCTTTTTCGTCTCGCTTACGCTCGGATTAGGGGGCTTTCGCCCCTCATGCCCATTCGGGCAATTCACCCCGAGGATATTTTCGCAAAAAATAAAGTGGAAGAATCGACGCGCATGGTGTGGGCCGAGTTTCGCTTAACCTTGATCCAGATCAGTGCACAAATGCATAGAGGCCGTAATTAGCGTGGAAATAATATGCAATGAGGCTCATGGCTCGGTTGACCCGCCCATGAGGCAGGAGTAGACCTCGAATAAGCAACAACATGCGCGTATTGACGCATACAAATGACGCACTGGGGAGCNACACGTGGAAGACCTGTTAAGAGAATACCTCCCCATCCTTGTTTTTCTGGGCATGGCAACCGCGCTTGGGGCGGTTCTGATCCTTGCGGCTGTCATCCTTGGGCCAACCAATCCCGACCCTGAAAAGCTGAGCGCGTATGAATGCGGATTTGCCGCCTTTGATGATGCGCGGATGAAGTTTGACGTGCGCTTCTATCTGGTCGCTATCCTGTTTATTATTTTTGATCTGGAGATTGCATTTCTGTTTCCGTGGGCCGTGGGGTTCAAGGATATGACCGATGTCAGTTTCTGGTCGATGATGGTGTTTCTGGGGGTTCTGACCATCGGCTTTGCCTATGAGTGGAAAAAGGGAGCGCTGGAATGGGAGTGATGCCGGAAAAACTGCAAGCAGGGTCTAATACTGCCGGAGCCGACAAGGAGGTTTCCACCCGCGCGATGAATGATGCGCTGGCCGACAAGGGTTTCCTTTTGACCAGCACCGATGATCTTATCAACTGGGCCCGCACTGGCAGTCTGCACTGGATGACCTTTGGTCTGGCGTGCTGTGCGGTTGAAATGATGCACACGGCGATGCCGCGCTATGATATCGAGCGGTATGGCTTTGCGCCGCGTGCCTCCCCGCGCCAGTCAGACGTGATGATCGTGGCGGGCACTTTGACCAACAAGATGGCACCGGCGCTGCGCAAGGTTTATGACCAGATGCCGGAGCCGCGTTATGTGATCAGCATGGGCAGCTGTGCCAATGGTGGTGGTTATTACCACTATAGCTATTCGGTGGTGCGGGGGTGTGATCGCATTGTGCCGGTTGATATTTACGTGCCGGGCTGTCCTCCCACAGCCGAGGCGCTGGTTTACGGGGTGTTGCAATTGCAGCGCCGCATCCGGCGCACCGGCACGATTGTAAGGTAGGGGCGCAGTATGTCGGACGCATTGAATGAACTTGGCGCACATATCGAGCTGAAACGGCCCGATGATGTATTGTCGTATGGCGTGACGAATGGCGAGTTGACGTTGCAGGTTGCGCCGGCAGGGCTGGCGGGGTTTGTCGAGTTTCTGAAGACGGATCGCACCTGCCGGTTCTCATCCCTGGTTGATATCACGGCGGTGGATTATCCGGCGCGCACCAAACGGTTCGACGTGGTTTACCATTTCCTGTCGATGTACCAGAACCACCGCATCCGTTTGAAATGTGCGGTGCGCGAAGACGACAGCATGCCGTCAATCACCGATGTGCACGATTCGGCTGGCTGGTTCGAGCGCGAAGTGTTCGACATGTTCGGCATCCTGTTTTCGGGCCACGGCGATCTGCGCCGCATCCTGACCGATTACGGGTTTCGCGGCCATCCATTGCGCAAGGATTTCCCGACCACGGGCTATACCGAAGTGCGTTATGACGAGGCCCAAAAGCGGGTGGTGTACGAGCCGGTTTCGCTGGTTCAGGAATACCGGCAGTTTGATTTCATGTCGCCGTGGGAGGGTGCCGAATACATCCTGCCGGGTGACGAGAAATCCGAAGGTTCCAAAAGCGGGGCCAAGGGCTAGATGGGGGACGCGGTTTTGATGTTCGGAATAGGCGCAACCAAGGCGGGCACCAGTTGGCTGTTCAGCTATCTGGAAGGCCACCCTGAATGCAGTATGCCGCCGATCAAGGAGCTGGGCTATTTTGGCCTGACACAAGATAAAGATTACAACTGGCGAATAAAGAAAACCCGCGAACTGGTGAAAGAATTGAGCGAGAAGCTGGAATGGATTGCGCCGGAAAAAGAACAGGCAATGAAACAGCGGATCAACACATTGCGCCGCTGGAAAAAGGTTTTGCGTCAACACGACGACGGGGCTGTGGCCTATACGGAGTTTATGATGCGTGAGGTCGAGGGTGCCAAATTAATCGCAGATATTACGCCAGCCTATTCGATGCTGCCTGTGAGCCGCCTGAAACAGATGGCGGGGTTGGTGGCGCAAACGCGGTTTGTCTATATCCTGCGCGATCCGGTGGACCGGTTGTGGTCCAACATCCGGATGAACGCGCAACGCAAGTCAGACAATCCGGAACTGATGCGGGGCTACGCGCTGGCCGAGGTGGACGAGGTTTTGAACGGCAAGCACAGTCAGGCTTACGTGCGGTCGGATTACGCGGGCGGGCTGGAGACGCTGGAGCAGGCGGTGCCGGCGAACAAACGCAAGGTGCTGTTCTACGAGACCCTGTTCTCTGATGACACGATCCGCGATCTCTGCGCATTTCTGGGCCTGTCCAATCACGCTGCACGGCTGAATAAACGCATTCACGAGGGCGTACCGATCAAACTGGATATTGCCCGCCGAAATGGTCTGAAAAAACTGCTGGCCCCACAATACCATGCTGTTGAGAAACGGTTTCAAACACTTCCTGCCGCTTGGCAGGATAATATGGCGAGGGTCTGATGATGGACGGCTCAAAATTTGACGACGGATCAATAGACGCGCGCCAAGGCGAGCAGAATATCCGCAACTTCAACATTAACTTTGGCCCGCAACACCCTGCGGCCCACGGTGTTTTGCGGATGATCCTTGAGCTGGACGGCGAGATCGTCGAGCGGGCTGATCCGCATATCGGCCTGCTGCACCGCGGCACTGAAAAACTGATGGAGAGCCGGACCTATCTGCAAAACCTGCCGTATTTTGATCGGCTGGATTATGTTGCGCCGATGAATCAGGAACATGTCTGGTGTCTGGCGATTGAAAAACTGACCGGTGTTGAAATCCCGCGCCGCGCCAGCCTGATCCGGGTGCTGTTTTGCGAAATTGGCCGYATCCTGAACCACCTGCTGAACGTCACCACGCAAGCGATGGACGTGGGGGCGCTGACGCCGCCATTGTGGGGGTTCGAGCAACGTGAATTCCTGATGACGTTTTATGAACGCGCCTGTGGTGCCCGCCTGCACGCGGCCTATTTTAGGCCCGGCGGGGTGCATCAGGATCTACCGCCTGAATTGATCGAGGATATTGATGAGTGGTGCGTGAATGAATTCCCGCAGTTCATGGAGGACATGGACGGGTTGCTGACCGAAAACCGTGTGTTCAAACAGCGCAACGTCGATATCGGCATTGTGAATGAACAGGATATTCTGGACTGGGGTTTTTCCGGTGTGATGGCGCGCGGCTCGGGCCTTGCGTGGGATTTGCGCCGTGCCCAGCCGTATGAATGTTACGACGAATTTGAATTCGACATTCCGGTGGGCAAGAACGGCGATTGTTATGACCGCTATCTGTGCCGGATGCAGGAAATGCGCGAGAGCATCAAGATTATCCGCCAAGCCTGTGAAAAGCTGCGAAACGAGCCGGGCGATGTGCTGGCACGCGGTAAACTGACACCGCCAAAACGCGCCGAGATGAAAACCAGCATGGAAGCGCTGATCCATCACTTTAAGCTGTATACCGAAGGGTTCCATGTGCCCGCAGGCGAAATTTACGTCGCGGTCGAGGCGCCCAAGGGCGAGTTTGGCGTGTTCCTTGTTTCGGACGGATCAAACAAACCCTACCGCGTGAAAATCCGCGCGCCGGGTTTTCTGCATATGCAGGCAATGAATTATGTGGCCACCGGCCACCAACTGGCCGATGTGGCCGCCCTGATGGGCACAATGGATTTGGTTTTCGGGGAGATTGACCGATGATGAAGCGTATGACTTTGGTCGCAGGAATCGCTGCGATGATGGCATTGCCCGCCGTGGCGCAGAATGTTCAAAGCCCGAATTCAAACCTGTATGAATTGATTGATCTGTCGGATGGGTATTTCAGCATCCGCCAGAATGTGGTGATGATCGAGGGCGAAAGCGAGATCAAGGCTTGTCATTTTGGCCTGACATCTGAGTTTTTCGCGGCCTATGGCGCGGGGGATGCCGCTGGCGTAGAGGCAACGCAGCCAACGGTGGTCTGTGTGCCGGTTCAGGATATGAATGTTGTTGCGACTGCATCAGTGATAGACAGCAGCGATGGGTTGTATGATTTTATCGACAATTCCGAAAGCTATGTTCAGGTCGGGCAGGGCATTGTGATGATCGAGGGCGAAAACGACATCGAGTTTTGCAACTTTAATCTGACAGATGCGTATTTTGCTGCTGTTGCGGCGGATGATGCGGCGGCCATGGCCGAAAACCAGCCATCCGTAACCTGTGCGCCTTTGGCGGATATCAACAAATGATCAAAGCCGGCAATATATCGTTCGACTTCAGGGGGGGTGCGGTTTGCGCAGCGGTCCTTGTGGCAGGGTGGGCTGATGCCGAACGTGATGACACTGCCGCAATAACACTGATTAACGAGGGATGCCCGTAATGCTGCGACGTCTGCACCACAGCCAACCGGATGATTTTGCCTTTACCGCTGCCAACCAGGCGTGGGCCGAGGCTCAGGTGACGAAATACCCGCAAGGCCGCCAAGCCAGCGCGATTATTGCACTGCTGTGGCGGGCGCAGGAACAGACCGGCTGGTTGACCCGCCCCGCGATGGAGCATATCGCCGACATGCTGGGACTGGCGCATATCCGCGCCTATGAGGTGGCCTCGTTCTACTTTATGTTCCAGCTGAAACCTGTTGGTTCTGTAGCGAATATCCAGATTTGTGGCACCACGTCCTGTATGATTTGCGGGGCCGAAGATCTGATCGGGATATGCCGCGAGAAGATCGCAGCCAATCCGCACGAGCTGTCGGCGGACGGTCGGTTCAGCTGGGAAGAGGTCGAATGTCTGGGCGCCTGCACCAATGCGCCAATGGCGCAGATCGGCAAGGATTATTACGAGGATCTGACAGCGGCACGGTTCAGCGAAATTCTGGACGAGTTGGCGGCGGGCAAAGTGCCTGTGCCGGGCCCGCAGAACGGGCGCTATGCGGCCGAGCCATTGGGCGGGCTGACATCATTGACCGAATACGACAGCGGCAAGACGCAGTATAATGCGTCGGTGCAAGCGGCGGTTGATCTGGGCGACACCATCAAGCGGATCGACGGCACCGAGGTGCCATTGCTGACGCCGTGGCTGGGTAAGGCGGGCAAGCGGCCTGTTGCTTCGAGTGGCGCGGCGAAACCTAAAGCCAAAGCCAAGGCCAAGGCCAAAGCTGTGGTGAAACCAAAGGTCAAACCCGTCGCCAAAGACGGCAAGCCCGAGATGCTAACGAGCGCACGCGCAGGCGGGGCCGATGATCTGAAACAGATCAAGGGTGTTGGGCCAAAGATGGAGGCTATGCTGAACAAGATGGGGTTCTACCACTTTGATCAGGTTGCCGGATGGCGGGCCAAAGAAGTGCAATGGGTTGATGACAACCTTGAGGGTTTCAAGGGCCGGGTTTCGCGTGATGAATGGGTCAAGCAGGCCAAGGTTCTGGCCAAAGGCGGCATCACAGAGTTTTCCAAGAAAGTTAAGAAGGGTGGTGTTTACGAATGACATCCGGACGAAAGGTTTTCATATGTGTGAGAAGCACAGAATTCAGCAACAAGAAGCAGGGGGCCGGTTTTGGCCATCCACGCCAGCAGATCTGTGTGATTAATTGTAACAGGGAACAAAACAAGGGATTAACAAGATGAGTACTGAAAACAAAGGTGGACTATTTAACTGTCCGGTCATGTGCTGGATCATCGGCGCATTATTGGCGTCGGCAACATATCTGATCCTGTCGGGTCGGTTCGAGGTTGGCATGATTCTGGCGCTGATGCTCGCGTTGGGTGTGTTCGTTGTGAGCGGCGCCCTGTTGGGACGTCTGTTTTGTCGCGGGGTGGAAGCRTCTGCGCATGGGCACACGGCACGCCACGATCAGGTCATTGACGCAACACCCGAATCTATCGTTAAGGCCGATAGCTACGGTTCTATGGCCCCGGGAATTCCGGAAACCGTGAGCAAGACCACAAGTGTAGGTGCAGCGGCAGCTGCAACATCTGTCTCAAAGGCCAAAAGCGCGGTTGCGGGGACCAAACCGGCCGCCAAGCCTGCGGCCAAAGCGGCGGCGAAACCCGCAGCGAAACCCGCAGCGAAACCCGCAGCAAAATCCAAGGCGAAATCGGCAAGTGCGGCGTCAACCGGCGCGAAAAAGGCGGCAGCGAAACCTGCTGCCAAGCCAAAAGCCAAAGCGGCGGCCAAAACGGCAAGTAAACCAGCGCGCAAACCCGTCGCCAAAGACGGCAAGCCCGAGATGCTGACGGGGGCCCGGGCAAGCGGTGCCGATGATCTGAAACTGATCAAAGGTGTTGGGCCGAAAATGGAAGTGATGCTGAACAAAATGGGCATTTACCATTTTGATCAGGTGTCCGGTTGGCGCGCGCAAGAAGTCAAATGGGTTGATGAAAACCTTGAGGGCTTTAAGGGCCGTGTGAGCCGTGATGAATGGGTCAAGCAAGCCAAGGTTCTGGCCAAAGGCGGCAAGACCGAGTTTTCCAAGAAGGTCGCCAAAGGCGGCGTTTACGCAAAGAACAAGAAGTAAGAGAGACGACTAAAAGATGACTTTGAGCCCCGATCAGGAAGAAGCACTGGCGCGTAAGGCGCGTATGGTTGCCGTGGTTATTGCCGTGACGATGGTGCTTTGGATGGGGGCTCAATGGTTGGGCGGGCAGGTTGGCATGCAAACCAAATATGTCTTCCTGTTTGATCTGGCCACACTGGCCGCGTTCATTTGGGCGATGATCAACACCTATCAAATTTGGCGCATGCGCCGCGACAGCAGAGGATAAGGCCCATGCTTAAGGATCAAAACCGGATCTTTACCAATCTATRCGGGATGCATGACCGCAGCTTGAAGGGCGCGATGGCGCGTGGCCATTGGGATGGCACAGCTGCGATCCTGAAAAAGGGCCGCGACTGGGTTGTCGAGGAGGCCAAGGCGTCCGGTCTGCGCGGGCGCGGCGGCGCGGGTTTTCCGACCGGTTTGAAGTGGTCGTTTATGCCCAAAGAGAGCGATGGGCGGCCGGCCTATCTGGTGATCAATGCGGATGAGTCCGAGCCTGGCACCTGCAAAGACCGCGAGATCATGCGCCACGATCCGCACACCTTGATCGAGGGCGCGTTGATTGCGGCTTTTGCGATGGGCGCGCATGCGTCCTACATCYATATTCGCGGCGAGTTTATCCGCGAGCGTGAAGCGTTACAGACGGCGATTGACGAATGTTACGATGCGGGCCTGCTGGGTAAAAACGCGGCCAAATCCGGCTGGGATTTCGACCTGTATCYGGCGCATGGCGCGGGGGCCTATATTTGCGGTGAAGAAACCGCGATGCTCGAAAGCCTCGAGGGTAAAAAAGGCATGCCGCGGATGAAGCCGCCGTTTCCCGCCGGTGCGGGTCTGTATGGTTGCCCGACCACGGTGAACAATGTGGAATCGATTGCGGTTATTCCGACCATCATGCGGCGCGGCGGCAGCTGGTTTTCCAGCATGGGGCGGCCCAACAATGCGGGCACCAAACTGTTTGGCATTTCCGGCCATGTGGTGAACCCCTGTGTGGTTGAAGAGGAAATGTCGATACCCCTGCGCGAGTTGCTGGAGAAGCATTGCGGCGGGGTTCGCGGTGGTTGGGACAATCTGAAAGCGGTCATTCCCGGTGGCTCCTCGGTGCCATTGCTGCCGCGTGATGTGGCCGACGAATGCATCATGGATTTCGACTGGCTGCGCGAGCAACGTTCGGGTCTGGGCACGGCGGCGGTGATTGTGATGGACGAAAGCACGGATGTGATCAAAGCGATCTGGCGGCTATCGAAGTTTTATAAACACGAAAGTTGCGGGCAATGCACGCCGTGCCGCGAAGGCACCGGCTGGATGATGCGGATCATGGACCGTCTGGTGACCGGCGAGGCCGAGATCGAAGAGATCGACATGCTGCTGGACATTACCAAACAGGTTGAGGGCCACACAATTTGTGCGCTGGGGGATGCGGCGGCGTGGCCTATTCAAGGGCTGGTGCGGCATTTCCGAGGCGAGATCGAGGACCGGATCAAGTATAAGAAATCAGGGCGTGTGAGCGCTGTGGCGGCCGAGTGATGAGGCGCTGTTATTGCATATCAACGGGGCCAAACCCCRTCTCCTTTATATCAAAAGGAGACTGCTTATGACTATAAAACGTAAGACATGCATTGCGGCGATGGGCGTATTTGCAATGACGACGCTCAGCTCTGTGGCCAGCGCATCAGCGCTGACGCCGTTGCCAAAGGAATATCATATCAACCAATCCTTGATGTCGGGTGTCGTGGCGGACAGGATCCGCAAGGCCTGTCCCAGCATATCGGCGCGGATGTTTGTGGCCTGGAGCAAACTGAACAGGTTGAAATCCTATGCGGTGAGCAAGGGATACGAGGAGCCGGAAGTTCGGGCCTTTATGAAAGATCCGGTTGAGAAGGCCCGCGTCAACGCGATGGCTGCGGATTACCTGACATCGCATGGCGCGGTGGCGGGCAATGCCGAGAGCTATTGCACGCTGGGCCGTGAAGAAATCGCCAAGAAAAGCCTTATCGGGCAAATGTTGAGGGCAAGATAGCAAATGACAGACCTGCGCAAAATCATCATCGACGAGGTAGAGGTCGAAGTTGAAGGGGCAATGACCCTTATTCAGGCATGCGAGATCGCGGGCGTGGAAATTCCACGTTTCTGTTATCACGAGCGTCTGACCATTGCCGGAAATTGCCGCATGTGTCTGGTTGAAGTTGTCGGCGGGCCGCCCAAACCTGCGGCCTCCTGCGCCATGCAGGTGCGTGATTTGCGCCCTGGCYCCGAAGGCCAGCCGCCGGTGGTGAAAACCAATTCGCCGATGGTGAAAAAGGCCCGCGAGGGGGTGATGGAATTCATGCTGATCAATCATCCGCTGGATTGCCCGATTTGCGATCAGGGTGGCGAATGTGATTTGCAGGATCAGGCGATGGCTTATGGTCAGTCGGGATCACGTTATAACGAGCCAAAACGCGCCGTTGATCATTTGGAGCTTGGCCCGCTGGTCGCCACCGAAATGACCCGCTGCATTTCCTGCACCCGTTGTGTGCGCTTCACCACCGAAATTGCCGGCATCACCGTGATGGGCCAGATTGGCCGTGGCGAAGATGCCGAGATCACCGCTTATCTGGACGAAACGCTCGATAGCAATCTGCAAGGCAACATCATTGATCTGTGCCCTGTCGGGGCGCTGACCTCCAAACCCTATGCGTTCACCGCGCGCCCTTGGGAGCTGACCAAGACCGAGACGATTGATGTGATGGATGCGCTGGGGTCCAACATTCGGGTCGATACCAAGGGGCGCGAAGTGATGCGGATATTGCCGCGCAACCATGATGGCGTGAACGAGGAATGGATTTCGGATAAAACGCGGTTTGTCTGGGACGGGTTGCGGAGCCAACGGCTGGATCAGCCGTATGTGCGGGTTGGCGGCAAATTGAAGCCTGCGACGTGGGACGAGGCGCTGGCGGCGGCTGCGGCGGCGATGAAGGATGCCAAGATTGCCGGACTGGTCGGTGATCTGGTGCCGGTCGAGGCCGCATTCGCGCTGAAACAGCTGGTTGAGGGGCAGGGCGGTTCTGTTGAATGCCGTGTGGACGGGGCCAAATTGCCGACGGGCAATCGCTCGGCTTACGTTGGCACCGCGACCATCGAAGATATTGAAAATGCGCGGATGATCCAGCTGATTGGCTGTAATCCGCGTGATGAAACCCCTGTTCTGAACGCGCGCATCCGCAAGGCCTGGACGCGGGGCTGCAACATTGCCCTGATTGGTCAGCCGGTGGATCTGACCTATGATTATTATCACATGGGTGACAGTCGTGCCGATCTGATGGGCATCATGGATGATGACTTCAAAGACGTGCTTGATGTCCCTAGCGTGGTGATTGTCGGCATGGGCGCGATCAACGAGGCCGATGGCGAGGCGGTTCTGTCCCAGGCGATGAAGCTGGCCGAGGCCACCGACAGCAAGCTGATGATCCTGCACACCGCCGCTGGACGTGTCGGCGCGATGGATGTGGGGGCCGTGACCGAGGGTGGCATGACCGCCGCGCTGGACGGGGCCGATGTGGTTTACAATCTGGGAGCCGACGAGATCGAAATCGGTCGCAGCGGCGACAGCGCAACAGGTGCCTTCGTGATTTACCAAGGCAGTCATGGTGATCGTGGYGCACACCGCGCCGATGTGATCCTGCCCGCCGCCGCCTATACCGAGGAAAGCGGCACCTTTGTCAACCTTGAGGGGCGCCCGCAAATGGCCAACCGCGCAGGGTTCGCGCCGGGCGAGGCCAAAGAAAACTGGGCGATCCTGCGGGCGCTTTCGGCAGAATTGGGCGCGGCGTTGCCGTATGACTCGCTGGCGGCTTTGCGCAAAGCCATCGTTGCCGATGTGCCGCATATGGGGGCGCTTGACGTGGTGCCGGAAAATGAATGGCAGCGGATTTCGCTGAAGAAACCGGCCAAGGCCACGTTCAAAAATGCAATCACCGATTTCTATCTGACCAACCCGATCACCCGCGCAAGTGCGTTGATGGCCGAATTGTCGGCAGGGGCCAAGGCCCGCGGCACGACAAAGGTGGCGGCAGAGTAATGATGCAGCAGGTGGTTCATAAACTGGCAGCGGCCCTCACCCTTGCGGGTGGGTTGGCGGCGTGCGCGCCGACGGAGCCGGTGCAGCAGGGGCCGTTTGAGCCGGTCTATCTGGGCATCAACACCCGGCTGCTGGACGGTGATCTGGTGAACTTCTTTGTCTCGATGCGCGGGGCGCGAAACGATGCGGATGTGGCAGATTATGCGCGCTGTGCCGCTGTGCAATATGCTTTGATCCGTGGTTACGGGTTCGCGCGCCATGTGCGCACACAGATTAACGAGAAGAACGGCGTTTGGAGCGGGGATGCGGTTTATACCATCTCGGCGGCCTTACCGCGAGGATTGAAAACAATTGATGCCGAGGTCGCCGTGACCGACTGCATCGAAAACGCGATACCGAGGGTGTGAGAACTGATGGCTGAATTTTTAACAACCCCGCTTGGGATTTTTGTTCTGATCTTCGCGCAAGTGCTTGCGATCATTGCGTTTGTAATGATTTCGCTGCTGTTTCTTGTCTGGGGGGACCGTAAAATCTGGGCCGCTGTGCAGATGCGCNAAGGGCCGAATGTGGTGGGCGCTTATGGTCTGCTGCAATCGGTGGCGGATGCGCTGAAATATGTGTTCAAAGAGGTGATTATTCCGGCTGGCGCCGACAAACCGCTGTTCATTCTGGCCCCGATGGTGGCCTTCGTGATGTCGATGCTGACATGGGCGGTTTTGCCGTTCAATGACGGCTGGGTTCTGGCCGATCTTAACGTCGCGGTGCTCTATGTGTTCGCCATTGGTGGCTTAGAGGTTTACGGCGTGATCATTGGCGGCTGGGCGTCAAATTCGAAATATCCGTTCCTTGGGGCGATGCGCTCGGCGGGGCAGATGATATCCTACGAGGTCAGCATCGGGTTGATCCTGATCGGTATTATCATTTCCACAGGGTCGCTGAATTTCAGCGATATTGTGCACGCCCAAGACGGCAATTACGGTTTCTTCAGCTGGTATTGGCTGCCGCATTTCCCGATGGTTGTCCTGTTCTTTATCAGCGCCTTGGCCGAAACCAACCGCCCGCCGTTTGATCTGCCCGAGGCAGAATCCGAACTGGTTGCGGGTTTCATGGTGGAATATTCGGCGACCGTTTACCTGCTGTATATGGCCGGCGAATACATCGCGATTTTCATGATGTGTGCGCTGATGTCGGTGCTGTTTTTCGGCGGCTGGCTGTCGCCTGTGCCGTGGCTGCCGGATGGCGTTCTGTGGATGTTCGGCAAGATGGTGTTCTTCTTCTTCATCTTCGCGATGGTCAAGGCGATCACACCGCGCTATCGCTATGACCAGTTGATGCGCATTGGCTGGAAAGTGTTCCTGCCGCTGTCGCTGGGCTGGGTCGTGTTCGTTGCCTTCATGGCGCATTTTGGAGCGTTCGGCGGGGCCTACGCCCGCTGGGCGGTAGGGGGATAAGACCATGGCATTTGATTACGTTCGCGCAACCAAATACTTCCTGCTGTTCGATTACATCAAGGGCTTTCAGCTGGGGTTCAAATACTTCTTTGCGCCAAAGCCGACGCTAAATTATCCGCATGAAAAGGGCTATCTGTCGCCGCGGTTTCGGGGCGAACATGCGTTGCGCCGCTACCCGAATGGCGAGGAGCGCTGTATTGCCTGCAAACTGTGCGAAGCGATCTGTCCGGCGCAGGCGATCACCATTGATGCGGAGCCACGCGATGATGGGTCGCGCCGCACCACGCGCTATGACATAGACATGACCAAATGCATCTATTGCGGGTTCTGCCAAGAGGCCTGTCCCGTGGATGCGATTGTCGAGGGGCCGAACTTTGAATATGCCACCGAGAGCCGCGAAGAGCTGTTTTACGACAAAGAAAAACTGCTGGACAATGGCGATCGCTGGGAAGCCGAGATTGCCCGCAATCTGGAAATGGACGCGCCTTATAGATAGGGCAATATCAGGGGCAATGACCCCGATAAACGAAGGGACGAGAAAATGGGTGTAGCGGATATCGCATTTTACATCTTCGCCATCTGCACGGTGACGGGCGCATTGTTTACAGTGGTCGCCAAAAATCCGGTGCATTCGGTGCTGTGGTTGATTTTGGCGTTCCTGTCGTCGGCGGGATTGTTTGTGCTGCTGGGGGCCGAGTTTGTCGCCATGCTGCTGGTGATCGTTTACGTGGGCGCGGTGATGGTGCTGTTCATGTTCGTGGTGATGATGATCGACGTGGATTTTGCCGCGTTGCGCGGGCAGATGGCCAAATACGTGCCGATTGCGTTGTTGATCGGGGTGGTTTTGCTGCTGGAACTGGCGATGGTGTTCGGGGTTTGGGAAGTGTCGGAAAACGCCGCCGCCGCCCGTGCCGCCGTGACGCCTGACCTGAACGAGGTGCATAACACCGCCGCCCTTGGTGCGCTGATTTACGATCAGTACATCTATATGTTTCAGGCCGCGGGCTTGATCCTGCTGGTGGCGATGATCGGCGCGATTGTGCTGACCATGCGCCACCGCACCGGGATCAAACGCCAGAATGTAATGGAGCAGATGCACCGTGATCCGGCCAAGGCGATGGAAGTTGTGGATGTGAAACCGGGGCAGGGGTTGTAAAATGATCGGAATTGAAAACTATCTGGCCGTCGGGGCTGCGTTGTTCGTGATCGGGATTTTCGGGATTTTTCTGAACCGTAAAAACGTCATCGTCATTTTAATGTCGATCGAGCTGATGCTGCTATCTGTCAACATCAACCTTGTCGCCTTCTCATCCTTTGCCGGCGATCTGGTCGGACAAGTGTTCACCATATTTGTGCTGACCGTTGCTGCCGCCGAGGCGGCGATCGGTCTGGCGATCCTTGTTGTTTTCTTCCGCAACCGCGGCACGATTGACGTTGAAGACGTCAACGTGATGAAGGGATAAATACGATGCTGCAAACAATCCTTTTTGCCCCCCTGATCGGCGCGCTGATCGCTGGTTTCGGTTGGCGGATCATCGGTGAAAAAGGCGCGCAAGTGCTGACCACGGGGCTGCTGTTTTTGTCGGCGCTGCTGTCCTGGGTGGTGTTCATCGGCTTTGACGGGGAAACCCAGCATATCCAGATTTTGCGGTTTATCGAAAGCGGCACTCTGAGCACCGATTGGGGCATCCGGCTGGACCGCCTTACAGCGATCATGCTGGTGGTGGTGACCACGGTTTCAGCCCTCGTTCATCTTTATAGTTTTGGCTATATGGAGAATGACCCGCAGTGGAGCGAGGACCAGCATTACAAGGCGCGGTTCTTTGCTTACCTTTCGTTTTTCACCTTTTCGATGCTGGCGCTGGTGACCGCTGATAATCTGGTTCAGATGTTCTTTGGCTGGGAAGGGGTTGGCGTTGCCAGCTACCTGTTGATCGGGTTTTATTACAAGAAACCCAGCGCCAATGCCGCCGCGATCAAAGCGTTCGTGGTCAACCGTGTTGGCGATTTCGGCTTTGCGCTGGGGATTTTCGGGCTGTTCTATCTGACTGATAGTATCAAGCTGGACGATGTGTTTGCCGCAGCACCCCAGCTGGCCGAAACGCAAGTGAAATTCTTGTGGACCGAGTGGAACGCCGCCAACCTTTTGGCGCTGCTGCTGTTCATCGGTGCGATGGGAAAATCGGCGCAATTGTTCCTGCACACGTGGCTGCCGGACGCGATGGAAGGGCCGACCCCTGTGTCGGCGCTGATCCACGCCGCGACCATGGTGACGGCCGGTGTATTTTTGGTGGTGCGGATGTCGCCGTTGATGGAATACGCGCCTGAAACCATGACATTCATTGTGCTGATCGGGGCCTCCACGGCATTTGTCGCCGCCACAATTGGCCTCGTGCAAAACGACATCAAACGGGTGATTGCCTACTCGACCATGTCACAGCTGGGCTATATGTTCGTGGCTGCGGGCGTCGGGGTTTATTCCGCCGCGATGTTCCATCTGTTCACCCATGCGTTTTTCAAGGCGATGTTGTTCCTTGGGGCCGGTGCGGTGATCCATGCGATGCACCACGAGCAGGACATGCGCAACTACGGTAATTTGCGCAAGAAAATTCCGCTGACATTCTGGGCGATGCTGATCGGCACGCTGGCGATCACCGGGGTTGGCATTCCGCTGACCACGATCGGGTTCGCCGGCTTCTWSKMSAAAKRKSMSWKSMTCRRSWKCGCGYMYKKCGCSMWMWSSSKYWYSRKYRYGYMKSCTTTCTGGATGCTGGTTGTGGCGGCCGCGATGACCAGTTTCTACAGTTGGCGTTTGATGTTCATGACCTTCTGGGGCAAGCAGCGTGGGGATGCGCATACCCATGATCATGCGCATGAGGCCCCGTGGACCATGATGGTGCCACTGGGGCTTCTGGCCATCGGGTCGGTGCTGGCCGGGATGATCTGGGTCGGGTCGTTCTTTGGCGATCATGATCAGGTCAATGAGTTTTTCGGGGTGCCGGTGCATGCCGAGGCCGCCGTTGAAGGTGCCGCCGCGGGCGATGATGCCGAAGCCGAAATCCATGTTGCGATGGCTCCTGTGGGCGCGATCTTTACCCATCCCGACAATCACGTGATGGACAACGCGCACCACGCGCCGAAATGGGTCAAGGTATCGCCGTTTATCGCGATGGTTCTGGGCTTTGCGCTGGCGTGGTGGTTTTATATCGTCAACCCGTCCCTGCCCAAACGTCTGGCCCAGGTTCAGCCGATGCTGCATCGGTTCCTGCTGAACAAATGGTATTTCGATGAAATCTATGACCTGCTGATTGTGCGCCCACTGTTCGCCATTGGCCGATTCCTGTGGAAAAAAGGCGATGGCAAGGTGATTGATGGCAGCATTGATGGTGTGGCGATGGGCATTATCCCGTTTTTCACCCGTTTGGCTGGTAAGGCGCAGTCAGGATATGTGTTCACCTACGCGCTGGCGATGGTGATCGGGATTGTGGTTCTGATCAGCTGGATGGCGATCAGCAGGGGGGCGAACTAATGGATAACCTTCTGTCGATTGTCACCTTCATCCCTGCATTGGCCGCTTTGATATTGGCCGTGTTCCTGCGTGGCGACGATGCTGCGGCGCAAAAGAATGCTAAATGGCTGGCGCTGCTGGCCACATCGGCCACTTTTGTTTTGTCGATTTTCATCATCACCGGGTTTGATCCTGCCGACACCGGCTTCCAGTTCGTTGAAGAACGTGACTGGATACTGGGTCTGAAATACAAAATGGGTGTCGATGGTATATCGGTGCTGTTTGTGATGCTGACCACCTTCCTGATGCCGATCACCATTGCCGCCTGTTGGGGCGTCAGCGTGCGGGTCAAGGAATATATGATCGCGTTTTTGCTGCTGGAAACCCTGATGCTGGGCGTGTTTATGGCGCTGGATCTGGTGCTGTTCTATCTGTTCTTCGAGGCAGGGCTAATCCCGATGTTCCTGATTATCGGCATTTGGGGCGGCAAAGAACGCATCTATGCGGCGTTCAAATTTTTCCTCTATACCTTCCTTGGATCGGTGCTGATGCTGGTGGCGATGATCGCGATGTATTACGATGCGGGCACCACCGATATCGAGGCGCTGCTGAACCACACGTTTGATTCTAGCCCGATGACCGTGTTTGGCTTCCAAATCATTGGCGGTTTGCAAACCTTGCTGTGGTTGGCGTTCTTTGCCTCGTTCGCGGTGAAAATGCCGATGTGGCCGGTGCATACCTGGCTGCCGGATGCCCACGTTCAGGCACCGACAGCGGGTTCCGTGGTGCTGGCGGCGGTGCTGCTGAAAATGGGCGGCTATGGATTCTTGCGGTTCAGTCTGCCGATGTTCCCGATGGGATCAGAGGTGATGGGCACGTTCGTTTTGTGGCTGTCGGTGATTGCGATCATCTATGCGTCGCTTGTGGCGATGGTGCAGGATGATATGAAAAAACTGATTGCATATTCATCGGTCGCCCATATGGGCTTTGTGACCATGGGTATTTTCTCGGTTAATCAGCAGGGTATTGACGGGGCGATTTTCCAGATGATCAGCCACGGCTTTATCTCGGGGGCGTTGTTTCTGTGTGTCGGGGTGATCTATGACCGGATGCACACCCGCGAGATTGCTGCCTATGGTGGTCTGGTCAACCGGATGCCGCATTACGCGCTGATTTTCATGTTCTTCACCATGGCCAATGTCGGGCTGCCCGGCACTTCGGGATTTGTTGGCGAATTTCTGACTCTGGTCGGGGTTTTCCAGGCCAACACATGGGTGGCGATGTTTGCCACCACCGGCGTGATCCTGTCGGCGGCATACGCATTGTGGCTATACCGCCGCGTGGTGTTTGGAGATCTGATCAAGGAAAGCCTGAAATCCATCACCGATATGAACGGGCGCGAAAAAGCGATCTTTGCACCACTGGTCTTTATGACGCTGTTGTTGGGTATCTATCCGGCACTGATACTCGACATCATCGGCCCCTCGGTTGAGGCGCTGGTTTCAAATTACAACGCAGCGATACCGGCACCTGATGCCGTGACGCTGGCAACACATTAGGGGTGGCGCAAATGATTATCGCCGATATTTCGATTGTAGCGCCCGAGATTGCGCTGGCCGTGTTCGCCATGGCCGCCCTGATGTTCGGAGTTTACACGACCAAGGACAAGGTCGCGCCGCTGATCCTGTRGGCCACGTCCGCGATGATGGCGGGGCTTGGCATCTGGATCGCGTTCTCGCCTGCGGGAGCGCACACCGCGTTTAACGGCGCGTTTGTTGACGACAGCTTCTCGCGCTTTGCCAAGGTGACGATATTGCTGTCTGCGGCCTCGGTGCTGGTGATGAGCAAGGATTACATGTTGCGCCATGGCTTGCTGCGGTTTGAATACCCCATTTTGCTGGCCCTGTCGGTCGTTGGCATGATGATGATGGTGTCAGCGGGCGATCTGATGGCGCTTTACATGGGGCTAGAGCTGCAATCGCTGGCCCTATACGTGGTCGCGGCGCTGAACCGTGACAGCCTGAAATCAAGCGAGGCGGGGCTGAAATACTTTGTGCTGGGCTCACTGGCGTCGGGCATTCTGCTCTATGGTGCGTCCCTGGTTTATGGCTTCGCAGGCACCACGGTGTTTAGCGGCATCATGGTGTCGGCTGGGGATCAAATCCCGCTGGGCCTGTTGTTTGGCCTGACCTTCGTGATCATCGGGCTGGCGTTCAAAGTGTCGGCTGTGCCGTTCCATATGTGGACGCCTGATGTCTATGAAGGATCCCCAACACCGATCACTGCGTTCTTTGCCACAGCACCCAAGATGGCCGCGATGGGGCTGTTTGCCCGCGTGGTGCATGACGCGTTCGGCATGGCTGTGGCGGACTGGAGCCAGATCATCGCGCTGCTTGCGGTGCTATCCATGTTCCTTGGCGCGATTGCCGCGATCGGGCAGACCAATATCAAACGRYTGATGGCTTACTCGTCGATCTCGCACATGGGGTTCGCCCTGATGGGACTGGCGGCGGGCACAGCACTTGGCGTGCAGGCGATGCTGGTTTACATGGCGATCTATATCACCATGAACATCGGCATTTTTGCGTTCATCACCGCGATGGAAAAGGATGGCCGGCCGGTGACCGACATTACATCGTTGAACCAGTATTCCAAGGCTGAGCCGCTCAAGGCGCTGGCGATGTTGATCCTGCTGTTCTCGCTGGCCGGTGTGCCGCCGATGGTTGGCTTYYTYGKYWAKKTYWWWSTKYYGRWMRYSSYTKTTGAYKSSRMTRYRSSRYRRMTGSMKMTYSMSGRTKTGWTCSMRYYYSTRWWSGGTGCGTTCTATTATCTGCGCATCGTCTACTACATGTATTTCGGCGAGGCGGACGAGGACGGGCTGGACAGCACCATGTCACCAGTGCTGTGGACCTTCCTGATGGCGTCCGCCGCGATCATGCTGTTAGGGCTGGTCAATCTGTTTGGCGTCGATGGCTTTGCAGTAACGGCGGCCGAGGCTCTTGTCAAATAACGGCTGGCCTGACGGGGTAGGACGCATTGTGCTGTCTGAGGTCGACAGCACCCTGACCCATGCGGCGCGAATTTCCCCTGATTTGGCGGGGCCGACGTGGATATTGGCGTTGCGCCAAACCGCAGGGCGCGGGCGGCGCGGGCGGGCGTGGGTTGATCCGGTTGGCAATTTTGCAGCGACTTATGCGATGCGGCCAGCGGGTGGACCGGAACTGGCTGCGCTGCGATCTTTCATTGCCGCGTTGGCGTTATACGACGCGATTGTTGCGGTGACGGGGCGCTCAACAGGGCTGACGCTGAAATGGCCCAATGATGTTCTGTTGAACGGCGGAAAACTGGCGGGCATTTTGCTGGAAAGTGTGGGGGATGGCCCTTTGTCGGTCGGCATCGGGGTGAACCTGCTGAATGTCCCTGACGCGGTTGAGGAAGGGGCGGTGCGCCCTGTCAGCCTGCTGTCGGAAACCGGTGCACAGGTTACGCCCGAGGAGTTCCTCGACGCGCTCGCCCCCGCATTCGCGCGATACGAGGCGCAGTTTACCACATATGGTTTTGCCCCGATCCGCACCGCTTGGCTGGATCGCGCCGCACGTCTGGGCGAGGTGATTACGGCGCGCACCGGCACAGAGGAACACGTTGGCACGTTTGAAACGGTGGACGAGACCGGCGCACTTATACTAAGGACATCCATAGGTCGGCGGGTGATCCCTGCGGGCGAGGTTTATTTCTGAAAGGCAAGCTGATGCTTCTGGCTATCGATTGCGGCAATACCAATACGGTGTTTTCACTGTGGGACGGGGAAAAGTTTCTCTGCACCCTGCGCACCAGCACCGAGCATACCCGCACGGCGGATCAGTATTTCGTCTGGCTGACCACGCTGTTGCAACATCACAAGATCAAGCTGGATGTGGACGCGGTGATTATATCATCGACCGTGCCGCGCGTGGTCTGGAACCTGCGGGTGTTTGCTGATCGTTATTGCGGCTGTCGGCCCTTGGTTGTCGGCAAACCGGACTGTTTGTTGCCCGTCGATGTGCGGGTCGATGCGGATACCCAAGTGGGGTCGGACCGGTTGGTCAATACGGTTGCGGGGTTCGATCTGTATGGCGGGGACTTGATCCTCGTTGATTTTGGCACGGCGACGACGTTCGATGTGGTCGACACCGATGGTGCCTATATTGGCGGGGCAATCGCCCCCGGTGTGAACCTGAGCCTTGAGGCGCTGCACAAAGCGGCGGCAGCCCTGCCACATGTGGATATTTCCAAACCGCAGGCGGTTATCGGCACAAATACTGTGGCTTGTATGCAATCCGGTGTGTTTTGGGGCTATGTCGGGCTTGTGCGTGAGATTTGCACCCGTATTAAGGCGGAACACGGGCGCGACATGAAGGTTATCTCGACTGGTGGGCTGGCCCCGCTGTTCCAGCAAACCGAAGCGCTGTTTGACCATTTCGAGGATGATTTAACGATGCACGGGCTGATCGTCATCTACAATCACAACATTGAGCAAGGCAACACATGAACAAGTCTGAACGACTGATATACCTGCCTCTTGGCGGGGCGGGCGAAATTGGCATGAATGCCTATGTTTACGGTTATGGCAAACCGGGCAAGGAACGGCTGATACTGGTCGACATCGGGGTGACGTTTCCCGATATGGATACGACCCCCGGGGTGAACCTGATTTTCCCCGATATTGCCTGGCTTGAGAAAAACAAGCACCGGCTCGAGGCGATCTTCATTACCCATGCCCACGAGGACCATGTGGGCGGCATCGGCTACCTCTATAAACGCCTTGGCGCCCCTGTTTACGCCCGCGCCTTTACAGCACACCACGCGCGGCGCAAGATGGAAGAAGCGGGGCATTCACCGGACGAGGTGATCACCGTTTCGCCCTACCCCGAAACGGTTTCAGCCGGACCATTCACGGTGTCGTTCCTGCCGATCTCGCACTCGATCCCCGAAAGCTCGGGCCTGGTGATCGACAGCCCTGCGGGGCGGGTGCTGCACACAGGCGACTTCAAGCTGGATGAAACTCCCGTGCTGGGCGAGCCGTTTGACGAAGCACTTTGGCGCGAAGTGTCAAAGGGCGGGGTTAAGGCGCTTGTCTGTGATTCTACCAACGTGTTCTCGCGCAGCCCAGGCCGTTCCGAGGCGTCCGTTGCACCGGAAATCACCAAGATGATTGCGGGCTGCAAAGGCATGGTCGTGGCCACCACGTTTGCCTCGAATGTTGCGCGATTGAAAACACTGGCCGAGGCGGGGCAGGCGGCGGGTCGCACTGTTTGCCTGTTGGGCCGCGCCATGCAGCGGATGGTGGCGGCAGGCGAAGCCACTGGAATCCTTGAAGGTTTCCCGAACACCATTCCGGTTGAAGACGCCCGTGACATCCCGCGCGAAAACCTGATGCTGATCGTTACGGGGTCGCAAGGCGAGCGCCGTGCAGCCTCGGCCCAACTGTCACGCGGCAAATATCTGGGCCTGCGGATGAACGAGGGCGACACCTTCCTGTTCTCCTCGAAAACCATTCCGGGCAACGAGCGCGGCGTGATCCGCATTATGAATGCTTATTCTGAAATGGGCGTGGATATTGTCGATGATAGCGATGGCCTTTACCACGTATCCGGCCACGCCAACCGCCCCGATATTCTGCGCATGCATGATATTGTGAACCCCGAAATGGTGATCCCGATGCACGGCGAGCACCGTCATTTGCGCGAACATGCGCATCTGGCCACGGATAAGGGCCGCGCCTCGATGGTGTTGGTCAACGGATCATTGACCGACATTACGGGTGATGCGCCGCATGTGGTGGAACATATCGAAACGGGCCGCACCTATCTGGATGGCTCCGTGCAATACGGGGCGCTGGACGGGATTATCCGCGACCGGATTCGCATGGCGCTGAACGGACATGTGTTGGCGACGGTGATTATGGATGAGAATGATGAACCGCTGGGCGACGCGTGGGTCGAGCTGATGGGATTGGCCGAGCTGGGAAATTCAAACGCGCCGCTGGTCGAGGTGGTCGAGGCCGATCTGGGCCAACTGCTGATGCGGATGAACGATAAAACCTTAGCCGATGACGACAAGATGGAAGAAGCCATCAAGCGCGAAGTGAAGCGCTCGGTTCAGGGCGAGATTGGTAAGAAACCGGAAGTSACTGTGGTTGTCAGCCGTTTGATTGGCTGAGAGGGGCGGGGCAGGACCCCGCCC
>NVTS01000023.1 GCA_002732995.1 Marinosulfonomonas sp. | reverse complement strand
GCCGGGTTAAGATGCCAGCGGCGCAGGTATTTAAGGCAAGAAGAAGAGGAGAGGGCGCAGCTTTTGGGCCATGCCCCCCCCAATATCATTTCATCACTTGCGAGCGCATATCGGACGCCGATATACCTGCCACCTCAACGGGGGTGGTCATGGCATCGCGCCTGAACGGCTCGCCCATTTCCTGATTCAGCATCACCTCGATAAAGGTGGTTTTGCTGTCCTGCATTTGTGCCTTTACGGCAGTGTCGAGCGCATCCGTCAGCCCGTCCATCGTGGTTGCAACCACGCCGGTCACGCCGCAAGCCTGCGCGATACCGGCGTAGGAGACGTTATAATCCAGCTCGGTGCCGACGAAATTATCGTGATACCACAACGTGGTGTTGCGCTTTTCGGCCCCCCATTGGTAATTGCGGAAAATCACCATGGTGATGGCGGGCCACTCGTCGCGCCCGCAAGCGGTCATTTCGTTCATTGAAATGCCGAAGGCGCCATCACCGGCGAACCCCACAACCGGCGTGTCGGGGCGGCCGATTTTTGCGCCAAGGATGGCGGGCAGGGAATAGCCGCAGGGACCAAACAGGCCGGGGGCCAGATATTTGCGGCCATTTTCGAAGGTTGGATAAGCATTGCCGATGGCGCAGACGTTACCGATGTCGGACGATATAATCGCCTCTTTTGGCAGAGCCGCCTGAATGGCGCGCCATGCTTTGCGGGGTGACATGGCGTCGGGTTTGTCGGCGCGGGCGCGTTTGTTCCAATCCGTGCCCTCGTCGTCGTCCTCATGGTCCATCGAGGTCAGGGTTTGTGCCCATGTGGATTTGGTGGTGGAGATCAGGGTTTTGCGCGCCCCGCGCCCCGCGTCGCCAGCGGTAGCGGACAGCTGCGCCAACACTTGCTCGGCCACCTGTCTGGCGTCGCCAACGATACCCACACTCACCGGTTTGGTCAGGCCAATGCGGTCGGGGTTTATGTCGACCTGAATGATTTTGGCATCCTCTGGCCAATAGTTCATCCCGTATCCGGGCAGGGTGGAAAACGGGTTCAGGCGGGTGCCAAGCGCCAGCACCACATCGGCCTGCGCGATCAGTTCCATCGCCGCCTTGGAGCCGTTATAGCCCAGCGGCCCTGCAAACAGCGGGTGCGAGCCAGGGAAGGCGTCATTGTGCTGATAGCCACAGCAGACGGGGGCATCCAGCYGTTCGGCCAGTGCTTGCGAGGCAGAAATTGCGCCACCGATCACCACGCCTGCGCCATTCAGAATGACGGGGAATTTGGCGTTTGACAGCAGTTTTGCGGCCTCGGCAATCGCATTGGCGCCACCGGCGGGGCGCTCGAATTCGACAATCGCGGGTAGATCAATGTCGATCACCTGCGTCCACATATCGCGCGGGATGTTGATTTGGGCGGGGGCAGACAGGCGCTTGGCCTTCATAATCACGCGGCTCAAGACCTCGGCCATGCGGGACGCATCACGCACCTCTTCCTGATAGGCGACGCAGTCGGCGAACATGCGCATTTGCTCGACCTCTTGAAAGCCACCCTGACCGATGGTTTTATTGGCCGCTTGAGGCGTGACCAGCAGCATCGGCGTGTGGTTCCAGAAGGCGGTTTTAACGGGCGTTACAAGGTTGGCAATGCCGGGGCCGTTCTGGGCGATCGCCATGGTCATTTTGCCTGAAGACCGCGTGAACCCGTCGGCCATCATGCCCGCAGTATATTCATGGGCACAGTCCCAGAATGTAATTCCCGCCTTGGGAAAATAATCCGAAACCGGCATGAATGCGGACCCGATAATGCCAAACGCATTATCAATCCCGTGCATTTGCAAGACCTTCACAAAAGCTTCTTCGGTGGTTATTTTCATGGCGCTGTTTTCCTTTTTCGGCTGTACCGGATGGTAGAATTGCAATGCAGTATGGTGGTGCTGTCAGGGCAGGGATAGGGGGTCGTGCGTTTTGGCAATAGGGCTGGTTTTCACATCTGGATAAGTCCAGTGTGTGGGATAAGAAACCTATTGGCAAGCGGGGCGCAAAGGATGACACTGTGGTCTTCAGCCCGAGTCACCGAAGGATAGAACATGACAGGATATCGCACAGAATATCGCACAGTCGGCATTTTGGGCGGCATGGGGCCAGAGGCAACGATGGACTTGATGGACCGTGTGGTGAGTGCGGCGGGCGATGATCAGGTGCCGCTGGTGGTGGACATGAACACCAAGGTGCCCTCGCGGATTTCGGCGGATTGCAATGTGGGTGATATGGATCCCGCACCGGTGTTGGTGGCGATGGCCAAACGGATGCAGGCCGCAGGTGCGGCAGCCTTGGTGATGCCGTGCAATCTGGCGCATCAATTTGCGGGTGAAATCGCGGCGGCGGTCGATATTCCGCTGCTTGATATGGTGGTGCTGACGTCCCGCGCGGCGGTTGAGGTGGCGGGCCAGGGCGGCAAGGTCGGGATTCTTGGATCACCCGCATTGCAGGACACAGGCATTTTCGATGCGGCGGTTGCGGCGGCTGGCGGGCAGGCGGTTTATCCCGATGATCAGGCCATGCTGCTGGACGCCATCCGCGAGATCAAGACCCGCGGGGTAAACCCATACGTGCGCGATAAACTGGTGTCGGCGTCGCATAATCTGTTGTGGCAGGGCGCGCAGGTGCAATTGGTGGCCTGCACCGAATTTTCACTGCTGGAACGCGCGATGGACCCCGGCGCGATCAAGATCGATGCGCTGGATGTGCTGGTGCGGGCGATTGTTGATTTCTCAAAAAGTGCGGCGTGATGACTGACGCGCTGACCGGTTTTGCCCGCAATCTGAACTGGACTGATGTGCCGCAAGATACCCGCGATGTGTTGCGCTTATCGCTGCTGGACTGGGCGTCGGTGGCGCTGGCGGGGGTGGAGGAGCCTGTCAGCGTGGCCGTGCGCGATATGGTGCTGGCCGAGGGTGGCCTAGGTGCGGCATATGTGTTTGGAGCGGACGTGACGCTGCCCGCCCGCGCGGCGGCTTTGGCGAACGGATCAACCAGCCATGCGCTGGATTATGACGACACCCATTTCCTGCATATTGGCCACCCCAGTGTTGTGGTCTTTTCGGCCACCTTGGCTGCGGCGCAACAGGTCGGGGCCACGGGGCAAGCGTTTCTTGAGGCGGCCTTGGTTGGGTTCGAGGCATCCTGCCGGATTGGCGCATGGTTGGGACGCAGCCATTACGAGGCCGGGTTTCACATGACGGCCACGGCTGGGTGTTTCGGGGTCACATTGGGGGCGGCGCGGTTGCTGGGTGCCGATGCGGTGCAAATGCGCGCAGCACTGGGGTTGGCCAGCACCCGGGCGTCAGGGCTGAAGGCGCAATTTGGCAGCATGGGCAAGCCCTATAATGCAGGGCTGGCGGCGGCGAACGGGGTCGAGGCGGCCCTGCTGGCCGTTGCTGGAATGACGTCGGATGCGGATGGTCTGGCCAGCTTTGCGGCGGGCCATGCAGGGGCGATGGACGCGGCCGCGTTTGACGGGATGGGGCAGGTGTTTGTCACTGAAACTGTCAGCCATAAATTACATGCGTGTTGTCACGGCACCCACGCCACGCTCGAGGCATTGGCGCTGCTTGAAGTCGATGCGCAAGAGGTCACGTCGGTGTCGGTGGCGGTGCATCCAAGGTGGTTAAAGGTGTGTAACAAGCCAGCGCCCACCACGGGGTTAGAGGCGAAATTCAGCTACCGGATGTGTGTGGCATTGGCGCTGTCTGGGCTGGATACAGGGGCCTTGGACAGCTTTAGCGATGCCAATTGCACGGATGCTGATTTGTGCCGTTTGCGCGATCTGGTGCGCGTTGTCGGGGACGCCGGTATGGCGGATGGTGCGGCGCATGTTACTGTCACGTGCCATGATGATATGCCCCGCCAGTCGCGGTATGATCTGGATCAACCGATGCCACTTGAGATGCGCCGCAAACGGGTGCTGGCAAAATCCGGCAGCCTGATCGGGCCGCAATCGCAAACGGTTTGGCAACAAGTTCAGGATCTAGAACGTTCTCGCACTCTGGACAGCCTCATCGCTACCCTTTTTTAACGTCTTCTTGCCCTAAATGCCTGCGCCGCAGGTGGCGTAACATCTCGCCATTTTGCCAGACGCTCTGTAATTCAAGCGCTGCATCCAGATGCACAAAACTGGCAGCCCCCCCCGTGGTCAGGCTGCCAAATGGGCCGGCCCCGATCACTTGCGCGGGCGCGGTGGAGGCCATTGCCAATGCCTCATCCACCGGCACACCGACCGTATTCACCATAAACCGCAGCGCTGTGGGCATATCCAGATCCGCCCCCGCCAATGTGCCGTCTTCCAGTGTTAACCGTCCGTCGCGCCGATAAACCGTGCGTCCGTTCAGGGTGAATTCGGGGATGTCCGATCCAACAGTCGCCATGGCGTCGGTGATCAAAAACACCGCCCCCGGTCCCTGTKTGGCATTCAATGCCACGCGGATGCTGGCCGCGCTCACATGGATGCCATCAGCAATCAGTCCCGCGTTCAGGCGGCCCGTTTCCAGCGCGGCTCCCACCAGGCCCGGCTCGCGGCCGGTCATCTGGCTCATCGCGTTGAACAGGTGTGTGGCACAGCTGGCTCCGGCATTTGCTGCGGCTTTGCACATCACATAGGGCGCATCGGTGTGGCCCAGCGAGATGATCACGCCCGCCCCCGTCAGGGTTTTGATCTGTGCAGGTGTCACGTTTTCAGGTGCCACTGTCACCATTAGATGAGGCAGGCGCGTGGCGGCGTCCAGCAGCAGTGCCAGATCAGCGTCCTGCATCGGGCGGATCAGATCAGGGTCATGCGCCCCTTTGCGTGCCACCGATAAATGCGGCCCCTCAATGTGCATCCCGATGATGCCTGCGACACCTTGCTTTATCGCCTGCTCCACAGCGTCAATCGCGGCCGCCAAACGTGCTGGTGTGTCGGTGATCAGGGTGGGCAGCAGGGCGGTTGTCCCAAGGCTGGCATGGGCTTGTGAAATGGTCTTTAATGTGGCCACGGATTGGTCATCATTAAACATCACCCCGCCGCCACCGTTCACTTGCAAATCCACAAACCCCGGGGCAATTATTCCGCCGATCAAGGCGTGAATATCGGCCCCCGCAGGCACTGCACCTATGTCGACAATCATGCCGTCCTGAACCAGCAAGGCCGCATCGGTATGGCGGGTTGTGCCGTCAAAAATGTCGGCACCTGTATAGGCCGTAATGCTCATCTGGTCTCGGTCACTTTTTTCAAATGTCGCGGGGCGTCGGGGTTGATGCCGCGCGATGTGGCAAGGCGTTCGACCATCGCATAGAACGACGTGATCAGCGAGATCGGATCGGTCAGCGGATGGTTGGTGCGCACGTGCTCCAACCGCTGTGCGTTGCGGCATTTGTCCGAGGTGACAAAAACCCGCGCCCCCTTGGCGGCAATCGAATCCGCCACCTCGACCAAGGCGGTTTCGGCCGCGTCATTCGCGGTTAGGCCCAGCACGGGGAAACCGGAGCCGATAATGGATACAGGCCCATGCAGCACCTCGGCCGAAGAATAGGATTCTGCGTGGATCTGGCAGGTTTCCTTGAATTTCAGCGCCGCTTCATTCGACATCGCCCATGACGGGCCGCGCCCAAGGGTAAAGACCGAGGATTGCCCGTTCAGGGCTTGGCGCAAATTGGGCCAGTGGGTCTGGCTGGCCTCGGCCAGTTGTGCGGGCAGGGCGTGGATGGCGGTGATCAGATCAGCATCGCCTTTCCAGCGGGCCAGCAACAATAGTGCTGCCACTGCGGAGTTGACAAAGGTTTTGGTGGCGGCCACGCTCAACTCTGGCCCGGCGTGAATGTTGACGGTGTGTTGGCAGGCGGCAGCGAGCGGTGATGCCGGATCATTGGTCAGCGCCAATGTCAGCGCCCCCTGTTTGGTGGCCGAAGCGGCCATTGCCACGATGTCGGGGCTTTGGCCCGATTGCGAGATCGAGATACAGCCAGCCCCGCGCAGTTTCAGCGGCGCGTTGTAGATCGAGGCGATGGACGGCCCCAACGAGGCCACAGGCACCCCCAACAGCAATTCGCTGGCGTATTTCAGATAGGTCGCCACATGGTCGCTCGACCCACGCGCGGCGGTGGCCAAAAACGCCGGATCGGCCTTGCGCAATTTGTCGGCGGCGGCGGAAATATCGGGCACGCCCTCGGTCAACAGGCGCTCAACCGCGTCAGGGATTTCCAACACTTCGCGGCGCATTTGGGTGATGTCGGACATCAAGTATCCTTGCTATTTGACAGGCGCAACTCGGCGACGAAATCATAGGCGTCACTGCGGTAAATAGAGCGGGTAAATTCAACGACGCGACCATCTTTTAGATACGAGGTGCGCTCGATCTTCAGGCCCGCTGTATGGGGTTCGACATCCAGCAGGTCAGCGTCGCGGTCATCCAGATTAAGCGCTGTGATTTTTTGAATGGCCCGCACGGGGGGCATGCCCAGATCGTTCAGCGCCTTGTATAGGGAATGCTCGACCAGTGTTGGATTGGGCAGGATATCAACCGGCAAAGAGGCGCGTTCAATCGCCATTGGCCGCCCGTCTGCCATGCGCAGACGCGCCAGACGTGACACAGACACATCCGCGGCCAATCCCAGCGCTGTTATTTCTTCGGGCGAGGGCAGAAACAGCCCGCGTTCCAGCCACAGCGCTTTGGTGTCCATGCCGCGCTGCGCCATATCTTCGGTAAAGGATGTCAGTTGCGTGAGCGACTGTTCTACGCGCGGCGGGCGGGCTGCCACAAAAGAGCCGGATCCGTGGCGCTGCACCACAGCACCATCATCGGCCAACGCGGCAATGGCCTTGCGCACGGTAACGCGCGACAGGTTGGTAAGGGACGCAATTTCGCGCTCAGACGGCAGCGGGGTTTGGGGCTGTAGAAGGCCGGTGACGATGGCCTCATCCAGACGGCGGCGCAGTTGCAGATAGCGCGGGCCAGAGGCGGGCATCAGCCAGTTTTCAGGCTTCAGGAACTCGGCCATGTTCATGGCGCTATGTCCATTTGTGCGGCGAGCAACAAAGCGCCGTCCAGCGCCGTGCCTTTGGGTTTTACAACTTTTGCTGCGTAAGATGGTGGCAGGAAGGCGGCGTAATACGGCCCCAGACCACCGGCAAGGCACAGCGGGCTGTCAGCCTGATAACCCAGCGCAGTTAGGGCTTTGATAATGTAATCCGCGCCGGAGCGCATCAAGGTTGTGGCGGTCTGGTCGCCATCACCGGCAGCACCAACCACAAGCGGCGCAAGGTCGCCAAACTCAGCCGGGCTGGCCGTGTTGCTGAATTCGAACACCTTGCTGGCATCGCCGCCGTAATGCGCCATCGCTTCAAAGGTCAGGGCCGTGTGGGTTTCAACCCCCTCGACGCACAAGACAACCTGGCGCAACAGTTTGTGGCCCAGCCAGGCACCGGATGCCTGATCGCCCAATCGGAACCCCCAGCCGCCAATGTATTGCGTGGCGCCCAGTGCTGTGTGGGCAATGAAGGACCCCGTGCCAATGGCTGCAACCGCCCCGCTCCCCCCCGCCAAAACGCCGGTGACGGTGGTGATCCGGTCCTCGACCACGCGGACCTGTTTGATCGGCAGGGCCGTGGCGATGAACTGCGCGATCTCGTCGTCGCGGATGCCTGCCAGCCCGATAAAGGCGTGGGCGGTGGCAAGGGTGGCTTCGTTCAGCCCCGCGTCAAGGCGGGCAACCTCGATGGCTGCCAGTATGTTATCCAGCGCCTCTTGCGGATGATACGTCGGATTGGCTGGCCCGCCTTTGGCATTCCCAAGGCGTTTCCCCTGTCTGTTGGCGATGGCCACACGACMGCCWGTGCCGCCGCCATCAATGCCAATAAGAATGTTGTTTGCGTGCTCGATCATACAATACCTTTATAATACCTATTTTGAAATTAAAAGACCAGAAGGTAAGCCGTTTAATGGTTATTACCAGAAAATGACGGCAATTACCAAGAAAGCATTGGGGATAGACAAAAGGTATTAAAAAGGTATTATTTACTGGGTATTGTAGGGGGAATCATATGGCGCTGCCGCTGACCGAGGCTGTTTTAACGGGTGTTTCCAGCATTGACACGATGCCGGATGCGGCTGTGCTGGCGCGGGTTCTGGCGGGGCAAAAGGCGGCATTGGCGGCACTCGATGCTGCGATGGTTCCGATTGCGCAGGCGGCGGATCTTATGGCGGATGCGATACGTGGTGAGGGGCGCCTGATTTATGCCGCCGCGGGGTCTTCGGCGCTGATGGCGGTGGCGGACGGGCTGGAACTGGGCGGAACTTTCGGGATTTCTCCGGACCGGATCAGCCTGATGATGGCGGGTGGTTTGYCCACCGATGCTATGATGCCGGGTCATACCGAAGATGACGTGGATCAGGCCAAAATTGCCGCGCAAGGCATCTGCGCAGGCGACGTCGTGATCGCCGTGACGGCCAGCGGCAACACCGCCTACGCCATTGAAATTTCGCGCCTTGCCAAAGCGGCAGGAGCGCGCACCATCGGCATCGCCAACAATGCCAATGCACCGCTTTTTGAAACATCCGACGTGGTGATCTATCTGCCAACCCCGCCCGAGGTGATTGCCGGATCGACCCGTCTGGGCGCGGCCACGGCGCAAAAGGCGACGCTGAATATGATGTCGACCCTGATGGGAGTGCATCTGGGCCATGTGCATGACGGTATGATGGTGAATCTGGTCGCCGATAACGCCAAATTGCGGGCGCGGGCGGTGGTGATGGTCTGCACCATAACGGGCGTGGATGCGGCCAGGGCGCAAGACTGTTTGGCACGCACCGRTGGCGCTGTGAAGCCCGCCGTCCTGCTCGCCGCGGGAATCAAAGAAGTGACGCAGGCCGAAGCGATGCTGGGGCGCGCAGGCGGAATATTGCGCGCCGCCCTCACCGAACATGGATTTTACGACAGACAACTTAACCAAGGGAGAAAGACATGAAGTTGAAACTAGGTATGGCGCTGATGGCGTCCACCATTCTGGGCACGGCCATTGCGGCAAGTGCGCAGGATGTYRCGCTGACAATCGAGAGCTGGCGCAATGACGATCTGATCATCTGGCAGGATAAAATCATTCCGGCTTTTGAAGCATCCCACCCGGGCATCAAGGTGAAATTCACCCCCTCGGCTCCGGCGGAATATAACGCGGTGCTGAATGCCAAACTCGAGGCCGGATCGGCTGGCGATATGATCACCTGTCGCCCGTTCGATGTGTCGCTGGCGATGTATGATGCCGGACATCTGGCCAATATCACCGATCTTGAGGGCATGGCCAACTTCAGCCCTGTCGCCAAATCGGGCTGGAGCACGGATGATGCATCGGTACAATTCTGCCTGCCAATGGCATCAGTGATCCACGGGTTTATCTACAACAAAGACGCCTTCAAGGAGTTGGGCTTAGACGTGCCCGCCACTGAGGATGCGTTTTTTGCAGCGCTTGAGGCAAYCAAATCTGATGGCAATTATATCCCGATGTCGATGGGCACAAATGATCAGTGGGAAGCCGCCACAATGGGCTATAACAACATCGGCCCGAACTACTGGAAAGGCGAAGAGGGCCGTTTGGCGCTGATCGCAGGCGAGCAGAAACTGACCGACGAGGGCTGGGTTGCGCCATACCGCCAACTGGCGAAATGGGGCGCGTATCTGGGCGATGGCTATGAGGCACAAACCTATCCGGACAGCCAGAATCTGTTCACTCTGGGCCGTGCCGCGATCTATCCGGCCGGCTCGTGGGAAATCAGCGGCTTTAACGCACAGGTCGATTTTGAAATGGGCGCGTTTTATCCGCCGGTTCAGGCCGCGGGCGATGATTGCTACATCTCGGATCACACCGATATTGCGATGGGTATGAACGCGAAATCAGAGCATCCCGAGGAAACCAAAGTGTTCCTGAACTGGATGGGTTCGGCTGAATTCGCCTCGCTCTATGCCAACGCCTTGCCGGGCTTCTTCTCGCTGTCGTCGCATGACGTGGCGATGGAAGATCCATTGGCACAGGAGTTCGTCAGCTGGCGCGGAAAATGCCATTCCTCGATCCGCTCGACCTACCAGATCCTGTCGCGCGGCACACCGAATCTGGAGACCGAAACATGGGGCGCGTCTGTCGCGGCCATCAAGGGCACAGAGTCGCCAGAGGATGCAGGCGCACGTCTGCAAACAGGTTTGGCAAGCTGGTATGATCCGCAGAAATAAAGCGGTATGACAATACCACCCCGGGCGGCGCAGATCGGCCGGGGTGACCCTATTATTCTGGGGAGGGAGGGACAACATGGCGACCACATCTAAATTCAAGTGGCATATCGTGGTATTTCTGGCGCCTGCGGTGCTGGTTTACACAGCCGTGATGATTTTTCCGCTGTTCAACACCCTGCGGTTGGCGCTCTATTCCGAGGTCGATAATGTGCGGGTGTTTGTGGGGTTGGAAAACTTCCGCACCCTGTTTGGCAATGCCTATTGGTCAGAAAAATTCTGGAACTCTCTGGGCAACAACCTGTGGTTTTTCGTGATCCACATGCTGGTGCAAAACCCGATCGGCATCGTGCTGGCCGCGATCCTGTCGCACCCTAAATTGCGCTTTGCCACCTTTTACCGCACCGCCATTTTCATCCCCACAATCCTGTCGTTCGTCATCGTCGGTTTCGCATGGAAACTGATCCTGTCGCCGATCTGGGGCATCGCCCCCTCGATGCTGGATTTCGTCGGGTTGAAATCGCTGTTCGCCCCGWGGCTGGGCCGCGAGGAATACGCGCTGACCACGCTGGCGTTGGTGTCGGTCTGGCAGTTCGTCGGCATCCCGATGATGCTGATTTACGCGGCGCTTTTGTCGATCCCCGAGGAGGTTCTGGAGGCAGGCGAATGCGACGGCGTCACCGGCATGGCGGCGTTCTGGAAGATCAAGCTGCCGTTGATCCTGCCCTCAATCGGCATCATTTCGATCCTGACATTCGTGGGGAACTTTAACGCGTTTGACCTGATTTATACCGCCCAAGGTGCTCTGGCCGGGCCGGCCTATTCCACCGATATTCTGGGCACCTTCATGTTCCGCACATTTTTCGGGTTCCAACTGCAACTGGCCGACCCGCACATGGGATCGGCCATCGCGTCGGCGATGTTTTTCATCATCCTGATCGGGGTGTGTTTCTATCTGTTTGCGATCCAGACGCGCCTGCGTCGGTATCAGTTTTAGGGGGCCGCACAGATGAGAAAAGCCCGCCACAATATGAAAAATACCATTGCGATGCATGCGATATTGCTGACCTATACCTTGATCGCGCTGTTTCCGGTTTTTGTGATCCTGATCAACAGCTTCAAGTCGCGCAAGGCAATTTTTCGCCACCCGTTATCGCTGCCCAATTCCGAGACCTTCAGCACGGTCGGATACGAGACCGTGTTCAAGCAGGGCGACTTTTTGCTGTATTTCCAGAACTCGATGATTGTCACGGTTTCGACCATCGTGCTGGTGCTGTTGTTCGGTGCGATGGCGGCTTTTGCGCTGGCGGAATACAGGTTCAAGGGCAATACACTGATGGGCCTGTATCTGGCACTGGGCATCATGATTCCGATCCGCATCGGCACCGTGGCGATCCTTGATATGATGGTGGCCAGCGGGCTGGTGAACACGCTGTTTGCGCTGATCCTTGTATATACGGCGCAAGGGTTGCCGCTGGCAGTGTTCATCCTGTCGGAATTCATGAAACAGGTCTCGGATGATTTGAAAAACGCCGGACGGATCGACGGGTTAAGCGAGTATGCGATCTTTGGCCGCTTGGTGCTGCCGCTGATGCGCCCGGCGATGGCGACGGTGGCGGTGTTCAACATGATYCCGATCTGGAAYGACCTGTGGTTCCCGCTGATTYTRGCMCCGGSWGARGRSRYMAAAACCCTGACSYTGGGSWSYCARGTRTTCATCGGCCAGTTTGTSACSGACTGGAAYGCGGTGCTGTCGGCGCTGAGCATGGCGATCATTCCGGTGATGGTTCTCTACGTGATTTTCTCGCGCCAATTGATCCGCGGCATAACTTCGGGAGCAGTCAAATGAAGCGTGTTCTAATCGCAGGTCTGGGCAATATGGGGCGCAGTCATGCGCTGGCTTATCACGCCCATTCAGGGGCGGAAATTGTCGGTCTGGTGAACCGCTCCGAGGTGGATTTGCCGGATGAATTGCAGGGTTATGCGCGCTTTAAGACTTTCGATGCGGGCATGGCGACCAACCCCGATCTGGTCTGCATCGCCACCTATTCCGACAGCCAYGCCGAKTAYGCKATTGCSGCGMTGSAGGCAGGCGCGSATGTSTTYGTYGAAAAGCCRCTGGCCACCACGGTGGCGGACGCTAAGCGCGTGGTGGATGTGGCGACGAGGCTGGGGCGCAAACTGGTGGTTGGCTACATCCTGCGCCACCACCCCAGTTGGCAGAGGCTGGTTGCCGAGGCGCGCAATCTGGGCGGCCCTTATGTGTTTCGTTTGAACCTGAACCAGCAGAGCAGCGGGGCAACTTGGGACACCCACAAGGCCTTGATGGCCAGCACCAGCCCGATTGTTGATTGCGGGGTGCATTACGTTGATGTGATGTGCCAGATCACCGATGCGCGGCCCGTTCGGGTGCATGGCATCGGGCTGCGCCTAAGCGATGAAATCGCACCGGATATGTATAATTACGGCCAGTTTCAGGTGGTGTTTTCGGATGGCTCGGTCGGCTGGTACGMGGCCGGATGGGGGCCGATGATGTCGGAGACCGCCAGCTTTGTGAAAGACATCATTTCGCCGAACGGGTCGGTTTCGATTGTCGGGGCAGACGCGGCGGATACTGATAGCATCGAGGCCCACACGCGGGTTGGCGGGCTGAAATTGCATCGGCTGGATGGCGACCAGATCATTGATCTGCCCGACGAGCCGGACCACCAGGCGCTGTGCGATGCCGAGCAGGCCTTTATGCTGGACGCCATCGCCAAGGACACTGACCTCGCCCGCCACATGCAGGACGCGGTGACGTCGCTGGCCATTTGTCTGGCGGCGGATCAAAGCATTCGCACAGGCAAGGTGACTGAATTGAAAGAGGACGCGTAATGACAGCCCTTCGACTGGATAAAATCTGCAAATCATTCGGCAAGGTGCAGGTGTTGTTCGACATCGACCTGACGGTGGAAAACGGCGAATTCGTGGTGTTTGTCGGCCCGTCGGGCTGTGGTAAATCCACCCTGCTGCGGGTGATCGCGGGGCTGGAAGAAGCCACCTCCGGCACGGTGGAAATTGACGGCCAGATGGTCACCGACACCCCGCCCGCCAAACGCGGTATTGCGATGGTGTTCCAGTCCTACGCGCTCTATCCGCACCTGACGGTGCGCGGTAATATGGAACTGGGTCTSAAGCAGGCCAAGATGCCCAAACCCGAGATCGCCGCGCGCGTGGCCGAGGCCAGCCGGATGCTGTCGMTGGRCGACTAYCTKGASCGGCGYCCKKCRGARCTRTCSGGTGGTCARCGYCAGCGGGTGGCGATTGGCCGTGCGATTGTGCGCGAGCCAAAGCTGTTCCTGTTCGATGAGCCGCTGTCCAATCTGGACGCCGCCCTGCGGATGAACACCCGCCTTGAAATCGCCAATCTGCACCGCACCATTGAGAGCGCGATGGTTTACGTGACCCACGACCAGATCGAGGCGATGACGTYGGCGGATCGCATCGTGGTGCTGCGTGCTGGTCGGGTTGAACAAGTCGGCAGCCCGATGGAGCTGTATAATGACCCGGCCAATCAGTTCGTCGCTGGTTTCATCGGCTCGCCTGCGATGAATTTTGTTAAGGCGGGGGGCTATGGTTTTGACCAGGGGCCGGTCATGGGTGTGCGGCCCGAGCATCTGCGGGTGGTTGAGGCCGGGCGACTGGCGGGCACAGTGACCCACGTGGAGCGCTTGGGGGCGGAAACCAATCTGCTGGTCGAGTTGAGCGGCGGCGATGTTTTGACCCTGCGGCTGTTTGGGCAGTATTCTTATGAGGTTAGGCAGAAGGTTTTTGTTGATTTTGACGACGCCAATGTGTTCTTCTTTGACAAGAAGGGCGCGCGGTTGCGGTCACGACGCGATTAATTTCTTGACCAATTGATAAAATAATTGCACGCTTCAATCACATGCCATCTGGGAGGTAGCAATGAGTATTCTAACAACATGGACAAGGCGCACGGTTCTGGCGTCTTTAATTGCAGCGGGGACAATGATGTCTGCCGGTGCTGCACTGGCCGAAAAGGTCAAGGTGGCGGGGATATTCACCCTGCCGGTTGAACAACAATGGATCAGCCGCATCCACATCGCCCTGCTTGCCGCCAAAGACCGCGGCGATATCGAGTATGTTTTCTCGGAAAACGTCGCCAACACCGATTACGAGCGGGTGATGCGCGAATATTCCGAAGCAGGGCACCAACTGATTGTCGGCGAGATTTTCGGACTGGAACGCGCAGCGCGCAAAGTGGCGGGTGATTATCCTGATACCGCGTTTCTGATGGGATCGTCGTTCGAGCCAGCAGGCGACAACCTGTCGGTGTTTGACAACTGGATCCACGAGCCAGCCTATCTGTCGGGTATGGCCGCAGGGGACGCCAGCAAATCAAACGTGATCGGTATGGTTGGCGGTTTCGCCATTCCTGAAGTGAACCGGTTGATGCACGCGTTTATGGACGGGGCGCGGTCAACCAACCCTGACGTTAAATTCCTCGTGAATTTCATCGACAGCTGGTATGATCCACCCAAAGCCAAAGAGAGCGCATTTGCGATGATGGATGCCGGTGCTGACGTGATGTATGCCGAACGCTTTGGTGTGTCGGATGCAGCGGTCGAGCGCGGGGTCAAGGCGATCGGCAATGTGATCGACACATCGGCCGATTACCCGGGGACCATTCTGTCGTCCGCGATCTGGCATATGGAACCAACGATTGACCACGCGATTGCGGCGGTTGCAGATGGTTCCTACAAGGCCGAAGACTATGGCCTGTTCAGCTATATGGCGCATGGCGGCGGTTCGGTGGTTGTTGATGCTGCATTGGTTCCGGCCGATGTGGTTTCGATGATCGAAGCCAAGAAGGCGGCTATTATGGATGGCTCGTTCACGGTGACAGTGAACAACGACGAGCCGGTCTCTGACAAATAGAAAGTCAGGGGTGCCGGAGCGAATTCGGCACCCCGTTTGCATATGAAAAACCCCGTTATCCTGACCCTTGATGGTCTGACAAAACGTTTTGGCGATGTCATTGCCAATGACGCCATTGACCTGACCCTGCATCGGGGCGAGGTTCTGGCGCTGTTGGGCGAAAATGGTGCTGGCAAAACCACGCTGATGAATATGCTGTTTGGCCATTACACGCCGGACGCTGGCTATGTCGAGATGGTTGGCGAGGACGGGGTGGCGAGGCGGTTGCCCGCAGGCAACGCCCAAGCCGCGATTGATGCGCGGATCGGCATGGTGCACCAGCATTTCACCTTGGCCGAAAATCTGAGTGCGCTGGATAATATTCTGCTGGGGTCCGAAAGCCTGCTTTCGTGGCGGCGCAACCGTCGTGCCGCGCGGGCCAAAATTGAAAGCCTGATGCAGGAATCCGGTCTGATTGCGCCCTTGGACGAAAAGATCGGCGCACTGTCGGTCGGCGAGCGTCAACGGGTCGAAATTCTGAAAGCCCTGTTTCATGACGCCCGCGTTTTGGTGCTGGACGAGCCCACAGCGGTGCTGACCCCGCAAGAGGCCGACAGCCTGTTTGCCGCCCTGCGCAAGATGGTCGATCGCGGCCTGTCGGTGATTTTCATCTCGCATAAACTACACGAGGTGCTGGCGTTTTCAGACCGCATTGCAGTGCTGCGCCACGGCAAGTTGGTCGGTGAGTTGACCWCAGCAAACGCCGACAAGACCCAGATCGCGACCCTGATGGTGGGCGAGGAAACCACGCTGCCTGTGCGCGAGACCTGCGAGGTCGGCGCGCCGGTTCTGGAGTTGAAAAACGTCACCGTGCAGCGCGAAAATGCACGTAACAGTCTGAATGACGTGTCGCTTTGCCTGCGGGCGGGCGAGATTGTCGGCGTGGCAGGGGTGTCGGGCAATGGCCAATCGGCGTTGGCGCAACTGATCTCGGGACTGACAAAGCCCGATCGTGGCATGATTTCCCTGGCGGGCGAGGTGGTAACGGCCCCCACGCCCAGAGGCATGATCAAATCGGGCGTTGGCCGCATCCCCGAGGACCGCCACCACGACGGGGTGGTCGGCAGCATGACGGTGGCCGAAAATCTGGTGTTGGAGCGGTTGGGGGATACGGATGTGCAGCGCTACGGGTTTCTGCGAAAGGGTGCGATTGACGCCCATGCTGATGAGCTGATCAAAGCCTATGATGTGCGCGGTCCGGGTAAGGATGCCCGCGCGGCGCTGCTGTCGGGCGGCAATATCCAGAAACTGATTTTGGCGCGGGTGCTGGAGACTGAACCGATGGTGATTCTGGCCAACCAACCCACGCGCGGGCTTGATTTCGGCGCGGCAGGCGAGGTGGCGCGACGCCTTATGGACGCGCGAAAACGCGGCGCAGGCGTGTTGCTGATTAGCGAGGATCTGGACGAGGTTCTGAGTTTGGCGGACCGGATTGTAGTGATGCACGATGGTCAGTTGATCGAGGCCGACACGCGGGATCGCGCCGCAATCGGGTTGTTAATGGCGGGGCAGGCGGCATGATGATGATTGAACCCAGAGGCGGAATTTCGCGCGGGATGCAGATAGCCATCCCGATCATCGCGGCACTTTTTGCGCTCGCTTTGGCAGCGCTGCCTTTGGCCTTTGCGGGTGCGCCGATCTTGCCCGCGTATAAACAGATGTTCATCGGCGTGTTTGGCTCGGTGTTTTCATTCACCGAAATGCTGACCCGCGCAACCCCGCTGATTTTCACCGGACTGGCGGCGGCTTTGGCCTTCAAAGCGCGGCTGTGGAACATCGGCGCCGAGGGGCAGCTGTATCTGGGCGCGATGGGCGCTGTGGCGGTCGGAACCGGTATGATCGACGGGCCAGCCGTGTTGATGATCCCGCTGGTGATGCTGGCGGGGGCGCTGGCGGGTGCCGCAGGGATGCTTGGCCCGGCGCTCTTGAAAACGCGGTTCGGCGCGGACGAGGTGGTGACTTCGTTGCTGTTGAATTTCATCATCCTGATCTTTGTGCAAATGATGCTGGAAGGCCCGCTGAAAGACCCGATGAGTATGGGCTGGCCGCAATCCGAGCCGATCCTCGACAGCGCCACCTTACCGCGCCTGATGGACCGGATGCGCATCCACAGCGGGCTGATCGTGGCGCTGATTGCGGCAGTGATCGCCCAGATTGCCCTGAGCAAAACCACATGGGGTTTCAAAATTCGCGCGGTGGGTGAAAACGCCGCTGCGGCCCGTCACGCGGGCATCGGCGTCAACCGCACCCTGCTGGGGGTCGCGTGCATTTCGGGCGCACTGGCAGGGCTGGCGGGGGTCAGCGAAGTCGCGGGCCTGAAGGGCTATCTGACCACGGACCTGTCGCCAGGATACGGCTATTCCGGAATAGTGGTGGCAATGCTGGCSGGSCTGTCRCCGATYGGYGTGGTKATYKCMGCMSTTTWYRTSGCCWSSGTATTTGTYGGSGCTGACASCATGAGYCGYGCCATGGGSGTTTCCAGYTTTCTKGCCGATCTGGTGGTGGCATTGTCGCTGATCTCGGTGCTGGTGGGCGGATTTTTCGCCCGTTACCGGATCAGGTTTACCGGCAAATCGGGGGCCAAAACATGATGGACCTGCTGAACATTTTCCTGAACGAGAGCTTCTGGGTCGCCAGCCTTCGCATTGCCACCCCGCTGATTTTCGGCGTGCTGGGGGCGCTTTTGTGCGAACGCGCGGGCGTGCTGAATCTCGGCATCGAGGGCATCTTTGTGGTTGGCGCGATGGTCGGCTGGATGACGGTTTACGCGGGTGCGCCCCTATGGATCGGCGTGATCGCGGCGGCGGGTGCGGGGGCGTTGTTTGGCCTTCTCCACGCCATTTTGACGGTGCCGCTGGGTCTGTCACAACATGTATCGGGGCTGGGGATCACACTGTTTGCCACCTCAAGCGCGTCGTTTCTGTACCGCACCATGCTGCCGGATGTATCATCGCCACCGCGCATCATAGCGTTCCAGCCGATGGACGTGCCGATCCTGTCCGATATCCCGTTTTTCGGCCCCGTGGTGTTCCAGCAAACTGCAATGACGTGGCTGGCCTTGATCATGGTCGGCGTGGTCTGGTGGGTGATCAATCGCACCCCGCTGGGCGTTGCCATTCAGGCGGTTGGCGACAACCCCGATGCGGTCAATGCGCAAGGCCTGTCAGTTTATAAGTTGCGGATTGGGGCTGTGATGGCAGGGTCGGCCTTGATGGCGCTTGGCGGTGCGTTCCTAACGATGTCGACGTTTAACGCGTTCTTTTTCGGCATGGTGGGCGGGCGCGGCTGGATCTGCATCGCGCTGGTGATTTTCGCCAGTTGGCGACCCGGCAAGGCGCTGCTGGGGGCGCTGCTGTTTGGCATGTTCGATGCGTTCCAAGTGCGGCTGCAAACCGAGGCGGGCGCAGTTATCCCGTCACAGATATTCCTGATGGCACCTTACGTTTTGTCCATCGTGGCGCTGGTGTTTGTCGCCAGAAAAGCCGAGTATCCACGGGCGTTGTTGCAGCCTTGGTTCAAGGSCCACCGATAGGAGAATGCGATGAGTTTTGATCTGCTGGTGAAAAATGCGGTGCTGCCGGATGGCACACAGGCCAATATCGGTTGTGCGGGCGGCAAGATCACGGCGGTTGGTCGCGATGTAACGAGCGACGCGGGCGTGGTGCTGGACGCAGGCGGCCAACTGGTGTCGCCACCCTTTGTGGACCCGCATTTCCATATGGATGCGACGCTATCCTTGGGGCGGCCACGGATGAACACGTCCGGCACTTTGCTGGAAGGCATCGCGCTGTGGGGCGAGTTGAAACCACAGCAAACCGTGGATGAGATTATCGAGCGCGCCCTGCGCTATTGCGATTTGGCGGTCACGATGGGGATCGGTGCGATTCGCAGCCATGTGGATATTTGCGACGACGCGTTGAAGGGTGTTGACGCGCTGCTTGAGGTGCGCCGCCAAGTTGCGCCTTATCTGGACCTGCAGCTGGTGGCCTTCCCGCAAGACGGGGTTCTGCGCGATGCAGGCGCGATGCAAAACCTGATGCGCGCGCTGGAGCGCGGCGTCGATGTGGTCGGCGGTATCCCGCACTTTGAACGCACCATGGAGCAGGGGGCGCAGTCGGTTCGCCTGCTCTGTGAAATTGCGGCGAAACGCGGTTTGTGCGTCGATATGCATTGCGACGAATCTGATGATCCGATGAGCCGCCATGTGGAAACGCTCGCCTACGAGACTACGCGGCTGGGCTTGCAGGGGCGGGTGACCGGATCGCACCTGACCTCGATGCACTCGATGGACAATTACTATGTCAGCAAACTGATTTCGCTGATTGCCGAKKYRWRMSYKSAYKSRKTACSYMRMMSSYYNGATCAWSWYYMYKSTWCAGGSMMGTSMSKWMWCRYAMSCCRWRSSMCGCGGCCAGACGCGGGTGCCGGAATTGCGCGCGGCAGGGGTGAATATCGGCTTTGGCTCGGACTGTGTGATGGACCCGTGGTATTCACTGGGCCGCGCCGACATGCTGGATGTGGCGTCGATGGGGCTGCATGTGGGGCAAATGGCATCGCGCGATGATATGCGCTGGTGCTTTGATGCGGTGACGGTGAATTCCGCGGCGGTGATGGGGCTGGAGGGGTATGGTCTGGACGTCGGCTGTGACGCCAATTTTGTGCTGCTTCAGGCCGATGATCCGATTGAAGCGCTTCGCCTTAGGGCGCATCGGTTGGCGACGGTGCGGGGTGGCAAAGTGATTGCCCAAAGCCCGCGGGTAGAACATGCGCTGGATTTACCCAAGCGGCCCAAAATGCTCGATCCATCCGCCTATGCGCCGAAGGGCAATTCGGGGTAATCTACGTGGGTCAGATACAGGCCCTGCGGCGGGCTAACCGGACCACAGGCGGTGCGGTCGCGGGCCGCTAGAGCGGTGCGTACATCCTCGGGCGCCCATGATCCGGAGCCGACCCGCTCTAATGTGCCGATAAAGCTGCGCACTTGATTGTGTAGAAAACTGCGGGCACGGATATGAAAGTGAAATTCCTGACCGTAGGGGATATCGAACGCCTCGATCCGCAACTCGTCCAGCGTTTTAATTGGCGATTCCGCCTGACATGAGGTGGAGCGAAACGTGGTGAAATCATGCTCTCCCAACAGTATGTCAGCCGCCTGTTGCATGGCGCTCAGATCCAGCGCATGCTTGACTTGCCAGACCTTGCCAGCCTCGTGCACATTCAGGGGGCGGCGGCTGATCAGACGAAACAGATAGCGACGTTCGCGGGCTGAAAAGCGGGCGTGGAAGGTCTCGGGGACCGGCGCGACCTCCAATATCGAAATAGGCAACGGTTTCAGGTGGTAATTTAACGCTTCAAACAGCCGGAACGCCTCCCAATCCTTGACCATATCGCAATGCGCAACCTGTCCGGTCGCATGCACGCCGGTATCGGTGCGCCCAGCGGCTTGAGCGGTGCCAAAATCCGGCTCTAGCGCGCGCAACGCCGTCTCAACCGCACCTTGAACGGTGGGCAGGTCAATCTGGCGTTGCCAGCCGCAGAACGGCGCGCCGTCATATTCGATTTTCAAAGCATAGCGAGGCATGGCGCATGGGTAGCGCGGCGCGGCAGGCTTGGCAATCCGCGCCCCTTCTTCTTTTTCTACGCAATTTGCACTACTCTGGATCGGAATTCACCCCAAGAGTGGGCGAATTCCGATGCTCGTAATTGATTAAGTGCAAAACGCGCGTAATACCTGCGCCGGAGGCAAAAAACTATTATGCCTCCGGCGGGGATATTTAGGGGAACAATGATTGGGGCACTAGGCATTCCAGCATCGGGGCCTTATCTTGATTGCAAGGTAAGGGGGCAGTGGTGCGTATTTCCGAGATTTTGAATGGTGTGACGGGAGGCTGGATCGGCTCTGAAGTAACGGTGCGGTTGGGCGTGACGGGGCTGAGCCGTGCGGGCAAGACGGTGTTTATCACATCACTGGTGGCCAACCTGCTGGATCGTGGCCGGATGGGGCAATTGCTGGGCGCGGCCAACGGGGCGGTGCAGGCGGCCTATTTACAGCCGCAGCCCGATGACACCACGCCGCGGTTCGAGTATGAGGCGCATTTGGCGGCTTTAACGGCGGATGCGCCTTATTGGCCCGAAAGCACCCGCAACGTGTCGCAATTGCGGGTGTCGCTGAAAGTGCAGCCGACGGGGCTGTTGGGGGGGCTGACAGGTCCGCGCACTGTGCATCTGGATATTGTCGATTATCCGGGCGAGTGGTTGCTGGACCTTGGGTTGCTTGAGAAAACCTATGCCGAATGGGCGCAGGGCGTGTTGACGAGTATTGAAGGGCGCGATTGCGCAGCGGACTTTCTAGATTTGAAAGTCGATCCGGCAGCCAAATACGACGAAGTGAGCGCACAGAATTTGGCGGCCACATTCACCACCTATCTGCACGCCGCCCGCGATGCCGGATTTTCCGATTGCACGCCGGGGCGGTTTTTATTGCCGGGCGAGCTGGAAGGCTCACCCGCGTTGACATTCGCGCCAATGATTGAGCCGGACAACCACAAACGCGGATCGATGTGGCGCGAGATGGAGCGGCGGTACGAGGCCTATAAAAAACAGGTGGTGCAGCCGKTTTTTCGCAACCATTTTGCCAAAATTGACCGTCAGGTCGTGCTGATTGACGCGCTGGGTGCCATTCATCGAGGACCACTCGCCGTTGAAGACATGCGGACCGCGATGGCGGATATTCTGGCAGCGTTCAAACCTGGCAAGGCCGGGTTTTTAGCGTCCCTGTTCGGGGTGCATCGGGTGGAGCGTATTCTGTTTGCCGCCACCAAGGCCGATCATTTGCACCACCGCCAACACCCGCGTCTGACCGCGATTGTTACGGCGATGTTGCGCGGCGCAAAGGACCGCGCCGATTTTTCCGGTGCGTTGACGGCGGCGATGTCGATTGCGTCGCTGCGGGCCACAGTCGAGGAAACACTGAACCACGAGGGTGCACAACTGGATTGTGTGCGCGGCACCTTGCTGGACAGCGGCAAACAGGCGGCGTTCTACCCGGGCGAGCTGCCCGATGATCCGGCGAAATTACTGGGGCCGGCGCGGGACGGGGCGGATAAATGGCTGGGGGATGACTACCGGATCATGAGCTTTGCCCCCGTGCCACTGGAATTGAAACCGGATGAGGGTCCACCGCATATCCGGCTGGACAAGGCCGCCGAATTTCTGATCGGGGATTATTTGAGATGAGCGAGAAATCAACCGGACCCGTATWGATCGAGCTGGATCAGACCACACCCGAAATCACCCCCGCCACTGCGCCGACCGTGCCCGAGGTTGCAGCACCGCAAGGGCCGGCGATGCAAACACTGGCCAAGATCGCCGCGGGTAAACCGTCACGATTGCGGCGATGGTTCTGGGGCTTGGTGTTGGCGCTGGCGGGGTTTGCTCTGTCGGTGGCGGCGTGGGATTTTGTCACGGGGATGGTCGCGCGCAACCTTTACCTTGGCTATGTCGCACTGGGCCTGATGGCGTTGCTCATCGTCGTGTTACTGGTGATAGCGATGCGCGAAGCACTGGGGTTTGCCCGCCTCAAACGGCTGGATCGGGTGCATCGGGCGGCCGAGGCGGCGCTGGCCTCGGGGGATTTGTCGGCCGCAAGGGAAGTGACGCAACGATTGATGACGCTTTACGTGGCACGGCCCGATACCGAATGGGGGCGGGCCAATTTCGCCGAGCGGCAGGGCGATATGTTTGATGCGGACGGATTGCTGGCGCTGGCTGAAACCGAAGTGATCGTGCCGCTGGATGCGCAAGCCATCAAGGAAATCGAGGCCGCGTCCCGCCAAGTGGCGACCGTCACAGCAATTGTGCCGCTGGCGCTGGCGGATGTTATCATAGCCCTGACCGCCAACCTGCGGATGATCCGGCGTATTGCCGAGGTCTACGGCGGGCGTTCCGGCACGCTTGGCAACTGGCGGCTGACGCGGGCGGTGTTCACCCATCTGGTTGCCACGGGGGCGGTGGCGGTCGGGGATGATCTGATCGGAACCATTGCAGGTGGCGGCGTGATGGCCAAAATCTCGCGCCGATTTGGCGAGGGGGTGATCAATGGTGCGCTGACCGCCCGCGTTGGCGTGGCCGCGATGGAAGTGTGCCGCCCGCTGCCGTTTGTTGTGGCCAAACGACCATCAGTTACAGGGCTGGTGAAACGTGCGCTTGCGGGGTTGTTCGGGCGCGGGTAAGGTGACGCGTATGTGTTTGGTTTTACGGGGTTTGTTTTGGAACTGATTTTCTTATTGATTGCACTCTATTTTGCATACAGTCACTTTAGCCTGAAAAAGACGGTTTCCAAACTACAGCACCGTATTTACACACTTGAATCAGAGCCGTTACATCCAGCATCTGTAGCCGAGGCTGCCACTGGCAAGGCCAAGATTGCCACCAAAGAAGCCGTGGCAAAAACCGGCCCGTGGAAACCCCCGTTAGCCGCTAAAGCCACCAAGAAGAAAGATGCAGATGGTCCCGAGCCGGATGCGGAAGACTTGCCCGCCCATGTTGCGAAATATCCTGTGCCAAAGAGCTTTGTATTCACCCCTGAAAGGCTCGCGGCCTTAACGGCATGGATAAAGGAAAACTGGTTCTATGCCATCGCGGCGTTGTCCTTGGCGTTATCGGGGGTGTTTTTCGTGCAATACGGCATCGAGAATGGCTATCTGACGCCGTTCTGGCGGGTGATGGGTGCACTTGGATTGGGCGCGGCTATGATCGTTGCGGGCGAATGGATCCGGCGAAAATCTGGCGACGGGGGTGACAGCCACACGGCTTATCTGCCCTCGGTGTTTTCCGGCGCGGGGCTGGTGGCGCTGTTTGCCGGCGTGTTGGCGGCGCGGCAGATGTATGGGCTGATCGGGGCTGAAATGGCGCTGGTCGGGCTGGTTGCGGTGTCGGCTTTGGCGGTGGTGCTGGGCTGGTTCTACGGACCATTGCTGGCGGCGGTCGGCATTATCGGCGCCACCACAGCGCCGTTTCTGGTTGGCGGCAGCAGTGAAAGCGGCTGGCTGTTTTACTACTACTTCGCGCTGATCGCCGTAACCGGCATGCTGGTGGATGCGATCAAGCGCTGGGCGTGGGTGTCGGCACTGGCGCTGGTGTTCACCTTTATTGCGGCGTGGTTCACGTTTTATCTGGGCGCGGGTGGAGTGCATTTCCTTGGCTTTGCGCTGATTGGGGCCATTGGTGCTGCGATGATCCCGCCGTTGCAAATCTGGCCGCACCACGCGGGCGAAATGGTGTCGGTATCATTGGCGCGGTTTGGGGGTCGCAAACCGGAGTCGCCCGAGTTCCCGACGCGGCTGGCAACAGGGGCATTTGCGGCGGCGACAATCGTTACTGTGCTGGTTTCCCTAAAGGCGTCAAGCGCGACCGAGGTCTGGCTGGTGCTGGTGACCTTGGCCGTCTTGCTGGGCATGGCCGTGATCTGGTTTGGCCGCGCACCGGCGTTGCGCGATACGATCATCTTGCCTCCGCTGGCCTTTCTTTTCGTGCTATTTTCCCAATCCGAATTGATCGGCAACCTGTATCTGGCCTTCAAATCCGGCCGTCACAGGTTGCCCGAAGCCGCCCCGCCCTGGGATGTGACGGTGATTGTGGCGATGGCATTGGTGGGGGCGGCGCTGATATTCTGGCGGGGCTTGCGGGAAAAAGAATACCGTCTGGTTTGGGCCGGAGGGGTGGCATTGTTCGCACCGCTGACCGTCGCGCTGATTGAAATCTGGTGGGTGCCGGTTTCGGTTCTGGGCAAGGGGCTGTGGGCGTGGCACGCGATGGCAGTGGCGATTGTGATGACCTTGTTTGCGGTGCAAGTGGCGCGGATGGATGGCGAGGACCGGCGACGTGCGGCGATATTCGCGCTGTCCGCCATGACGATGATCAGTTTCGCGCTGATGGTGATGCTGTCGTCAGCCGCATTGACGCTGGCGATTGCAGTGATGGTGCTGCTGGCCGCGGCGATTGACCGGCAGCTGGATTTGAAACTGCTGTCGGTGTTTGTGCAAATCGGTGGTGTCGTCGTCGGCTATCGACTGGTCGCGGACCCCGGTGTGTTCTGGGCGTATGACGCGCCAATCATTGAATTTGTGCTGGCCTATGGCGGGGTGATAGCGCTGTTTGCGGCAACGTGGTTTTTGCTGAAAACCCGCGCCCGCAAAGCGGCGATTGTGGTGATGGAATCTGCGGTTTGGACCTTGAGCGGCATCTTCGTATCTGTCGCCTTGTTGCGGACATTCGCGGATGCGGACAACAGCCACGCCTTGGTCGGTGCGTTCGCGCTGATCTGGTTGATTTCGGCAGCAAACCAGCTGTATCGCTTGAAATTCGGCGGGCGGATGCGTTGGGTGCGGATGGGGCTTGCAGCCGTTTTCGGGGTCGTCGGGTTGTTGGCAATGGCAGCCGGTTTGACAGTCGTGAACCCGTTGTTTGCCCGTTATGAGGAGGTTCAGGGGCCACTCGTTCTAGATACGTTGATGGTGGCATATCTGCTGCCAGCACTGCTGTTTGGCTTTGTTGCGCTGCGGTTTGATCACCTGCATCGCTGGTTGCGGATTGCGCTGGGCGCGATTGCCGTGGGGGTGTCGGCGCTTTATGTCGGGCTGGAAATCCGCCGGTTCTGGCAGGGCGATGTTCTGGCGCACAGTGGCACCACGGGTGGCGAGCTGTATAGCTACACGATTGCCATGCTGCTGGTGTCGGTCGCGCTGCTGTTTTTTGCGTTTTCCAAGCGGTCCGATCTGATCCGCAAGGCGGCGATTGTCGGCATTGGCCTGACCATCGCCAAGGTGTTCCTGATCGACATGTCGGGGCTGACAGGGCTGATCCGCGTGGCGTCTTTCCTTGGGCTTGGTTTGTCATTGGCCGGATTGGCGTGGGTCAATCGGCAGATGATGTTGCAGTGGGATCAGGGCGGGGATGATCCTGATCCGGCAGTGGAGATTGATGCCGGAGGGGAGTTGTCCGAGGGTGATGCCAAGGACGATCCAGAAGCCGATCCGAAGGATTAACCCCTAGTCAAATATCGGCACATCGCCTGCCGGTTTTTGCACATCCTGCACCCCCATCCGCAGRCCACGGCCAATACGATGCACCAGGCTGGACCATGCGCTCGCRGCATCGGCGGGCAGGGTGGTTTCCAGCACCTCGTCAAACAGCGCCAGCCAGCCATCGAAATGCTCCGCCCGCACATCGCCCGCCATCATATGCGCCCGCATCGGATTGCCGTCATAGCTGCGCTCAAACATGATGGCATTGCGCCAGAATCCCGCGATCTTTGCCTCGTGCTGCGGCCAGTTATCAATGTGGCCGTCAAAGATCGGGCCCAGAACAGGATCTTTGCGCACTTTGGCGTAAAAACGGCTCATCACCAGATCAATTTGCTCGGCAGTGATCGGAAAGCGAGGGGGCATAGTGGTCATGTCCGGTGGCCTTTTGGTTAATCCGACTCTATTTATAAGGTATTGCGGTGCGCGGCGAAACCGGATGCATTGTCGCAACCTGTAGCCCTACCTTAGCCGCCCCAATGGTGGCAACATATCACCCGGCACATGCCCGCGGCGGGCCTTGGCATAGAACTTTAATGCGGCCATGCTCTCGGCGCAACGTTTCGCGCAGGGCCAGTGCATCCAGCAACGCCATATTTGCGCCCTGACCCAATTGTGGGCTGGCGCGATGGGCGGCGCCACCAATGATGGCCAGACGGGTGCCATAAGGGCGCATCAGGGCGCCGTGGGTGTAGCGGGCCATGGTCATTTGTGCGGGGTCCGTCACCTGATCCAGAAACGGTGCGATATCGGACCACAGAGCGCGGGCTTCATCCTTCCATGCGTCCAGACCCGCATCCTGCCAATCGGCATGTGCATCCCGCCGCAAGGACCAGAATATCGCGGCTTTGTTGGTGCCCATACCCCCCGGGCCAATCGGCATCGCGCCAATGATCCGGTCGGCGCGCCGGTAAACTTGCGTCAGCATGTCAGGCTGTAATGTGGTTTCCTTGGGCCAGTCGACCGTGCCCCAGATCGCGCTATACGGCAGGGGCCGTGCTTTAATGGCGATAAGGGGGCTGGCGTCGACAATCAGGTTGACCGGCCTTCTTGCCGCCCGTCTGCAAGGGTCAACAGACCCGCCGATGCTGTCGTTACCCGCGCATCCGGCACAATCTGCGCACCAGCACGCAACGCCGCCTTATGGATCGCCCTGAACAGCGCCGCGCGGTGGATGGCGAGCCCGAAAAACCCCCTGTGCCCCCCCCCTGTGCGATCATACCAGACATCCAGCCCGCGTCGTCCGTTATCAGCCTCGTGTCCCAGCATCCGCGTGATCCGGCTGCCACTGTTCACCGCACTTTCCAGCGCTCCGATCTGCGCCAAAACGTCCTGCCCGACCGGCTGGATCACCAGTCCGGAACCCACCGGCAACGGTTCTGCAAACTGGTCAAATACCACCACATTATGCCCGTCCGCTGCCAGCAATGCTGCCGCCGCCAACCCGCCAATTCCTGCCCCCGCGATCGCAATATCCAACTTGTTACCCGTCATATCCTATCCCACTGGACGATATGCCCTTGTGCGCCTATAACGCCCCCTATGAACAGCATATTAGCGGCCATCATACGAATTACGTGCCCGGCGCTCTGAAACCAGAGCCGTCGGGAAAAGGCGCATGACATGGTCGCGCCGCCCTTCACCCCATTCTAATGCCCTATCCTAAGGATGCCATTATGTGCGCCGATACACCTGAAGCCCCCGATTATAAATCCACCCTGAACCTGCCAAAGACCGATTTCCCGATGCGCGCGGGCCTGCCCAAACGCGAGCCTGAATGGTTGGCGCGCTGGGCTGAGATTGGCATTTACGACCGTCTGCGTGAAACCGCCGAGGGGCGCAAACCCTTCATTCTGCACGATGGCCCGCCCTATGCGAATGGCCATCTGCACATCGGTCACGCGCTGARYAAAATYCTSAARGATATGGTSGTGCGCWSSCAACAAATGATGGGYCGSGAMGCGCGKTACATCCCSGGYTGGGATTGCCACGGSTTGCCGATYGARTGGAARATCGARGAGCAATAYCGCSMSAARGGCMAAGACAAAGAYGMYGTGCCKRTSRWSGAKYTKCGCSRMGAGTGCCGCAAGTTTGCCGAAGGCTGGGTYRATATCCAGCGYGAYGAATTYAARCGKCTGGGSMTSACYGGCAACTGGGCCRAYCCSTATMWWACKATGRATTTCYMCRSCGARGCSGTGATYGCSGMMGAGTTCMWRAAGTTYSTRATGAACGGMWCGCTSTATCRMGGMWSMAARCCYGTGATGTGGTCSCCGGTTGAAMRMACSGCSYTGGCCGAGGCCGAGRTCGAGTATCACGATCACCAGAGCCATACGATCTGGGTGAAGTTCCCGTTTGTGAATGCCACAGGCGATCTGGACGGGGCCAGTGCAGTGATCTGGACCACCACGCCGTGGACCATCCCGCAAAACAAGGCCGTCGCCTATAACCCGAAAATCGCTTACGGGCTGTATGAGGTTGAAACCACCGAAGAGGAAAGCTGGACCGCCAAAGGCGACCGCTTCGTTCTGGCCGATAGCTTGGCCGAGGACACCCTGAGCAAATCCCGCGTCACCAAATCCGCCCGGCTGCGCGATGTGACGGCGGATGAGCTGGCCCCATTGATCTGCAAACACCCGTTTTCCGATATGGATGATTTCTGGGCCTATGAAGTGCCAATGATCGACGGTGATCACGTCACCGACGAGGCCGGCACAGGGTTCGTGCACACAGCACCCAGCCACGGGGCCGACGATTACGATTGCTTTGTGAAACGCGGCTGGACCGACCGGATGACCAACAATGTTGGCGAAAGCAGTGAATTCCTTGAGCATGTTCCGTTTTTCGCCGGACTGCAAGTGTTCGACCGCAAGGGCAAGGAAGGCAAAGCCAACACCGCGGTGATCGCCAAGATGGTCGAGGCCGGTGCGCTGATCGCACGCGGGCGGGTCAAGCACAGCTATCCGCATTCGTGGCGCTCCAAAGCGCCGATCATTTTCCGCAACACCCCGCAGTGGTTTGTGGCGATCGATAAGGATTTGAACGACGGGATGGACACCCATGGCAAGACCATCCGTCAGCGTGCCCTGACCGAAATTGATAACGTGAAATGGACGCCTGAAAAGGGGCGCAATCGCCTGTATGCGATGATCGAGGCCCGCCCTGACTGGGTGATGTCGCGCCAACGCGCCTGGGGCGTGCCGCTGACCTGTTTCATCCGTGATGCGGGCGATGGGCAGGTTGAAATCCTGCGCGATGAGGCGGTGAATGCACGCATCATCGAGGCGTTCCGGGGTGAGGGTGCGGACGCATGGTTTGCCGATGGGGCCCGCGAGCGGCTCCTTGAGGGGGTGGCCGATGCCGACACATGGGAAATGGTCAGCGACATTCTGGACGTGTGGTTTGACAGTGGCTCGACCCATGCGTTCGTTTTGCGCGACCGCGAAGATGGCAGCGATGATGGCATTGCCGATCTGTATCTGGAGGGCACCGACCAGCATCGTGGTTGGTTCCATTCCTCGTTGTTGCAAAGCTGTGGCACCAATGGCCGCGCCCCTTATCGGGGTGTGCTGACCCACGGGTTCACGCTGGACGAAAAGGGCATGAAGATGTCCAAATCTCTGGGCAATACCATCGTGCCGGAAACGATTGTCAAACAATACGGTGCCGATATTCTGCGCCTCTGGGTGGCGCAGGTTGATTTCACCGCTGATCAGCGGATAGGGCAGGAAATCCTGAAAGGCGTGGCCGACAGCTATCGCCGCCTGCGCAACACCATGCGGTTTATGCTGGGGTCGCTCAATGAATTTGATCGCAGCAAAGCGGTTGATCCCGCCGATATGCCCGAGCTGGAGCGCTGGGTTCTGCACCGTTTGAACGAGCTGGACCAAGTGGTGCGCGACGGCTACGCGGCTTATGATTTCCAAGGCGTTTTCCGCGCCCTGTTTGAATTTGCCACGCTGGATTTGTCGGCGTTCTATTTCGACATCCGCAAGGACGCGCTCTATTGTGATGGCGACAGCGCCACCAACCGCGCCGCCCTGACGGTGCTGGATATGTTGCACCATCGCCTGACCACATGGCTGGCCCCGATCCTGACCTTCACCATGGAAGAGGTCTGGCTAGAGCGCAACGCGGGCGATGACATTTCGGTGCATCTGGAGGATTTCCCCGAGACGCCCGCCAGCTGGCGTGACGAGGATTTGGCCGCGAAATGGAACACCATCCGCAAGGTGCGCCGCGTGGTGACGGGAGCGATTGAAATCCAGCGGCAGGAAAAGGTGATCGGGGCCAGCMWYRMKGYSSMCCCGACCGTGCATATCCGTGATGCTGATATGCTGGACGCCGCCAAGTCGGTGGACTTTGCCGATGTCTGCATCACCTCGGATATTCGCCTGTCGGCTGATCCGATCCCTGATGCGGCGTTCCGCCTTCCCGAAGTCGAGGGCGTGGGCGTTGAGTTTGAACGTGCCGAGGGTGCGAAATGCATGCGCTGCTGGAAAATCCTGCCGGATGTCGGCAAGCACGATCACGCGGATGTCTGCGGGCGTTGTGATGCGGCGCTAGACTGATAAAACCCTGCGCGGGCCTTGCGACAGGCCCGCGTTTGCGCGAGGGTTCCCCATGCCCCGTTTGACCATAGATACCCCGACCGGCCCTCTGACAATTACCGAGGAAGACGGTGCGATTGTTGCTGTGAAATGGGGCGGCGCAAAGGGCTGTGATGACACGGAGTTGTTGCGGGGCGTCCGAACCCAGATAGATGAATATTTTGCCGGAACCCGCACAGATTTTGGTGTGCCATTACGGGTGGAGGGCAGCGATTTCCAGCGGGCGGTTTGCGATGCAATGTCGGCGGTTCCATTCGGTGAAACAGTCACTTACGGCGATATTTCCAAACAGTTGAGCATCCCTGCCCAAGCCATCGGGCAGGCCTGTGGCGGCAATCCGATCCCGTTGATCATTCCGTGCCACCGGGTGCTGGGCGCAACCGGYCTTGGCGGATTTTCTGGCGATGGCGGCGGGCTGGCCGGTATCGAAATAAAGGTGCAATTGCTGCGCCATGAGGGTGCGGCGGGGCTACTGATTTGACCACATTGGTTTTTCTGTCCGTCATGGGGGCGGCCCTGCTGCACGCCATCTGGAATGCGCTGATCAAAACCGGTGGCGATAAGCTGACGGGTATGTTGATCATGACCGTGGTGCAGGGCGTCATGGGGCTGGCGATTGCCACAACCCGCGCCATGCCACAGGGCGAGGTCTGGTTCTGGGTCATCGGATCAGGTCTGCTGCATTCGGCCTATAAGTTCTTTCTGGCCTTTGCATATGAGCAGGGCGACCTGAGCCGGGTTTACCCGATTGCACGCGGGGCAGCCCCGATGATGGTAATGGTTGTCAGCATGTTGTTTTTGACCGATGTGATCAGCGGATTTGAACAGATCGGCATTGCGCTGCTGGGGCTTGGCATCTTGTTGATGGCGCACGGGGTTTTCACCAATGGCGAGTCCCGGCGGCTGGTGCCGCTGGCGCTGTGTTCGGCCATCGCCACCGCCGCCTATTCGCTGGTCGAC
>NVTS01000022.1 GCA_002732995.1 Marinosulfonomonas sp. | reverse complement strand
TAGAAACTGAAAGAGAGTCCGCTGGGGCCTATTTCGATGATTTCGAAGACGGCGATTTTCGCGCGCGCACTGAAAATATCCTGGGTGCTTATGGCAAACGTTTCGGAGGGCAGCTAGCCCATTCCCTTACCGATGGCTACGGCCGCTACTATCAAAACCGGCAGGTCTTGGTTTATCTGAAACCGCAGTATCCGCAAGAGAAACCGTCGGACATGTTCTTTCGCTTCTATGGGGATAACCCAGAGATTTACACGCGGAATGAAGACCTAAGCACTTTTGCGGCCGATGTCGACACTGCCAGGGGCAAGGCACTTGCCGCCGCAATCAATCACGTTGCCCTTGGCGGGGGTATTGATGCCGGTGATAATGCCATCCTCAATGGTCAGACTGCCGATTTCATCGGTGCCGTTCTCGGGATCAATCAGGCGGGCGTTGGTGAAGGTGGTTGTCATGCTGCCTCTTTCTGGATCTCGCGGCTCATCGCGTAAACCTGTGCGTAAACCTGTTTCCCGTCCGCTATCCGCTCGAATCCGATCTTGACCTCGTATGAGCCGTTCTTGCTGCGGCGGCGCTCGGTGGCACAGGTGATGCTGGCCGGATCACCTGTGCTGAATTCTAGCGGTGTCTCTTTGGTGATCGGATAGGATTTCAACTTGCGGCCCCGCATTGGCAAATTGGTGGCGATCAGGGCACGTTTGTTGGTCAGGGTATACCATGTGTTGCGCCGCCGATATGCACTCCAGAACACCGGCCCGATGCCAATGCCGATGCCAGCGGCAAAGTGGATCATCCCGAACATCCACATGCCGCCGCCCGCTGATGCGGCCATCACCATCCAGAACAGGGCAAAGCCGGAGAATGCCAGCCCGAACAGGACGGCCGGAATATTCGAGAGCTTCCAAGCCACCCCCCCGTCAGGGCGACCCTGCCAGCGGATGTCTTCGCCCTCATCCAGTATGCCTTCCCAACCGGATGGAATGCTCATCCTGTATCCTCCTGAATGCCGCGCATCATTTCGTAAACTTCAGCGGCTTCACTGATCCTCTCGAATGCGATGCTTACCCTATAGGCGCTGTTGCCGGGCTGGCGGACCTCAATAGCGAAAATGATGCTGCCGGGGGTTTGGCCGTCATAGTCCAGCGTGAAATCCGGCCTGATGATATATGCGGCCAGCTTGCGCCCGACATTTTCCCGCTCGGTGGCAATAAAGGCGCGCCGGTTGCTTAGCGAATACCAGGTAGAGCGCCGCATCATAGCGTTCATATAGGGCGGGGCAATCGCCAGCGCCGGGCCAAGCAGCAGGAAGCCGAGACCAAACACCCAGAAATCATTTCCGACCTGCCAGGACGAGACAATCCAGAACACCCCGAAACCGGTTACAGCCAACCCCATCAGGGCTGTTACGTTGTGTTTTTTCTGCCAGACCACTGCTCCGTCAGGCCGTCCCTGCCATAGCAGTTCCTCACCCTCTTCAAAAATGTCTTCCCAGCCTGTGGGGGCAATGCTCATGCCATGCCCTGATCGCGTGCGTTCAGGATCACATCAACCATCGCTTCGGGATCAGCCAGATAYTTCAACATGTATTTATCGCCGCTGTGGGTGATGACCTGCACGGCGCTAAACAGGGTGCGCACGTTTTTGATACTGGTCAGCGGGATCGAGCGTTCGGCGGGACCGGTCAGGTGGGTATCGGTCAGGGTCCAGACCACGTCCATCGCCTCGSTKKYSMMMYASMACCAACGGATGAAAATGGCGAAAACCGCCCCGACAATGCCGGTCCACGGGAACGGGTTTCCGACGGCCCACAGCACGCCATACATCAGGGCCGCCCCGATGAAAAACAGCACCACATGCTCGCGGTTATAGGCGGCGCGGCTGGCGGTGATGGACTGGATTAGATGTTCGTTGGGGGTGANGGGGGGGGAAGTCATGATAGTTGTCTTACTCGGTTGCTAAACACACGGTGCAGGGCGTCAAGTTTCTTATACAGCCATTCGTGTTGGTTGCTCCAATCTGCTTTGTCAGATGGGTCAAAACCCTTTGTAACAGAAATTCTTTGCTGTGTTCCGTCGAGTTCTTCCCATTCTAAGGGGAAGCCCAATTCCTGCTCGATATTTGCAGCATCTTCGGAAAGCTGCTTATGMCAACTGACAGCATTTTTCCCATGCATAGTCAACTCGGCGCGTATCCATTTGTCACGCCCGTTGATAAATGCGTTCAACTCCAAACCGGATTTCCCAACTGAAAATCCAGTCCACATTTGTGGCAAAGGTTTGCGGGGGCGAAGCGGCATGTCATCATCAAGAACACCCATGGTCAATATGTRTTCTCGAAGAGCACCCCAATAGCTTAGGTAGAGTTTCTTGGTGTCSGATAGCTCGCCTTTTTCCGCCGCGCGTTTGGTGTTTTCTGCAATTCGCGCCCAGTTATCAGGCTTTACGACCACGTTAAATTTTGGAGCAACTGGACTGTCGTTGATTCGCCAAAGCTCCAATTCTACAGCAAAGAAATTGTGTGTGTCGTTCGTGATCGTATTCAGCCACGTTAACGCGGTTCGATGTTCTTCACGGAGTCTTTCACAAACCAGAACAACTGTTGAAGCGCTTAACCCACTGGAATATGTTATTATTTTTCCAAGGTGGTCGTGATCTGATCGACCATACTGATTTTCGATCAATACGGTTTCTTCTGTTTCCTTGGTCATGTCTTTGCAAACAACATCGGCAGAATACGCGCCAACAGGCACCTCGATGCCTTCTACGACCAACCCCTCGCGGCCAAGGCCCAACGCCTCTGATAGTAACGAGATATTGTCGCGCAGCCATGGGGTAAAATCATAGGCCTCATTTGCCCAAGTGTCGCGGATGTTATCTATGCGATGGAACCGACCTAAATCAGACATAAATGCCCTCCTGTTTGGGCATCCGCAAATTCCGTGCCAACAGATCCATAGCCGCCATGCGCACCGCTACGCCCATCTCAACCTGTTCCTGAATGACCGAACGGTTGATGTCATCGGCCAAGGTGCCGTCAATCTCGACACCGCGGTTCATCGGGCCGGGGTGCATGACGATGGCGTCGGGTTTGGCGTGGGACAGCTTTTCGGGGTCCAGCCCGAAACGGTGGTAGTATTCACGCGACGAGGGAATAAACCCGCCATCCATGCGTTCCTTTTGCAGCCGCAGCATCATCACCACGTCGACGTCGTGCAACCCCTCGCGCATGTCGTCAAAGACCTCGACGCCGAAATGCTCGATGCCCGAGGGCATCAACGTCGGTGGGCCGATCAGGCGGATGCGGTTTTCCATTTTGCCCAGCAGCAGGATGTTGGAACGGGCCACGCGGGAATGGGCAATGTCGCCGCARATGGCGATRCTYAGRCGGTGCARGCGGCCYTTGGCGCGKCKKATGGTMAGSGCGTCRAGCAAGGCCTGSGTCGGGTGCTCGTGSKKGCCRTCACCGGCGTTSAGCACSGCGCARTTGACCTTTTGCGCCAGCAGGTCRACMGCACCGGAATGCGGGTGGCGCACCACCARCAGRTCRGGGTGCATGGCGTTCAGCGTTAGCGCGGTATCAATCAGGGTTTCGCCCTTTTTGATGCTGCTCGCCTGCATCGCCATGTTCATTACATCCGCGCCCAGCCGCTTGCCCGCGATCTCGAAGCTGGCCTGCGTGCGGGTCGAGTTTTCAAAAAACATATTGATCTGGGTCAGGCCCGCCAACGTATCGGAATGCTTTACTTGCCGTCTGTTCAGGTCGACGTATTGGTCGGCCAAATCCAGAATTATGGTTATTTCATCGGGGGTTAGGTGCTCGATGCCAAGCAGGTGTCTTGCGGAAAACGTCGCAGTAAATGTCATGGCAGCTGTCCTTATTTTCCTGCTTATAGAAAAGCTCGCGCTGTGCGGCAAGGCATTTACCTTATGCTGGATCGGGCATAGCTTGGCCCTATGGATTCTGCTGAACAATATTATGAGGCCAAGGCCGCGCTGGAGTGGCAGGTCGAGCTGGGCGCGGACGAGGCGATCGGGGACGAGCCGCTGGACCGCTATGAGCTGGTGGCGGAGGTGCCCAAGCCCAAAGCGGCCAAGGCCAAGCCTGCTGCGGCACCCATTCCGATGGTCGAAGTGGATGCGGTGGCGGTGGCCAAAGCGGCGGCGGCAGGGGCGGCTGATCTGGCGGGGCTTGAGGCGACATTGGCGGCGTTCGAGCTGTGTGAATTAAAGCGCGGGGCGCGTAATCTGGTGTTTGCTGATGGCAACCCTGCGGCCCGCGTGATGATCATCGGAGAAGCCCCCGGGCGGGACGAGGACCGCGAGGGCAAACCCTTTGTCGGGCGGGCGGGAATGTTGCTGGACCGGATGCTGGCGGCGATTGATCTGGGGCGCGCGGGGCCGGACCCTGCGGCCAGTGTTTACATCACCAATATCCTGCCGTGGCGGCCGCCGCAGGACCGCGACCCCAGCCCCGAGGAGATCGCCATGCTGCGTCCGTTCGTTACGCGGCATATCGAATTGGCCGCGCCTGATCTGATCGTGTTGATGGGCAACATTTCCTGTCTGGCGATGCTGGGGCGCAAGGGGATCACCCGGATGCGTGGCAGTTGGGAAGAGGTGCTGGGACGGCCTGCGTTGCCGATGTTTCATCCGGCCTATCTGCTGCGCAGTCCGCATGCCAAACGCGAGGCTTGGGCGGATTTGTTGAACTTGAAGGCGAAGCTGGGTTAACGGGGCGGGCGGCTGTCTGGGCGGGATTTGGCCAAAGGGGCGCGAATCAAAGGTAAACAAGGGTTTTTATAGGATATTCGCCGTATGGAAACTGTATGGGTTTTATATGGATTTTATACATATGATTTACGAGAGCTTCGGGGTTAACGAAGCGTGCGGCGGGGTTTGTTAACTTTATCGGGCAGATATACAATTTCTTGATGTAGGACATGACAGGCGTCTGGAAAATCGGGTATCGGGTTTCGAGCAGCCTGAAACCAAGAAGAGAAGAAACACGATATGTCACAAAGTGAAAGAGAATTCATCCCCGTGCGCATTGCTGTGCTGACGGTTTCGGACACCCGCAAGATCGAGGATGACAAATCGGGCCAGACCCTTGTTGAGCGCATCAAAGGTGCTGGCCATATCGTGGCGGACCGGATGATCCTGCGCGATGAGCGGGACCAGATCGCCGAGCAGTTGCGCACATGGTGTGCTGACAAGGACGTCGATGTGGTGATCTCGACCGGCGGCACCGGCCTGACGGGCCGCGATGTGACGGTCGAGGCGCATCGCGATGTTTACGAGAAGGAAATGGATGCGTTTGCTACGTTATTTACCATGATCTCGTTTCCAAAGATCGGTATGTCGGCGGTGCAATCGCGCGCCTGTGGTGGCGTGGCTGATGGCACCTATCTGTTCGCGCTGCCGGGCAGCCCCGGGGCCTGCAAGGATGCGTGGGATGAAATCCTGTCGGTGCAACTGGATTACCGCCAAGGCCCGTGCAATTTCGTCGAGATATTCCMGCGGCTGGATGAACATAAGCGGCGTAAGTAGGCGGGTCTAGGACGAATAGAGAGCGATGTAATGACGGGTAAGGTGTTGAAAATCTGGGCGTTGGCGTTGGCGCTGGGCTTGGCCGCACCGCAGATTACACAGCGCTGATTTCGCCGCCCCGATGGCGGGCCGGGGATTTAGCTGTCACGGGGTAAACCAGCCTGTTGTGACCCGGCGGCGTTCAGTAAGCAGTTTGTGCTGTATTGACCTGTGGTAACTACGGGATAGGCATCCTATATTCATTCTAATTGCGATCTAGAGGGTCCGGCTTATGCGATTTTTACGGCGCAGCCTTGTTGGTTTGTTCCTGCTGTCCTTGACTGTGGGTATTCTGGCGATGGCGGGCAGCACGGTTTATTCGGCCCTGAAGGATCGTTGGGCCAAGGAATCTACCCAGCGCCCCCGCAACRAGCGGGTGTTTGCGGTGAATGTGCTGGTGGCGCAGGTCGGCGATGTGGTGCCGGAAATGACCGCGTTTGGCGAGGTTCGTAGCCAGCGGGTGCTGGATGTGCGCACCACGGCGGCGGGGACAATCGTGATGCTGGCTGATGGCTTTGTCGAGGGCGGCAAGGTGAAAGCGGGCATGGTGCTGGTGCGGACAGACCGCCAAAATGCGGAATCGGCGCTGGAGCGGGCGTTGGCCGATCTGTCAGAGGCCCGYGCCGAAGTTGACGAGGCGGCCAGCGCACTGGATTTGGCCCATTCCGAAGTGGAGGCAGCACAAGATCAGGCCCTGTTACGCCAGCAAGCCCTGACGCGGCAAAAAAACCTGCGCACGCGCGGGGTGGGAACGGATGCGGCGGTTGAGGCCGCGGCATTGGCTGAATCGGCCGCCGCCCAAGTGGTGTTGTCGCGCCGTCAGGCCCTACAACAGGCCGCCGCCCGTGTCACCCAGTCGGCAACGCGCCTGCGGCGGCAAAAGGTCAATTATTCCGAAGCGCAACGGCGTGTGGTGGATACCGAAATAACCGCAGCATTTGATGGCACCCTTAGCGGCGTTACGGCGGTTAAAGGCGGGGTGGTGTCGATGAATGAACGCCTGGCGCAACTGATTGATACAGAGGCGCTCGAGGTGTCGTTCCGGGTGTCGACCAGCCAATATGCCCGCCTGCTGGATGCGGATGGGGCGCTGATCAAGGCGCCGGTCGATGTGGTGCTGGATGTGTTTGGTGTAGGCATGGTGGCGCAGGGCCGGATCAGCCGTGAAAGTGCGGCGGTGGGCGAGGGGCTGACCGGGCGTTTGCTGTTTGCCACGCTTGAGATTGCGCGGGGATTTCGGCCAGGTGATTTTGTGACGGTCAGGATCAAGGAGCCTGTGTTGCGGGCTGTGATCGTGTTGCCCGCGTCGGCGGTGGATGCGGCTGGCACGGTACTGTTGTTGGGCAAAGATGACCGGCTGGAACAGGCGGCGGTTGATGTGCTGCGCAAGCAGGGCGACGATGTGATCGTGCGCGGTGTAGCAATTGAGGGGCGCGAGGTGATTTCCGGGCGCTCGCCGCTGTTGGGCGCCGGTATCAAGGTGCGTCCGGTTCGGCCTGATGATACGACGATGGGCGATACGCCGAAGGACGGGCCGGAGCTGCTGGAGCTGACGGACGAGCGCCGTGCCAAGCTGATCGCGTTCATTGAGGCCAACCAGAATATGCCCAAAGAGGCCAAAGCGCGGGTTTTGGCGCAATTGGCCAAGGATAAAGTGCCCGCCAGCACGGTGAAACGCATTGAGTCACGGATGGGGGGCTAGGGTATGGCCGTTTTGGGTGCCCCCAAAGGTATGCTGTCTTATTTCACCCGCCACAGCACGGCGGCAAATCTGCTGCTGGTGGTGTTGCTGGCGCTCGGTCTGGCCGCGTTGCCAAAGATGCGGGCGCAGTTTTTCCCCGATGTGGTGATTGATAACGTCACCGTCAGCGTGGTCTGGCAGGGCGCCGGTGCCGAGGATGTGGATGCGGCGATTGTGCAGGTGCTGGAGCCTGTGCTGCTGTCGGTTGAAGGGGTCGAGGGATCGAACACCACGTCGCGCGAAGGCGTGGCGATAATCACGCTGGATTTTGAGCCGGACTGGGATATGGCGCGGGCCGCCGACGAGGTGCAGGGTGCTGTGGATGCCGTGACCACATTGCCCGAACAGGCCGAAGACCCCAAGGTGCGGCGCGGTGCGTGGCGTGACAGGGTGACCGATGTGGTGATCACCGGCCCCGTGGCGGTGGAGCAGTTGGGCCGGTTTGCCGATGAATTTGTTACCCGCCTGTTTGCGCGGGGGGTGACCCGCGCCACTATTCGTGGCGTTGCGGCGCCCGAAACGGTGGTCGAAGTCACCTCGATGGCGCTGATCAAGCACGACGTCACCATGACCGACATATCCAAGGCCATAGCCGAGGAAGCCGCCGCCGATCCGGCGGGGGATGTGGCAGGCGCCAATGCGCGGGTGCGCACGGGGGTGGCCAAGCGCTCAGCAGACCAGATCACGGCGATTGTGCTGCGCAGCAACGCGGATGGCTCAAAGCTGACGGTTGGCGATGTGGCGGTGGTGCGGGTCAAAGGAATGGACCGCGACCGCGCCTATTTTGTTGGTAATGACCCGGCAATTTCGGTGCGGGTGGATCGGTCGGTGCGTGGTGATGCTATCGACATACAGAGGCAGGTGGAAAAAGTGGCGGAGGCGATGCTGCTGACCTTGCCGCCCGACGTCAGGATTGACCTGATCCGCACCCGTGCCGAAATGATCTCGGCGCGGTTGAATATTCTGTTGGAAAACGGATTGCTGGGTCTGGGGATGGTGGTGATGCTGCTGTTTTTGTTCCTGAATGCGCGCACTGCATTCTGGGTGGCGGCGGGGATACCGGTSGCGATGCTGGCGGCAATCGCGATGATGTATGCGGCGGGGCTGACGATCAACATGATCTCGCTGTTCGCGCTGATCATTACGCTGGGCATTGTGGTGGATGATGCGATTGTGGTGGGGGAACACGCGGATTTTCGCGCCCGCGAGTTGGGCGAAGGGCCGGTCGAGGCGGCGGAGAATGCCGCCCGCCGGATGGCAATGCCGGTGCTGGCCGCCACCATCACCACGGTGATCGCGTTCTTTAGCCTGACCATGGTTGGCGGGCGGATGGGGGATTTGATCGCGGATATCCCGTTTACCGTGGTGGCGGTGTTGATCGCGTCCCTGATCGAATGTTTCCTGATCCTGCCAAATCATATGAGACACGCTTTGGCCCATACTGACAAGGAGCACTGGTATGACTGGCCCAGTCGTTTCGTGAACCGCGGGTTCGGTTGGTTCCGCGATGCGGTTTTCCGCCGTCTGATGGCGCTGGTGATCTGGGCGCGGTATCCGGTGATGGCGGGGATCATTCTGATCCTTGCGGGGCAGGTCGGGCATTTTGTGCGTGGCGACGTTCCGTGGCGGTTTTTCAATGCGCCGGAGCGATCAAGCGTCACTGGTAATTTCGCCATGAGCGAGGGTGCTACGCGCGGCGACACGATGGAAATGATGCGCGAAATGCAGCGGGCGACTGAAGCATTGGCGCTGGAATACGAGATCGAATACGGGCTGAACCCGATTGATTACGTGGTGGCCGAGGTGGGGGGCAGCACAGGACGCGGGCTGTCCAGTGCGCGCAACAAAGACAAGGCGTTGCTGGGGTCAATCGCGATTGAACTGATTGAACCTGATCTGCGCCCCTATTCATCGTTTCAATTTGTTGGTGATCTGCAAGCCAGCGTGCGCCAGCACCCGCTGGCCGAGATTGTCAGCTTTCGCGGGCACCGTTCCGGCCCGGGCGGGGACGCGCTGGATGTCGAATTTTACGGGGCGGATGCCGCGACGCTAAAGGCGGCTGCCGAGGCGCTGAAAACCGCTGTGGCGCAATATGGCGAGGTGTCGGGGGTCGAGGACAGCCTGGCCTATGACAAGGCCGAGCTGATACTGGAATTGACGCCGCAGGGTCAGGCGCTGGGCTTTACCATTGACGGGTTGGGCCGTGTTTTGCGCAACCGTCTGAACGGGATCGAGGCGGCGACCTATCCCGACGGGGCGCGGTCAGCCGCCATTCGGGTGGAGTTGCCGGGTAGTGAGCAGGCGGCGGATTTTCTGGAACGCACCCAGTTGCGCACCATAACGGGGCAATATGTGCCGCTGACCGATATTGTGTCGGTTGCCAGCACGTCGGGATTTTCCACGGTGCATCGGGAGAACGGTATCAGGCTGGTGTCGGTCACGGGGGATATATCCGAGGATGATCCCGCACGCGCCGCCGAGATTATGGACGAAATCCGCGAGGTGATCCTGCCTGAAATCGAGAGCCGTTACAGGGTGGAATCGATCATGGCGGGGCTGGCCGAGCAGGAACGGGAGTTTTTGTCGGATGCGATGGTCGGGTTCGGGCTGTGTCTGATCGGCATATTCCTGACTTTGGCGTGGATATTTTCCAGCTGGACGCGCCCGATGGTGGTGATGGCGATTATCCCGTTCGGGCTGGTGGGCACGATTTACGGCCATATGGCGTGGGATGTACCACTGTCGATGTTCACTGTTGTGGGGATGATCGGCATGACCGGGATTATCATTAATGATTCAATTGTCTTGATCACCACGGTGGATGAATACGCGGTTGAGCGCGGGTTGATTCCGGCGATTATTGACGGGGCGGCGGACCGGTTGCGCCCGGTGATGTTGACCACATTGACCACGGTTCYGGGGCTGGCGCCGCTGTTATTTGAAAAGTCGTCGCAAGCGCAGTTTTTGAAGCCGACGGTGATCACGCTGGTTTACGGGTTGGGGTTCGGCTTGATAGTGGTGTTGCTGCTGGTGCCGGCACTGTTGGCGATGCAGCAGGRTTTCGGCCGCCAGTTTGCCGCGCTGCGCCSTGCGATGCATGCGGGGCGGCGCGGGGCGATGGTGTGGATGACAACTGCGGCTGTGGCGCTGGGCATTGCSGCGCTGTTTGCAGCAAYGCTGSGCGCGGTYCTGGTGCAAGGCGCTATGCCGGATGTGGTAAGCAATGTTATGTCCATCGCCAGCGATAGCCCGCGGATGATGTTGGCGGCGTTTGCGCTGTTTGTCGCGGGATCAGCGGTGCTGGCGCTGGTGGCTTATATTGGCGGGGTGCTGGCGTTTGGGTTGCGAAAGCGGGCGGGGTGATATTGCGGGGTGTTATCATGCCACCAATCGGCTGATTGTCTGGCTTCCCGCACGGGCTCTGAACGGCCATTCTAAAGAAAGGTCGGGCGCTGCCATCCCGCGGGCAATTCGCTTGACCGAGATCAATTCCAACCGAGCATAAACGTTCTATATGAACACGGCTCATGACCTCACCGATCCTATCTTTAACACGCGGAGTAAACGTTTCAAAAATGTCGCTTATTGAAAAACTCAGCCAGCCCGTTTTCATAGATGGTGCGTGGATACGTCCCCTTATCCAGGGGGGTAAGGGCGTTGGCGCTACAAACGGTGTAAGTGCCGGAGCCTGGGCGGCTGAAAACGCAGCGGGGACCATTGCGGCCATCGGTGCTGCCATCGGGTATGATGAAAATGGCCGCGAGGTGCCTTACTCTTACGGCTCGAAGACCCGTCATGGGCGCTTTGAAGAGATGCTGGTATTGTCGGTGAAGGGCTGCAAATTACAGGTCRAGGTTGCCCATAATGCCTGCAACGGCAAAGGGCGTATCCGAATAAACTTTCTCAAGATGGCCGGTGGYTCYRTGCGCRTTATGCGCRAGGTTYTGRYGGCAACSCGTCTGGCSGGTGGYGGTAATAAAGTTCACGCCGTAACGATGGGCGCGGGCCTGGCCTCAAAAGAAGATGCTCAGGTTTGTGCCGATGAAGGGGTTTATCTGGATCCGATCATTTCCAGCGCTATGGCGTTAAAGGTTCTGTTAACCCGCACTTACAGAGACTGGGCAGGCAGATATGCGGAGGTTATCGGGGCTGTGGTCTATGAAGACCCATGGCTGGCGGGCGGACACAATGGCATCACCAGTCGGGAAAACCCCGAGGAGCCGCAAGCGCCTTATGAGCGGGTCAAGGCTTTGCGTAAAATCATGAATGATAATGGCATGCAGGATGTTGCCATCATCATGGCTGGCGGTGTTTGGTATTTGCGCGATTGGCAAGACTGGCTGGATAATCCGGAAATTGGTCCGATTGCCTTTCAGATCGGCACGCGGGATCTGTTGACCAAAGAATGCCCCATCAGCCAAGAGTGGAAAGACCTTTTGTTCGATATGAAAGAGCAGGATGTGGTTCTCAACAAGTTCAGCCCCACCGGTTTTCATTCGTCGGCATATAAGAATGGCATGCTGCGCGAACTCTATGAGCGCTCGACGCGCCAAGTGCCTTATGCGCCAAAAATTTCCAACATTATGAACAAACCCGTCGAGGGGCCGGATGTGCCCGCCAACAGTTATGGTGTTTCAGCAGAAGACAAAGACAAGGTTGATTGCTGGATCGCACAAGGGTTTACAACCCCCTTGCGCACCCCTGATGATACACTGATTTTTGTAACCAGGGAAAAGGCACTGGAGATCAAGTCCCATAGGACCGAGTGCGTGGGCTGTATTGCCACTTGTAAACTTAGTACCTGGTGCGAGGACGCCGATAAAAAATATTCAACGGGCAAGCTGCCCGACCCGCGGGTTTATTGTATTCGCAAAGGGCTGCAAGAGGCTATTGCAGGCAAAAATATGGATAAATCCCTCATTTTTTCTGGCCACAACGCATATAAAGCGGGTGATGATCCGTTCTATCACGGTGAAAACGGCAGTGTTTTCATTCCCACGGTAAAGCAACTGATTGAACGCCTGACAGCAGGCGATTAAGGGTTGTCGCTAGAAAACGGCAAGTCGTAGGCCTACCCCGTGCAGCCTAAAATATCGACGGTGCGGTTCGATCCGATCACTGTAATACGTATCTTTGAGCGATCCAGCATAAACGGCGCGTTTGAGGGTGGCACCATTTCGGTGGTGGCAGTCAGGGCGTTGCCGTTGCGTTTGGTTGTCGCCCCGGTGACCCAGATTGATGGATCAGGGGCTTCAATGACAGTGATTTCGCCGCTGCCGGTCGAGGGCATGTTGATCGTGGCTGTCACGCGCAGCCCGTCGGAAATCGGCTCGATTGTGCAGGTGACGGTGCTGACGCCTGCCTTTTTGGCCGGCATCGGGGCCAGTTTAAGTGCTGTGCGGATCATCGGGTCGGGTTTGGTGTTGTCTGCGGGGAGGGCGGCGGAAAATGTCATGCTGAGGGGGATGCAGATGTCATTGCATATGCCCAGATCGACGCGGCCTTTCAGGGTCAGCGGCTGGCCTGCATTACGGGGGGAAAATTCGATCGGGATGATCACCTCGTCCGAATAGCCGATGATGCGCAGATCGTTGATGTAGGTGACCTTTGGGCGGGGCCAGTGGAATTGCACGGACCCGATGTTCTTTGAGCCGGACCAGTCGAATTGCGGGGGAATACCGCCATCGCCTGGCGCGCGCCAATAGGTTTTCCAGCCCGGTTGCAGCTGGATACGCAAGGCGGCCATATGGGTGTCTTGTGTGGTGCGCCAGCCTTGCAGCACCGACAGTTCCATCACGTTGTCAGGGAGTGCCGCGCCGGATTGGGCATTGGTGGTGAGCGGGCTGACAAGCAGCAGGCAGAAAATGAGGATTCGTTTGATCATGGGGGGAACATAGGCATGAATTCRGCCAAGGGAAGTCACATTTGAGAGATTGAGGCGGGGTGCGGTGATTTGCGGGGCKTGCGTATGCGAGACTGTGGCCCCATTCTGCGGGTATGGAAATGCCTGACAAAAGTGTCAATCTATGCGGCAAGCTGTTGATTGCCATGCCCGGAATGGGGGACCCGCGCTTTGATAAAAGCGTGGTTTATATGTGTGCCCATTCGGATGACGGGGCGATGGGGCTGATCATTAACAAGCCAACGCCCCAGGTGACGTTTACCGAGTTGTTAAAGCAGCTGGAGATTGAGGCGACGGGTGGTGAGACCGCGCGGATTTATTTTGGCGGGCCGGTCGAATTGGGCCGCGGGTTTGTGCTGCATTCTGCTGATTATTCCCTAGAGGATATGACCCTGCAGGTGGATGAGCAGTTTGGCATGACGGCCACGCGGGATGTTTTGACAGATATTGCCAAGGGGGAAGGCCCGAAAGCGGCTTTGCTGACATTGGGCTATTCGGGCTGGGGCGCTGGGCAGCTGGAAAGTGAAATCCAGCAAAACGGTTGGCTGACCTGTGATGCGACAGCACAAGTGGTGTTTGATGTGCCGGATGCGGACAAGTGGACGGCGGCGCTGAAATTATTGGGCGTTGATGCGTTGATGTTGTCGGCGACGGCGGGGCGGGCGTAGGCCTGAGCATAGAAGAGATTCTATGCGCTCTGCGCGGGGATATTTATGGAACAATGATTGGGAAGACCGACTCTTAGGGTCGGGGGGCGGCGGCGCGTGTTAGGCGGTCGTTGATGGCGATGCCGAGGCCGATGTTCGGGATCGGGGCGATTGCGATTGCGATTGCGTTTTGGGCATCCAGTTTGTGCAGGTGGTGGAACAGGTTGGCGGCGGCCTCGATCAGATCACCGGAAGGGGAGAGGTTCAGGTCGGCGTCATCGTCAGGGCCAAAGCCGAGTTTCAGCTCGCCCGTGCGTTTGGCTTTGACGTTCAGGCGCAGGGGGGCTGTCGGGGCGTAGTGCGAGGTGAGCTGGCCGGGGGCGTTGGGGGTTTCGGGTGTTGTGTGGATGGTCAGGCGCGTGCCGAGGCAGGTCTCGATTGCCTCATGTGGCAAGCCGCCGGAGCGCAGTAAGGTTGGCGCGGGATCAAAGCCGATGATGGTGCTTTCAAGGCCGACATCGCAAGCGCCAGCGTCAAGGATGGCGTCGATGCGGCCAGACAGGCCTGCCGCGACATGGGCGGCCGTGGTCGGGCTGATTTTACCGGACGGGTTGGCCGAGGGGGCGGCGATGGGGCCGCCAAATGCTGTGAGCAATTGTTGCGCGGCGGGATGTGCGGGCAGGCGGATGCCGATGGTGGGCAGGCCTGCCGAGACCAGCGACGACAGGTCGGCGTCAGGGCGCAGGGGCAGCACCAGTGTTAGCGGGCCAGGCCAGAAGGCGGCGGCCAAGCGCATGGCGGCATCGCTGAACACCGCGATCTGTTCGGCCATCTCTAGGGTGGCGATATGGATGATCAGGGGGTTGAAGGCGGGGCGACCCTTGGCTTTGAAAATACGGGCAATGGCGTGGCCATTACGGGCGTCAGCTCCAAGGCCGTAGACGGTCTCGGTCGGGAAGGCGACAAGCCCGCCGTCGCGCAGGATTTTGGCGGCGCGATTGATGCCTGTATCCTTGGCATCCAGCATTCGGGTTGTTACATCTGTCATATCTGACGCTGCGTTTCTGTTGATGGACGGGCGGCATTGTTTAGGCTACCCAAAGATATGCGTGACATAGCCAAGCCGCGCGTAAATTCCAAGCTGCCTGTGATAAAAGGATATACCCCATGCCGTACCGCGCCCCTGTTTCGGATTTCCAATTCCTGTTTGATCATGTGGTCGGGCTGGATCAGGTTGCAGGCACCGACCGGTTTGCCGAGGCCACGCCGGATATGGTGGAGGCTATTTTGACCGAGGCGGGCCGCGTCAGCAGCGAGGTGTTGGCGCCGTTGCAACGCGAGGGGGATTTGCACCCTGCGGTTCTGGAAAACGGCAAGGTGCGCTGCTCGCCGGGGTTTGATGCCGGATACCGCGCCATTGCCGAGGGGGGCTGGATCGGTATGTCGGCGTCGGCTGAGAGCGGCGGCATGGGGCTGCCGGTGGCGATGACCACGGCGGTGAACGAGATGATGGCGGGGGCGTGTTTGGCGCTGCAGTTGAACCCGTTGATGTCGCAGGGCCAGATCGAGGCGCTGGAGCATCATGCGAGTGATGCGCTAAAGGCGCTGTATTTGCCCAAGCTGGTGAGTGGCGAGTGGCATGGCACGATGAACCTGACCGAGCCGAATGCGGGCAGTGATGTCGGGGCGTTGCGCAGCAAGGCGGTGCCCAAAGGCGATGGCACATATGCGGTCACCGGCACCAAGATTTTTATCAGTTGGGCCGATACGGATTTTATTGAAAACACTTGTCATCTGGTGCTGGCACGGCTGCCGGACGGGGTGGCGGGGACCAAGGGCATTAGCCTGTTCATGGTGCCAAAGCTGATCCCTGATGTAGATGGAAATTTGGGCGTGGCCAACAACCTGAAGGTGGTGTCGCTGGAGCAMWWGMTGSRGMTRYWNNCCAGCCMRWYKGMWKTKMWKMWKYTYKMYSSGKYGWYSRRWTRRMTKRKKGRYKRRYWKSAYKCCGGTATGAAGACCATGTTCACCATGATGAACAACGCGCGGCTGGGTGTTGCGGTGCAGGGGTTGGGGGCTGCTGAAGGCGCGTTTCAACATGCGCTGGCCTACGCGACCGAGCGCAAGCAGGGGCGCACGCCGGTCGGCGAGGGCACGGGTGCGATTGTGGATCATGCGGATGTGCGCCGGATGCTGCTGACGATGAAGGCGGAAATTCACGCGGCCCGCGCCATTTCACTGGCTTGCGGGGTGGCGATTGATATGGGCAATGCGCTGGATGACAGCGATTGGCGGGCGCGCGCCGCGTTCCTTACGCCGATTGCCAAGGCGTATGGCACTGACACCGGATCCGCCGTGGCGGCGATGGGGCTGCAGGTGCATGGCGGCATGGGTTACATCGAGGAAACCGGTGCGGCGCAGTATCTGCGCGATGTGCGGGTGACCGAGATCTACGAGGGCACCAACGGCATTCAGGCGATGGACCTTGTGGCGCGAAAGATGATGGATGGCGGCGATGTGGCTTGGCGTTTGCTGGACGAGATCGAGGGCAATGCCGAAGCGGTGCGTGGCGATTTTCCGCGGATGGCAGGCGAGGTTTGGAATGCGGCGGAGACATTGCGTGAGGCGACCGAATGGCTGGTTGGGCAGGATGACCTGAATGAGCGGTTTGCCGGAGCGGTGCCCTATCTGCGGGCGTTTGCACGGGTTTTGGGCGCACATTACCACCTGAAATCGGCGATGGCCGAGGGGGGCAAGGGGCCACGCAGCCAGTTGGCGCGGTTCTATATCAACCGCCTGTTGCCGGAACATGCCGCGCTGTTGATCCATGCCAAGGCAGGGGCCGAGGGGTTGTATGCGATCTCGGTTGRTGATCTATCGGCGTGATGGATCAACCTGTCGCCAAAATCCGTTGTCCGTTTGAAGATCCGCCTGCCGAGGGTAAGGCAATCGAGGTTGCCGACGGGGTGCTGTGGATGCGTCTGCCGCTGCCGATGGCGCTGGATCATGTCAATGTTTATGCGCTGGATGACGGGGATGGCTGGACGGTGATTGATACCGGATTTGCCTCTCGCCGCAGCAAGGCGATTTGGGGCAAGCTGTTGGCGGGGCCGATGGCGGGCAAGCCGGTGACGCGGGTGATTGTGACCCATCATCATCCTGATCATGTCGGGTTGGCGGGCTGGTTCCAGACCGAGCACGGGGCCGAGCTGTGGACCACGCGCACCGCATGGCTGTTTTCGCGGATGCTGATGCTGGATGTGCAGGATTTGCCAACCAGGGAAACGCTGGCGTTTTGGAAATCCGGCGGGATGGACGCGGCGATTTATGACAAACGCAGCGGTGAGCGGCCGTTCAACTTTGCCGATATGGTCGCGCCGATGCCGCTGGGGTTCAGGCGGATCAAACAGGATGATGTGATCCGCATTGGCGGGCGCGATTGGGACGTGCATATGGGCAATGGCCATGCGCCCGAACACGCGACGTTCTGGAGCAGGGATGACAATCTGGTTCTGGGGGGGGATCAGTTGTTGCCCTCGATTTCGCCCAACATCGGGGTTTATGCGACGGAACCCGAGGCGGACCCTGTGGCGGAATGGCTGGAGGCATGCGAGCGGTTGGCGCCGTTTGCGCGCNAGGATCAACTGGTTCTGGGCGGGCATRAATTGCCGTTTGTCGGGCTGCCGACGCGGCTACGCCAGTTGGTTGATAACCACCACGGGGCGCTGAAACGTCTGGCGAAACATCTTGAAACGCCACGGGTGGCTTCGGAGTGTTTTGCGCCTCTGTTCAAGCGTAAAATCGGCGAGGATGTTTACGGTCTTGCCTTGGTCGAGGCGATGGCGCACCTTAATCATATGCTTGCGTTGGGGCAGATCACGCGAATCCGCCGCGGCGATGGTGCATGGATATGGGCGTTGAAAGGCTAGCGTAATGGCAAAGAAACCAAAGGCGAAGAAGGCGAAATCCAAAGCTAAAAAGCCGTGCGTTGAACCGCGTGCGCATGCGGTTCATGCTGATCCGGATGCCGCGAACATGCCGCTGCCCGAGAGCCTGACAGGAACCCCGATAGATGAGAAAAGCCCGGCGGAATGGGCTTATGAGCGGCTGGTGATTTACATCCAGAATTTCGAGGAACAGCTGGACAACGAGCACGAGATTGCCGTGGGGTTTGTCGGCGGGGACGCAGGTGTGCTGCGGATCGAAGGGCTGGGGTTTTTCGACCCTGACATCGTGACATTTTACGGAACAGACGGGGATGGCACCAAAACGCAACTGATCCAGCATGTGACACAGCTGAGTGTTATGTTGCGGGCAATCCCGAAAGAAAGCGAAGCCATTGACGCCAAAAGGATCGGGTTTCGGCTGGCGGCCGATCTGGAAGTGGATTGAAACAGAAAATAGTGTTTCATATGATCGTGACAGATCAGGTGAAATCGCCTAATTGAAGTGTGCGAATATAAAAAGGATACGCATTATGGCTGAATTTGAGCACGGCTCGATGGAGATCGCAGAGCAGGAAAAGACATTCAACAGTTTTTTGAAGTTTGCCGGTTACGGCATGCTGGGCGCATTGGTCTTTCTGTTTTTGCTAGGACTGGTAAACGGCTAAACACTGGCAGGGGTGCTGGATTTAACGGGTGACGGGGCGAAGAATGCGCAAAATATTGCTGGTTTTGATGCTGCCGATTTTTCTGGCAGCCTGTGGGGCTGAATCAAAGTGGGCCCCAGACGAAGATGTGCAGCGGGCGATTTACCGCCATGACGGACCGACTTCGATAACTTTGTTCACGGTGATTTCCAACCGCTCGAACGCCGGGGCGCATGCGGGTCTGATGATCAATGGCTCGCAACGCATTCTGTTTGATCCGGCCGGCACATGGTGGAGCCCGAGCATTCCCGAGCGTAATGACGTGCATTTCGGCATCACCCCGCGGGTTCTGAGTTATTACATCGACTACCACACCCGCGAAACGTTTCACACGGTGATGCAAACGGTTATAGTGTCGCCCGAAGTGGCCGAAGCCGCCATTCGTGCGGTGCAGGCACACGGGGCCGCGCCAAAGGCCTATTGCACGCAGAGTATCACTACGGTTTTGCAGACCTTGCCCGGGTTCGAGGGGATCAAGACGACGTTTTATCCCAAAAAGGCAATGCAGCAGTTTGGCCGGATACCGGGTGTGAAAGAGCATACGGTTCACGATGATGATACGGATGACAATTCGGGGTTATTGTTGGCGCAGCAGCAGAACCGGTATTGAGAGGTTCCTGAATTCCAAGTTTTCAGTGTGTTTGTTGGGGAATAATAACGCCAGATAAAGAGAACTACCAACCTAAGGAACCTCTGAACAACATCCCCGCATTTCTGCTATAGTTATTCCATCATATGCAGGAGGGGTTGTGGCTGAAGCAGCAGAGCTTTTCGTCTCTTGAGCCGGCGCATAAGAAGACGCGCACAAAGCGAGAGGTTTTTCTTGGCGAGAAGGATGCGGTGGTGCCCCGGGCCCGACTGGAAGCCCCGACTGCAAACCCTGATCGGGCCGCATTATATCAAGCCGCGCAAGGGGTCGGCCACAGTTACTGCTTTCGGTTATGCCGCAGTGGTCTGGCCTGTCTGGTCCCGGGGCCGGGGAGGTGCTTTGCGATCTGCATAGCATGCGCGATTTGGCGCAGGACACCATCCCCGACGAAACTGCGGCCCTGAAATGAGCCGGACAAAGAAGGGCAAACAGTGGTATTTCGGCATGAAGGCCCATATCGGTGTGGACGCAAAAAGCGGGCTGGTTCACAGCGTCAAAACCACCGCTACCAAGGCGCATGACGCGCGATTGACCGGTGATCCGAGCCGCAAGACCGACGAAATTATAGTCGGCGATAAGGGCTATGTGAGTGCCAAGCGGACCCTCGGTCTGTGCGGGCAAAAGGCGGGCATATTTTTCACATTATCAAAGGTCGGCTTGGCTGCCGCAAAATGCGATATCGCGGGCGCGCCAAAAACGCAGCCCGGATGTCGAGCCTGCTGGCGCTCGCCAATCTCTACCTCGAGCGGCAACAATTACGGGCGAAATCCGTCTGAAAGTAGGGAAATGCCTGTAGAACAACCGCTCAAACAGTGACACCACGACGGCCTCTCTCATTTCTGCAGGAAAAGGTTCAAATATCACAACCTCAAAACCCGTTGTTCAGAGGTTCCTTAGGTGATCCACCACTTGAAAATGCTGCGACAGCCGGTCCACTTCWSCYAKCCASSKYWSYAMYAGYYKWGSATCRCTKGGGGCSGCRKRSACWCCGGCGGGGATKKCRYGGTTYWGKACSGCYTCKACSGCSAGTGARACCGGSAYKGASACMAGSCGCGCCATRGCRGTKCCGCGYGCGTCGCCMYATGCGTCCATCACATAGGTTTTGTGATAGCTGGGGATACCTGCGTTTTCAGCCGTTAGTCCAACGCACATGATCACGCGATCCGGGTCGTCCTCGCCATAGGCGTTGTCGGCCCAGAACTGGTCGGACATTTCTTTTAGGCGGGTATCATCGGCGGTCTCGACTTTGGTGAAAACATCGGACCACGCGTCGTGCCAGCCGTTCAGGCGCAGGGTGCCACGGACGAATTCCTTGACCTTCCATGCGGGATCAAACCGGTAATCCTTGATGAAGGGAATTGAATCGCGGTTCGGGTAGACCTCGAATGTTTCGGGTTGCGGCAGCGGGGCGGCGTAGCTGGTGATCGCATCCCACGGGCGGGCGACATCCAGTGGCGTGTAGTCGCGGATGGATTTGGACGGGGAGCGCAGCGCCTTGAGCACGCCCAGCGGTGACCAGCTGAATTTATAGCGAAACGGGTTGGGGTGTTTTGGCACGCCACCGCAATACGAGATAAACGAGATGTGGTTGTCGGCGTCATAAGCGGCAGAGGCGCGGTAGTCGGCAACCAGCCAGTGGGCCATCAAATGGTCAATGCCGGGGTCAAGGCCGACCTCGTTGACCAAGGCGACACCGGCTTGGCGGGCTTCCTCGTCCAGCGCGCGCATTTCGGGGGCGRTGTAGCTGGAGGAGACGAAATGCGCACCCTTGCTGATGCAGAGTTTGGCCAGTGGCACGTGCCAGTCGCCTGGCAACATCGAGACCACTACGTCGCCCGCCTGCACCTCGGCGGTGATGGTGTCCATGGTAAAGGCGTTGATGCGTCGTGTGATGTCGCCAACCGCGTCTTCGGCCTTGGCTACGGTGCGGTTCCAGACGGTGACCTCATGCCCTGYTTCAATCAGGCGCCGCAAGCCGGGGATGGCGGATAGGCCGGTGCCGCACCAGTGGATGGTCATTCGCGTGTTCCTTTATTTGTAGATCAGTTTGGCGGTGACGATTGCTCCGATAAACATGATTGAAATGGCATTGGCAATAATCAACGGCCACGCGCCCAACAAAATACCGTAGATCAGCCAAAGTGTAACCGTGGCAAGGATGAGCAGATTGGCCCAGAGCGACAGGTCTTTGGTTTGTTTGGTGCGCCATGTTTTCAGGGTTTGCGGCAACCAGCAGATGGTGCCGAGGATTGCCGCGAGAAAACCGACGTATTCAACCATTTGGAACCTCTCAAACGTTATTCATATGGGTGTCATAGTCGCCTTTGGCACGGGCCCAGACACCGGCATCCAGATTGCCAAGGGTTAGCAGGCTTGGCAAGAGCTGACCTGCGTAATCCTGCGAGGATTCGACGGGCAGCATCGAGGGCAGGTTGTCGATGGCGGTGACATCCAGCGGCGGGGTGTTGTGGACGCGCAGGGCGGGTTGATCCCATGTGGTGGTGCGGTCGTAGACTTTGATCGGAGAAAAGTCGCTGTCGGGATCACAAGCGACATCGCCGATCACGGATAATTTGCGCGGGTCGGTTTTGGCCGAGGTGGGCACGAACACGGGGGTGCCGGGGCTGGCGAAGATGCAGTTGATAAAGATGTCATGCTGGATGATTTCAGGGAACGGGCCGCCGGAGGCGGTTTCGGCCATGTCCCATTTGGTGACCTCAACGTTCAGCGCTGCACATAGATCGGCGGCACCTGTGCCAACGCGGCCCAAGGCACCGATGACGATGGCGCGGGGGCGAGGTTCTTTGGTGGCGTCGAGGGTGCTGCGCAGATCATCCAGCAGCGTGTCTTTGTCTTTGTAAACACCAACAGGGGCACAGATGCCGCCATCCYGTTGCGCGGCCCAGCATTTTAGCGATACAGCCGCACCGGAAAAACCGGCCCAGTATCCAAAGGCAGCGACGCGCCGACCCGTTTCATCGACCAGATATTCCAGATCATAGAGTGTGCCGCCGCCAGCCTTGAAGCGTTTCAGCAGGATTTGGCCCGATGGCTGGCCTTTGTAGGCGTGACCGAACAGGATGTGGCGGTGGGTTAGCGGTGTGCCGTCTTCGGGCAGCTCTTTTAGGCCAAAGATGATCGCATTCGCAGGGGCGCTGGGCCAGCTGTTTTCCGGCGCTATGTCACAGCCCGCGTCAATATAACCCTGAATGGGGATGGCGCGCACCGAGCTATGTTCAACCGTTACCTTGAGGCCTGCATCCAGCAGGGCGCGTGCCCCTTGGGGTGTTAGGCCGACACGTTCCTCATTCAGGCGCTGTTCGGCGCGGACCCATAGGTGTGTCATGATCGGTCTCCTGCATGTTTCAGGGGATTTTGTAGAGGATGTCTGTGCGACTGCCAATGGGTATTAAGCGGAGTTGCTTTTGCAACGCTTTATGTCTCGCGCCTAGGGCACTCGGGATCGGGGCTGTTTGCCCCCTTGCTTGGCGGCAATTCCCCCAAGGATATTTTTGCAAAAGAGAAGATGGGGATCAGGCCCAGTTAACGTCGCCCAGAAAGATATATCCAGCCCCGTAGATGGTCTTTATCAGGCGCGGGTTTTTCGGATCTTCACGTAATTTGGTGCGCAGGCGTGAAATGCGCACGTCCATCGCACGATCAAAGCTTTCGCCTGCGGTGCCGCCGAGGGTTTCCTGCATTTGCGCGCGGGAAATCAGGCGTTTCGGTCTGTCGAGGAACAGGCGCAGCACTTCGCCTTCGGCGTGGCTAAAGGGGGTCTCGGCGCCGTTCTCGTCAACCAGAACATAGCTGTCGAACAGGGCGGTCCAGCCTTCAAAACGGGCGCAGTTGGCGGTTTTATCGCTGGGTTTGTTGCTGCGCAAACGGACGCGGACGCGGGCGACCACCTCGGCAGGATCGAACGGTTTGATGATGTAATCATCGGCCCCCAGTTCCAGCCCCGTTACGCGGTCCTGCACCTGTGCGCGGCCCGAAATGATGATGATCGAGGCGCCGGATTCCAGCGCCAGACGGTGCACCAACGCAAGGCCGTCTTTGTCGGGCAGGCCCAGATCGACAAGGCACACATCGGGGGTGGTGTGGGTCAGGGATGCCTCGAATTCGGTGGCGCGGGCGTAGGTCGCGGTTCTGAAACCGGCCTCTTGCAAGGCATCGGCCAGCATGTGGCGGATTTCGGGCTCGTCGTCCAGAATGGTGACTAAGGGCTGGGTCATTTAACTGGGGTCCATTGTCATAAAGGCGGCCAGATCATCGGCGGTGAAGGGTTTGGAGATCAGCGGGTAGCGTGATGCGGCATCGGTGCGGATCGGGTCATTCGCGGGCAGGGATGTCATCAGGCAGGTGGTGGCCGTGAGACCGTTCTCCGTTAGGTCGTCCAGCATTTCAACGCCGGTTTTGCCCCCGACCAGCGAGATGTCGGACAGCACGAAATTGACCCCTTCAATGGGGGCCAATGTGCTGCCCTCTTCAGCAGAAGTGGCTTCGATCACGCGGTGGCCCATATCGGTCAGCATTTCGCGCACAGTGGCGCGGATGTCGTCGGAATCCTCGACCAGAAGCACCAGTTTTGGGGCCGTTTCCAAAGTCGTGAACCGCAAAGGCAGGCGCATTGTAATCACCGCGCCTTCGGACGCATTGGCCAGCCGCAAATGCCCGCCCGCCAGTTTGGTCAGATCGTAAACCATCGACAGGCCCAGCCCCGACCCCTCGCTGCCTTTGGTAGTAAAGAACGGATCAAGCGCATGTTCCAGCGCCTTGTTGCTAAAGCCGCCGCCAGTATCGGTGACGGTGATTTCCAGCCATGTGTCGCGCACGGGTTTGGTGGTGATGGTGATCTTGCCGCTGTTCGCACCGATAGCGTCTTTGGCGTTCAGGATCAGGTTCAGCAGGGAATCTTGCAATGATCCGGCATCCAGCAGCACGGGTTGATCAATACCGTTGCAATAGCTGTCTAGTGTTACGCCGCTTGGCAATGTCGGCGTGGCAAGGGTTTTCAGGTCATTCATAAAACGGCAGAATTCCACCGGAGCCGGGCGCATTTCACGCGGGCCGGACATTTCGGCGATGCGGTTAAGCAAGGTGCCGCCACGTCGTGCGGCGGACTGGGTGGCGGTGATCAGTTCTTGCGCGTCTGCGGTTTGATCCATACGGGACAGGCGGCTTTGCATGCCCAGAATGATGGTCAGCAGGTTGGCGAAATCATGCGCCAGACCGCTGGTCAGTTGGGCTGCCAGTTCGCGTTTATGGGTCTGGGCAAGGGCGGCGCGGGCCTGGGCCTCTTCGGTCACATCCATCGACAGGATGTAGACGCCGCGCCGATCCGGATTAAAGGCAACGCGGATGCGGCGGCTGGAGTCATCATCGGTAAATTCAAACACACTGGCAGTGCCGCTTTGGGCCTTTTCATAGTGCGGTTTAATTTTGGAAAATGCGCTATGCCCCAGTGCATCCGCGATGTGCATCCCTAAAATATCGGAGGGGCGCGACGGGATGATCGAGGATAGGCGGCGGTTGGAGTATGTGTAATTTCCGTCCTCATTCACATGCGCAATATGGGCGGGCATCATTTCGGTGGTCATCCGTGTGCGGGCTTCCATCTCGGTCAACTGGTGCTTGGCCTCTTCCAGCGCGGCGTTGGTGGCGGCCAGCTCGCGGTTGGTTTGCGACAGGCGCTCGGTGTGGGCCAGCAATTGGTCCGATAATTCATCAGTGCGCCCACGCAGCAGTTTTTCCTGATCCTTGATCGCGGTGATGTCCGTGTAAACAGTGACCCAGCCGCCTTCGGGCAGAGGGCTGCCTTCAACCGAAATGGTGCACCCGTTGGCGCGGGTGCGCTCCATATAATGCGCCTTGAACGCGCGGGCTTGATCAACGCGCGATGTGACGAATTCATCAAGGTCGCCAACCTCACCATACTCACCCCGCATCGCCAGATAACGGATGGTATCACTGAAATGTGCGCCGGGGGTGCACAGGGTTTTGGGCAGATCAAACATTTCCTTGAACGGGCGGTTCACCCGCACACAGCGCAGATCACTGTCATAGATAGACAGGGCCTGCTGGATCAGGTTCAATCCGGCGCGGGTCAGGTTTTCGGTGGTTGTTTTCGATGGGGCCAAGTGCTGCGATCCTTTCGATATATCGCTACCATCCGAGGCCGCCCCGCGAAAGGGCTGTTACAATTCGTAAGGTTTGCGCAAAAGTCAGGAAAAATTTGACCTTCAGAAAAAACCCGTCACGCTAGGGCAAATAAAGAATCGCCTGGATATGGGCGGGCCGTCGGAAAATCGGCGGATGGGAGGATAAGACTTGGCAAATGCGACTATGGATTCAATTCCGGCCCTGCTTGCGCGCAATGCGGCCAGCTTTGGTGACAAGGCGGCTTACCGTGAAAAAGAATACGGTATCTGGCAGCGCTGGAACTGGGGTGAAGTGGCTGACGAGATCGAAGCGTTGGCGCTGGGTTTCCTGAATCTTGGCATTCACGAGGGTGATTTTGTAGCCATCATTGGCCGCAATCGCCCATATTTCTATTGGGCGATGGTTGCCGCGCAATCGGTCGGGGCGATCCCTGTGCCGCTCTATAATGACGCCAATGCCGAAGAGATGGAATATGTACTGTCACATTGCGGCGCGCGTTTCATTGTGGTCGAGGATCAGGAGCAGGTCGACAAAGTTATCGAAATCCAAGAGCATCTGCACCAGTTCGAGCATATGATTTATCTGGATCCACGCGGGTTGCGCAAATATGATCACCGCCGCTTGCACGAATTTTCCCATATTCAGGAACAGGGCCGCGCCGCGCGTGATGAATTTCGCCCCGAATTGCACGCCCGCGTCGCACGTCTGAATATGGAGAGCACCTGTGTGATGCTGTATACTTCCGGCACCACAGGCAAACCAAAGGGCGTGGTGCTGTCGAACCGCAACGTGATTGTGACCTCGAAAAATTCCTGCGAATTTGATCATTTGGTGTCGAGTGACGAGGTGCTGGCCTATTTGCCGATGGCGTGGGTTGGCGATTTCATCTTTTCCATCGGGCAAGCCTATTGGACGGGATTTTGCGTGAATTGCCCTGAATCGCCTGAAACAATGATGACGGATTTGCGCGAAATCGGGCCGACCTATTATTTCGCGCCGCCACGGTTTTTTGAGGGTCAGTTGACCAGCGTGATGATCCGGATGGAGGATTCGGGCCGYTTCAAAAAGTGGCTGTTTGATAAATATATGGCCGTTGCCCGCAAGGTGGGGCCGGCGATACTGGATGGCAAACCTGTCAGCTTTATGGATCGTCTTAGCTATAAGTTGGGCAATCTGTTCATCTATGGTCCGCTGAAAAATACGCTGGGCCTTAGCCGTGTTCGCGTCGGTTATACGGCGGGCGAGGCGATCGGGCCGGAGCTGTTTGAGTTTTACCGATCATTGGGGATCAACCTGAAACAGCTATACGGACAGACCGAAGCGACCGTGTTCATCACCCAGCAGCCGGATGGCGAAGTGCGGGCCGATACGGTTGGTATTCCGTCCCCCGATGTTGAAATCAAAATTGCCGATAATGGCGAGATTTTCTACCGCTCTCCGGGCGTGTTCGAGGAATATTACAAGAACCCCGAAAGCACTGCCGACACCAAGGATGCCGATGGCTGGGTTGCCACAGGCGACGCTGGGTTTGTCGAGAAAAGCAGCGGCCATCTGCGGATTATCGACCGTGCCAAGGATGTGGGCAATCTGGCCGATGGCAGCATGTTTGCGCCGAAATTTGTTGAAAACAAGCTGAAGTTCTACCCCGATATTCTGGAATCTGTGGTGTTCGGCGCCGACCGTGATCATTGCGTTGCGTTCATCAATATTGATCTGGCCGCGGTCGGCAACTGGGCCGAGCGTAACAACGTGGCCTATGCGTCTTATCAGGAACTGGCGGCTCACCCCGAGGTTTACAAAACCATCGCCGCGCACATCACAGAGGTGAACAAATCGGTGGCGCAGGACGAAATATTGTTCGGCTGTCAGGTGCATCGGTTTTTGATCCTGCACAAGGAACTGGACGCGGATGACGGTGAAATGACCCGCACCCGCAAAGTGCGCCGCAAGATTGTGGGCGAAAAATTCACCGATCTGCTGGATGCGCTCTATGGCGGTAAAGACGAAATCTATACCGAAACCGAAGTGACATATGAGGACGGGCGCAAAGGCTCGATCTCGGCCACGCTGGAAATCCGCGATGTGGCGGTGCAGCCGGTTAATCAGAAGGTGGCGGCAGAATGAACGAAATGACTGATAATTCCACCGTTGGGTACATGACCGACGATGGTCGCCAAATCGGCGGCACGATGATGGAGATGAAAAACATCACCCTGCGGTTCGGCGGTGTGGTGGCGATTGAAGACATCAGTTTTGACATCCGCGAGGGCGAGATCCGCGCCATTATCGGCCCGAACGGGGCTGGTAAATCGTCGATGCTGAATGTGATCAGCGGGTTTTATCACCCACAAGAAGGCGAGGTCTGGTTTCACGGCGAAAAACGCCCGACGATGCGGCCCTATAAGGTGGCGCAGCAGGGCATTGCGCGGACGTTCCAGAACATCGCGCTGTTCAAGGGTATGAGCACGCTGGATAATATTATGACCGGCCGGATGACCCAGATGAAATCGTCGCTGCTGTCTCAGGCGATCTGGTTTGGTAAGGCCGCCAAGGAAGAGGCCGAGCACCGCCAGAAGGTCGAGGAGATCATTGATTTTCTGGAAATTCAGGCGATCCGCAAAACCCCTGTGGGCCGGTTGCCTTACGGGATGCAAAAGCGGGTCGAGCTGGGCCGTGCGCTGGCGGCGGAGCCTAAACTGCTGCTGCTGGACGAGCCGATGGCAGGAATGAACGTCGAGGAAAAAGAGGACATGAGCCGCTTTATTCTGGATGTGAACGACGAATTCGGCACCACAATCGCGCTGATTGAGCACGACATGGGCGTGGTGATGGATATTTCTGATCGCGTGGTGGTGATGGATTACGGCAAAAAGATCGGCGATGGCACGCCTGCCGAAGTGCTGGCCAATCAAGACGTGATCGATGCCTATCTGGGGGTGAGCCATGACTGATTTACACACTGATTTACACGTGGGGGGGCGCGCATAATGTCTGCTGGTTTCTATTATGGTGTCGAGGTTTTCCTGAACGGGCTGATGGCCGGGGTGATGTATTCACTGGTGGCGCTGGGCTTTGTTCTGATCTTTAAGGCGTCGGGTGTTTTTAACTATGCCCAAGGGGTGATGGCGCTGTTTGCGGCGATGACTTTGGTGGGTTTGCAAAATGGCCAAGTGCCGTTCGCGCATCTGATCAACGCGATATTCGGCACCCACGTCAAAGAATTCGGCTGGCACATGCCGACCTTTCTGGCGATCTTGCTGTCGGTCGGGGTGATGATATTATTTGCCTTTCTTGTGGAGCGATACGTGCTGAAACATCTGGTCAATCAGGAACCGATTATCCTGTTTATGGCCACGATTGGTTTGGCCTATTTCATGGAAGGCTTTGGCGATCTGATGTGGGGCAGCGAGATCAAAAAGCTCGATGTCGGCATCCCGCAGGGCGGCAACGTCTGGATCGAGGAAAACACGGCATTTCTGGGCGGCGAGGAGTTTTACGGGTTCTATATCGACTCGCTTGATATTGTCGCGGCGATTGTGGCGATCCTGTTGGTCGCGTCCCTGGTGCTGTTCTCGCAATACACCAAAACCGGACGCGCCTTGCGGGCGGTGGCGGATGACCATCAGGCGGCACTGTCGGTGGGAATTTCGCTGCGCACCATCTGGGTGATCGTGTGGTCCATCGCGGGTTTCGTTGCGTTGGTCGCGGGCATCATGTGGGGTTCCAAATCGGGGGTGCAGTTCTCGCTATCACTGATTGCATTGAAGGCGCTTCCGGTGCTGATGCTCGGCGGTTTCACCTCGATCCCCGGCGCGATTATCGGTGGGTTGATTATCGGGGTGGGTGAAAAGATGTTCGAATTTCTGATTGGTGCACCGTTCCTTGGTGGCGCTACAGAAAACTGGTTCGCCTATGTTCTGGCGCTATTGTTCCTCGTCTTCCGTCCGCAAGGGCTGTTCGGCGAAAAAATCATCGAGAGGGTTTAGGATATGCTCTACCGCGAAGCAGGTGACTATAAAACAACCTATGCCAAGGATAACCAGACCTTCCCGATCAAATTCGATCGCGTGGCCTATTACGTGCTGCTGTTTGTGGCGTTCTGTGTGGTGCCGTTTTTCATCAACGACTACTGGGCCAATGCGGTTCTGGTGCCGTTCCTGATCTATGTGATCGCCACGCTGGGCCTGAACATCCTGATCGGATATTGCGGGCAACTTAGCCTTGGCACCGGCGGGTTTATGGCGGTGGGGGCTTATTCATCTTATAAACTGATGACGTCTTTCCCCGATGTTTCAATCATCATCCACATTCTGATTGCCGGCGTGATCACTGCGGCGGTGGGGATGCTGTTTGGCCTGCCAAGTTTGCGGATCAAAGGTTTCTATCTGGCCGTGGCCACGCTGGCTGCGCAGTTCTTTCTGGTCTGGCTGTTCAATCGTGTGCCGTGGTTCTACAACTACTCGGCCTCGGGCCAGATCAGCGCGCCGGAGCGCACGGTGTTTGGCATTAACGTGACCGGCCCGAATGTGGACGCGTGGGCGCAATATATGGTCTGTCTGGTCTTTGTGGTGGCCTGCGCGTGGCTGGCCCGGAACCTGACGCGGGGCAATCTGGGCCGCAGCTGGATGGCGATCCGCGATATGGATATTGCGGCCGAGATCATCGGGGTGAACCCGCTGAAGGCTAAACTGACCGCCTTTGGTGTGTCATCGTTTTTCATCGGCATCGCCGGTGCACTGTTGTTCACCGTCTATCTGGGCGCTGTTGAGGTTGGCGAAGTCTTCGGTATCAGCAAATCATTCCTTGTGCTGTTCATGGTGATCATCGGCGGGCTTGGCTCGATATTCGGGTCATTCGCGGGTGCGGCATTCATGGTGCTGATGCCGGTGCTGCTAAAGAATGTGCTGGTTGGCGGCATGGGCTGGCCCACGGACGTTGCCGCGCATTTCCAGTTCGTCATCGTTGGCGGGCTGATCGTGGTCTTCCTGATTATGGAGCCACACGGATTGGCGCAACTATGGCGCGTCGCCAAGGAAAAACTAAGACTTTGGCCATTCCCGCATTAGGGCCCGCATTAGGGCATGGCCAATCATAACAGATCGGGAAAACCCCGGCTTGGGATTGTCGAGACTACAATATCAACGGAGGAGAACTACTAATGAAACTTAAACTAGCAACAATGGCAGTTGCCGTGGTTATGGCCGCTGCACCTGTGATGGCCGATCTGGTCTATCCGTCGCTATCCTATCGCACGGGTCCATATGCAGCGGGTGGTATCCCGTTTGCCGATGGCTATGCCGATTATTTCACCCTGCTGAACGAGCGTGACGGCGGCATCGGTGGCGTTATGACCCGCGTGCCGGAATGTGAAACCGGCTATTCCACCGAAAAGGGTGTGGAGTGCTACGAGTCCACCAAAGGCGACGGCGCACTGGTTTATCAACCGCTTTCAACCGGCATCACCTATCAGCTGATCCCGAAAGTGACAGCGGATGACATTCCGCTGCACACAATGGGTTACGGGCGCACATCCGCGGCCAACGGCAAGGTGTTTAGCCACGTGTTTAACTACCCCGCCAACTACTGGAACGGGGCATCAATCGCGGTGAACTATCTGCTGTCGACGAATGGCGGTGATATCAACGGCAAAAAAGTTGCGCTGGTGTATCACAACTCGGCCTACGGCAAGGAACCTATCCGCACGCTGGAAGAGCTGGCGAAAAAGCATGGTTTCGAGCTGAGCCTGCTGGCTGTCGACCACCCTGGCCAAGAGCAAAAATCGCAATGGCTGCAAATCCGCCGTGAAAAACCCGACTATGTTCTGATGTGGGGCTGGGGCGTGATGAACCAGGTTGCCATTCAGGAAGCGGCGAACATCAAGTTCCCGATGGAAAACTTCATCGGTATCTGGTGGTCCGGCGCGGAACATGACGTTCTGCCATCGGGTGATGCATCGAATGGCTATAAGGCGATCACCTTCCACAATGTGGGCAGCGATTTCCCTGTGTTTGCCGATATCCAGAAATACGTTGTGGATACAGGTAAGGCAGCCGGAGCTGGCGACCAAATCGGCACGGTGCTGTATAACCGTGGTCTGTATGCRGCGATGCTTGCAGCCGAGGCGACACGCAMRGCMCAGGAAATGACTGGCAACGCCCAGATCACWGCRKCWGAYATGCGCAAYGGYATGGAAGCRYTGGAAATCACCGAAGAGCGKRTGRCYGAACTGGGCATGCCCAACTTTGGCCCATCGTTCAAAGTGTCYTGTGAAAACCAYGGTGGYCCCGGCACAGGTGCCGTTKCCCAGTGGGATGCWKCYKCCAAAACWTGGAGCCTGATCACAGAYTTCGGCCCATCSGATGRYGASGTKATCRRYGCGCTGATCRYKRAAGATTCARYKGCYTATGCCGCTGAAAAYAACATCRMMGAAGGCTGTAASTAAGCCTTTTWGYYCGGGCYGYYWWWCGYGNGNCCCGRGCGANTTTANTTTGAMMATTTWGGACRYRTAAAANTGCTYGACGCCRCAAAAACWCAAGAGACCCTKYTWGAGGTCAACAAYATCGAAGTGATCTACAACCAYGTGATCCTTGTGCTGAAAGGCGTYAGCCTGTCGGTTCCCAAAGGCGGYATYACCGCRCTGATGGGCGGCAAYGGGGCGGGGAAAACCACCACCCTGAAAGCGATTTCAAACCTGCTGCGTTCGGAACGTGGCGAGGTGACCAAAGGCACGATCACCTATAAAGGAAAAAGTATCGAGGGTATGAACCCCTCGGATATGGTGAAAAACGGCGTTATCCAAGTGATGGAAGGCCGCCATTGTTTCGAGCATCTGACGGTCGAGGAAAACCTGATGACCGGCGCCTATACGCGGCGTGATGGCAAGGGGGCAGTGGCTGCTGACCTTGAAATGGTTTACGAATATTTCCCCCGCATCAAAGAGCGGCGCAAAGCTCAGGCTGGCTACACGTCGGGGGGCGAGCAACAGATGGTTGCGATTGGCCGCGCGTTGATGAGCCGCCCTGAAACCGTACTGCTGGACGAGCCGTCAATGGGACTGGCCCCGCAACTGGTCGAGCAAATTTTCGAGATTGTGAAGAAGATCAACGAGGAAGAAGGTGTTTCGTTCCTGCTGGCCGAACAGAACACCAATATGGCGCTGAAATACGCGCATTACGGCTATATTTTGGAATCTGGCCGTGTGGTGATGGATGGTCCTGCCGCCGATCTGCGCGAAAACCCCGACGTTAAGGAATTCTATCTGGGGATTTCGGAGGAGGGGCGCAAATCGTTCCGTGATGTGCGCAGCTATCGGCGTCGCAAACGGTGGTTGAGCTGATGCGGGGCGAAGGGATGCAGTATTTTGACACGTTGGAAACCCGTTCCGCCGATCAACGGGCTGCCGAGCAATTGGCCGGTTTGCAGGAACAAATTGCGCGGGCGCGTGCCGTAAAGGGCGCTTGTCGCCTGGACGGGCCGGAGCTGAAAACACGGGATGATCTGGCCACCTATCCGGTGCTGCGTAAATCCGACCTAAGCAAATGGCAGGCCGAAAATCCGCCGTTCGGTGGCTTTGGGGTCTCGAACGTTGCGCATATTTTTCAATCCCCCGGCCCGATTTACGAGCCCGGCGGGATCACCCATGACTGGTGGCGCATTGGGCGGTTTTTGCACGCCTGCGGCATCGGTAAGGGAGATATTGTTCAAAACTGTTTTGGCTATCATCTGACCCCTGCCGGGATGATATTTGAATCAGGTGCACGGGCTGTTGGGGCCACTGTGCTGCCAGCGGGCACAGGCCAAACCGAATTGCAGGCGCGCGCCGCGCATGATGTCGGGGTGACGGCCTATGCGGGCACGCCTGACTACCTGAAGGTGATTCTGGACAAGGCGGAAGCGATGGGGCTTTCGCTCAACATCTCGCGGGCGGCGGTTGGTGGCGGGGCGCTCTTCCCCTCGTTACGCCAAGAATATGCCGACCGCGGGATTCAGTGTTT
>NVTS01000021.1 GCA_002732995.1 Marinosulfonomonas sp. | reverse complement strand
AGGAGAGAAGATCATCAGGAGATTCGCTGAAGCGGACCGGCTGGAAGCCGGTGGTTTATCTCCRAWRRRYKGWWWRWYMWMMCCKSYGYRSMYRKMTSWCMWSRTSMRCMTTGCTCACTACAGCCCCTTTGGGCGCTTCTGGCAAACGGCAAATCTCCAATTGCTCATTGGGCGCATCCATCAGTTCCTGACTGTCTTCCCAAAAGAAATGCGGATGGTCCGACATATTGGTATCGAAATAACTTTTCGCCCCGTCCACCATAATCTCGCGCAACAACCCCGCCTCGCAAAACGCCCGCAGGGTGTTGTAAACCGTGGCCAAAGAAACCTTCTCTCCCGACTTCAGAACCGACGCATACAGGCTCTCGGCCGTGACATGGCGGTCCTTGCCATCGCCCACCAATAAGTCCGCCAAAGACAGACGTTGGCGCGTGGGCCGCAAACCCGCCCCGCTTAGCCAATGTGTCCCGCGTTCAATCTCTATCGTTGTCATCGCCTGAAATCCGCCTAAAATCCCGTTATTCCCCCACTATATAAGGGGAGAACCGCGAGAACTACAATTGCAAATCATTCGCATTCGAAAATCTTTGTATTATTATCGCCGGATTACTCCTTGTGCGCAGCCGCTCTTGCCACCAATTATCACAGAATGGTAGAAGACCATGAAGGTAATGTAATATTTCAAGGGGGGGRCAAGGCTGAATGGCCAATTATCCAAGCAGTTTCACCAAAGACGATCTGATCAAATGCGCCAATGGCGACCTGTTCGGTCCCGGAAACGCGCAATTGCCGCTGCCGCCGATGCTGATGATGGACCGGATCACCGAGGTGTCGGGCGATGGCGGTGCGCATGGCAAAGGCCACATCATTGCCGAGTTTGATATCCACCCCGATCTGTGGTTCTTCCCCTGCCATTTCCCCGGCAATCCGGTGATGCCCGGCTGCCTCGGCCTTGACGGACTGTGGCAGTTGACCGGCTTTAACCTGGGCTGGCGCGGCATGCAGGGCCAAGGCTTTGCCATCGGCGTTGGCGAGGTGAAATTCTCGGGCATGGTCACGCCCGAGACCAAAATGATCACCTATAAAATCGATTTCACCCGCATCATTGACCGCCGCCTGAAACTGGCTGTGGCCGATGGCATCATTCTGGCCGATGGTGAACAAATCTACGCCGTAAAAGACCTCAAAGTCGGCCTTGCCGCACCAAAAGAATAAAAGACTGTAAGGAGAACACCAATGCGTCGCGTCGTTATCACCGGAATGGGCATCATTTCCTCGATCGGGAACAATGTCGAGGAAGTCACCGCAGCCCTGCGGTCGGGCAAATCCGGCATCATTGCCGCCCCCGAATACACTGAAAACGGCTTTCGCTCGCAAATCCACGGCATGCCGCAGATCAACCCGAGCGAACATATCGACAAACGCCAGATGCGGTTCATGGGGCCGGGTGCGGCCTATAACTATCTGGCGATGGAGCAGGCGATTGCTGATTCCGGCCTGTCGGAAAGCGATGTTTCAAACCCGCGCACGGGGCTGGTGATGGGGTCCGGCGGCCCCTCGACATCGAACTTTTTCCAGGCCCACAAAATGGTCAAGGAACGCGGCGCGCCCAAACGCATGGGGCCGTTCATGGTCACCCGCTGCATGTCCTCGACCAACTCGGCCTGCCTTGCCACCCCGTTCAAAATCAAGGGCGTGAACTACTCGATCACCTCGGCCTGCACCACCTCGTTGCACTGCATCGGCAACGGGGTCGAGCAAATCCAGTTCAACAAGCAGGATATCGTGTTTGCCGGCGGCGGCGAAGAACTGGACTGGACCCTGTCCTGCCTGTTTGACGCCATGGGYGCMATGWSSAGCAARTATAACGASACMCCYGARMSSGCCAGCCGYGCCTTTGACGCCARYCGCGACGGKTTYGTGATTTCYGGCGGYGGCGGYKTGCTGGTWCTKGARGAACTKGAKCACGCRYTGGCSCGTGGSGCCAARATYTACGCCGAAGTCACCGGTTACGGTGCCACCTCGGATGGCCACGATATGGTCGCCCCCTCCGGCGAAGGCGCTGAACGTTCAATGAAGCTGGCCATGTCCACCTTGGGGGATCGCCGCGTCGATTACATCAACGCCCACGGCACCTCGACCCCTGCGGGTGACGTCACCGAAGTCCACGCGGTGCGCCGGGTGTTTGGCGAGGGCAAAACCCCGCCGATCACCTCGACCAAATCGGTCACCGGCCACTGCCTTGGCGGGGCTGGCGTGCACGAGGCGATCTACTCGCTGATCATGCTGGGTGGTGATTTCATCGCCCCTTCGGCCAACATCACCGAACTGGACCCCGAAATTCACGCCGAGGAAGTTTGCACAGAATTCAGGGAAAACGCAGGACTTGATACAGTTATTTCAAACAGCTTTGGCTTTGGTGGCACCAACGGCACCATCGCCATGAGCAAATATCACGGGTGAATTAAACGATGTCAGATTTGTTAAAAGGCAAACGCGGCCTGATTATGGGCGTGGCCAACCAGCGCTCGATTGCATGGGGCATCGCCTCGGCGATGGCCGCAGCGGGGGCTGAACTGGGTTTCACCTATCAAGGCGACGCCTTCGGTAAACGGGTCGGCCCGCTGGCGCAATCCCTTGGCTCGAACATTCTGGTCGATGTCGATGTCACCGATGATGCCTCGATGGACCGCGCCTTTGAGCAAATCAAATCCGAATGGGGCAGCCTCGATTTCGTCGTGCACGCGCTGGCCTTTTCCGACAAGGACGAGTTGACCGGCCGCTTCATTAACACCTCGCGTGCCAACTTCAAAAACTCGCTGGATATTTCCTGCTACTCACTGATCGACGTTGCCCGCCGCACTGCCCCCCTGATGACCGATGGCGGCACTATCATGACGCTGACCTTCCAAGGCTCCAACCGCGTCACCCCGTTTTACAACGTGATGGGCGTGGCCAAAGCAGCCCTCGAAAGCGCCGTGCGCTACCTCGCCAATGACCTTGGCCCCGATGGCATCCGTGTGAACGCCATCTCGCCCGGCCCGATGAAAACCCTTGCAGGTGCCGCCATTGGTGGCGCGCGCAAAACCTTCCGCGCAACCGAGGCCAACGCCCCGATGCGCGCCAACGCCACGCTCGAGGCCGTCGGCGGCACTGCGGTTTATCTGGCGTCGGACGCGGGCAACTGCACCACCGGCGAAATCATCCATGTGGATGGCGGTTATCACGTCTTGGGCATGGCGCAGCCGGAAAACCTGTAAATTTAGATTCGACCTATCGACCCCTATGAACTAGCTTCGCATGATATCGCGCGCACGAGTTTCATTAGGGGATGCCAGATGGCCGACAAGAAAATTTCCAACCGTAAATACGAGGCCGAAATGGCCCGTCTGCAAATTGAACTGGTCAAAATGCAGGAATGGATCAAAACCGAGGGCCTCAAGGTCGTGGTAATCTTCGAGGGGCGCGATGCGGCCGGCAAAGGCGGCACCATCAAGCGGATCACCGAGCCGATGAACCCGCGCATCACCCGCGTCGTCGCCCTGCCCGCACCCACGGAACGCGAAACCACCCAGTGGTATTTCCAGCGCTACGTCGCACACCTCCCCTCCGCCGGTGAAATGGTGATCCTCGATCGCTCGTGGTATAACCGTGGCGGCGTGGAAAAGGTCATGGGCTTTTGTTCGGACGAGGAACACCAGGACTTCCTGCGCTCCTGCCCCGAGTTCGAGCGCATGCTGGTGCGTTCCGGCATCCTGCTGATCAAATACTGGTTCTCGGTGTCCGATGACGAACAGGAACGCCGCTTCCAGAAACGTCTACTCACCCCGACCAAACGCTGGAAACTGTCACCAATGGATCTGGAATCACGCAATCGCTGGGTGGAATATTCCAAAGCCAAAGACATCATGTTCGCCCACACCGACATCAAACAGGCGCCGTGGTATGTGGTGAATTCCGACGTAAAGAAACACGCGCGGATCAATTGCATCAATCACTTGCTGGCGCAAATCCCGTATAAGGATACAACCCCCGAACCGATTGTGCTCGAGGATCGCCCCGTGGTGCAKGGTTACGTGCGCCCGCCAATGGACGACCAGACCTTTGTNGAAGAGGTTCACGAAAAGATCTGATCAACCCGCCGCATTTCTTATGTAAAAAGAAACATATGGAAATCATATACGATTCATATGGTTTTCATATGTCCCGTTTCTGTGCCACTCTGCCAAAAAGAGGAGCGCTGATCATGCCCATCACCACCTGCATTTTTGACGCCTACGGCACCCTGTTTGACGTCGCCGCCGCCGCACAGCAAGCAGCAGCCGATCCGGGCCGCGAGGCCTTTGCCAAGGTCTGGCAGAAACTGGCGACGGACTGGCGCCTAAAGCAGCTGCAATACACATGGCTGCGCGCAGTGGCCGATGCCCACACCGATTTTTGGCAGGTCACCCAAGACGGCCTGGACTGGGCGCTCGAGGCCAACAATCTAACCGATCCCGACCTGCGTGAACGCCTGCTGGCGCTCTACTGGCAGCTGTCGGCCTACCCCGAAGTGCCCGCCATGCTGGGGGCGTTGAAAAAGGCCGGTCTGAACACCGCAATCCTGTCGAACGGCTCGCCGGAAATGCTGGAGGGTGCAGTGAAATCCGCTGGCCTGACCGAGCTTCTGGACGACGTGCTATCGGTTGAATCCGTTGGCGTKTTCAAACCGCAYCAYAGMGTMTATGMKCTTGTKAATAAAMGGTTTTYYTGCACCTCKGATCAGGTWYTRTTYGTWTCMTCCAACGGCTGGGACGCSGCCWRYGCSACSGGYTAYGGTTTCCAAACCGTCTGGGTCAACCGCGGATCCGAACCGGTGGATCGCCTACCGTGGATTCCTGCCAACACCCTGCCCGACCTGACCACAATCCCCACCCTCGCCGCCGCACTTTAAGGACACCCCATGAACATCGACATGATCAACGCCGCAGCAGAACGCCTGCAAGGCCGCGCCCGCCGCACCCCGCTGCTGTCCTCGCCGTTCCTTGATGAAATCGCCGGCAAGCGCGTGTTGATCAAAGCCGAATGCTTGCAACACACCGGCTCCTTCAAATTCCGCGGCGCATGGTCGGCCCTATCGACCATGGAACCCGCCAAGCGCGCCCGCGGCGTGATCGCCTTTTCCTCGGGCAATCACGCCCAAGGCGTCGCACTGGCCGCCCGCGAACACGGCACCACAGCGGTGATCATCATGCCTGCCGATGCACCTGAATTAAAAATCAACAATACCAAATCTTTAGGTGCAGAAGTCGTGCTCTACGATCGTGCCTCCGAGGACCGTGACGAGATCGGAGACCGCCTCGCGGCAGAGCGTAACCTGAGTTTGGTCAAGCCGTTTGACGAACCTTTGGTGATCGCCGGACAAGGCACAACCGGCCTAGAGATCGCCGCCCAAGCTACTGAAATCGGCATCACATCCGCGCAGGTTCTGGTCCCTTGCGGTGGCGGTGGCCTGACCTCAGGCATCGCGCTGGCACTCGAGGCCAAAGCGCCCGATATGAAGGTGCATCCGGTTGAACCGGCTGGATTTGACGATGTGGCGCGTTCTCTGATCTCCGGCCAACTGGAAACCAACGCCACCACAACYGGATCAATCTGTGACGCTATCATCACCCCCACGGCAGGGCAGCTGACATTCCCCAATATGAAACGGCTGTGCGGGGCGGGTTTGGTGGTGCCCGATGACGATTGTTTACGCGCCATGGCCGAGGCCTTTACCCGCCTGAAAATCGTCCTCGAACCCGGCGGAGCTGTCGCCTTGGCCGCTGCTCTGTTCCACAGTAACTCACTGGAAAGTGACACAATTATCTGTGTTGCCTCTGGTGGAAATGTCGATGCGCCCCTATTCATCGACGCCTTAACCAAATACGGAAAGTAGACAGATGACCCGTTTTACCATTGCCAGTTTCAACGTTAAAAACCTGATCGGGGCTGATCAGGAATACTACCGTTTCATGTCCTACACCCCCGAGGAATACGCATGGAAAGAAGACTGGATGGCCGACCAGATCGTAAAAATGGACGCCGACATTGTCGGGTTTCAGGAGATATTCGACGAAGAATCCTTGCGGGCCGTAATCGCCGAGGCCGACCGCCGTGGCATCGCCACCAACGAGGTCACCCTGCCCGACCGCACCAAACGGTACGCCAAAAAGGCGATCTTTCGCAAGCTGGCCTATTCCCCCTACACCGACGCCGCCCTTGCCTTTGCCCCCAACGCCAATGACGGCCCCGCAGGCGAGCGCCGCCCCGGTGTTGCGATCCTGTCGCGCCTCGGGTTTGTCGGCACACCCGAGATCATTCAGGATCTATCCCCCGCCCTGGCCATCCMGATGCGCGATCTGGGCGGTGATGATAACGGCAGCTACGCCATTTCCCGCCTGTCGCGCCCTATCTTGAAGGCGCATATTCCTGTTGGGGGTCAGGTGGTTACCGTATTCAACTGCCACCTGAAATCCAAGCTGGGTGAGTTTATCACGCCGGATGGTGCCGAATATGCCCCCGAAGCTGACCTGACCAATTATGACGCCACGGGTCGCGCATTGGGTGCGCTGCGGGCTGCCCTGCGCCGGATGGCCGAGGCATGGGTGCTGCGCCGTCTGATCGTCAAGGAACTCGAGGCGGGCAACCCCGTCATGGTTTTAGGCGATTTCAACGATGGTGAACACGCGGTGAGTTCCGAGATCATTTCAGGCGAAGCCCCGTTCAAAAACTACAGCTGGATGCTGCGCCATAACGCCCAAAAGGGCAATGACCGCTACAGCCGCGATGAAAACCTGAAAATCCAGGAGGCGGTGAATTCCGTGCGCCTGCATTCGGCTGAAAAGCTGTTCGTGCGCAAATCTTTGCGCGACATAGTCTACACCTCGGCCTTTGGCGGAGTATACGAGAGCATCGACCAAATTCTGATGAGCCGCCATTTCCACCCTGATTATGACGATAAAATCGGCGAGATGGAGTATTTCAGCGTCTACAATGACCACATCACCGACGGCTCCCATGAGGAGGCACCTTACAACAAACTCGCCTCGGACCACGGACAGATCATGGCACATATGCAACTGTTTGACCGCAGGTAAGGAATACCCGACTAGGCGTATTCAACTTTAGGTGTTACTCTAAATTCAGCCTGGTTATCTAGCCTCGGTGGCGTGTTCCCTCCCGACATGCAACCGAGGCTTTTTCTTTGTCACTGGGCTATTTGAACAGCATCTCCAGATTTAATTGACAATGCAAACTATATCCCCCGATACTGTGCCATAACCGGAGGATTCTAATGCGCACACAGGTCGCCATCATCGGCGGCGGGCCTTCGGGCTTGCTGCTCAGTCAGCTTTTGCATCGCAAGGGCATCGACACSGTGGTKCTGGARCGYAARACCCGYRAWTAYGTGCTGRGYCGCATYCGTGCSGGYRTKCTYGAGGTCGGMTTTGTYRACCTGATGCRMGARGCGGGCGTGKCYRAMCGGATGRWSSSCGAAKGCYTSAYCCATSASGGCRYRGTGATCGCYKATGRSRAYSRSMMRTTCMRCATWGATTTCMMSRAMYWMACCGGCACCYCSGTGGTGGTTTACGGCCAGACCGAGCTAACCCGGGACCTGTATGATGCCCGCGCGGCGATGGATGGCAAGATCATCTTTAACGCCGATGGTGTGCAAATCCACGGGGCCGATACCGACGCGCCATACGTCATCTATAACGTGGGCGATGGCGATGGGCGGATTGACTGTGATTACGTTGTGGGCTGTGACGGGTTTCACGGGGTCAGCCGCCAGACCATCCCAGCGGACGTGCGCCGCGACTATGAAAAAGCCTATCCGTTCGGCTGGCTCGGGGTGCTGTCCGAAACCCCGCCGGTGCATGACGAGTTGATCTACGCCTCCTCCGGGCGCGGCTTTGCGCTCTGCTCGATGCGCCACGAAAACCTGTCGCGCTACTACATTCAGGTGCCGCTGAAGGACCCTGTTGAAAAATGGGACGACGCCAGCTTCTGGGACGAGCTGAAACGCCGTCTGCCCGACAGCACCGCTGAAGCCTTGATCACCGGCGACAGCATCGAGAAATCCATCGCCCCGTTGCGCAGTTTCGTCACCGAACCAATGCGCTGGGGCCGTCTGTTTCTGTGTGGCGATGCCGCCCACATCGTGCCACCCACCGGCGCCAAGGGGCTGAACACCGCGGCCTCGGATATTCATTATTTGTATAACGGGCTGATCACGGCCTATCATGACAAGGATGATGAAGGGTTGGAGCGCTACTCGGAGCGTGCGCTCGCAAGGATTTGGAAGGCGGAACGGTTCAGTTGGTCGATGACAAACCTGCTGCACCGCTTTCCCGATCAATCTGCGTTTGATCTGAAAATGCAGCGGGCCGATCTGGAGTTTTTGCGCGATAATGAGGCGGCACAAAAGGTGCTGGCGGAAAATTATGTGGGGTTGCCATACTGATGCAGATGATCGATCTGAACGGCATTACGGTGCATTACGCAGACCAGGGTGATCCGAACGGCGCACCCGTGGTGTTCTCCAACTCGCTGGGCACTGATTTGCGCCTGTGGGACCAACTGCTGCCGCTGCTGCCCAAATCTTTGCGCCTGATCCGTTACGACACGCGCGGTCACGGGCTGACTTCGGCCCCAGATGGCGATTACTTCATGGGCGATCTGGTCGCGGATGCGGCGGCCCTGCTGGACCATCTGAAGGTCAAGGATTGCATCTTTGTCGGGTTGTCGATTGGCGGCATGATTGCGCAAGGGCTGGCCGCCGAACGCATGGATCTGGTGCGCGCCATGGTGCTGTCCAACACCGCGGCAAAAATCGGCACCACAGCCATGTGGCAGAGCCGGATGGCGGATGTGCGCAAGGGTGGTATCGAGGCGCTGGAAGAAGCCATTCTGGAACGCTGGCTGTCGGCCCGCTGGCGGCGCGAGAACCCATCCACGCTGGCGGCGTGGCGCCATATGTTGTGCCGCACCCCGACCAAAGGATACCTTGGCTGTGCGGGCGCGATTTCCGAAACCGATCTGTTTGAAAGCACCGCCCGCCTGACCCTGCCAACGCTGGCGATTGCGGGGGCCGAGGATGGCTCCACACCGCCGGACCTTGTGCGCGAAACAGCCGACCTGATCAAAGGATCACGCTTTCAATTGATCCGTGGGGCAGCCCATTTACCATGCGTTGAGCAACCCGAAGAATACGCCGCCATCCTGACCACTTTCCTAAAGGAGCAAGCCCATGTCTGAACGATATGAAGCCGGCATGAAGGTCCGCCGCGCCGTTTTGGGCGACGCCCATGTGGACCGCGCCGAGGCCGATAAAACCGCGTTTGATGCGCCGTTCCAAGAGATGATCACCGAGGGCGCGTGGGGCACTGTCTGGTCTGGCAACGGGATCAGCAAACGCGACCGCTCGCTGGTCACTTTGGCGTTGCTGGCCTCCGGTGGCCACTGGGACGAAGTGGCGATGCACATCCGCGCCACCGCCAACACCGGCGCAACCCCCAAGGAGGTGCGCGAGGTGTTCCTGCATGTGGCCATCTACGCCGGTGTGCCCGCCGCCAACCACGCCTTGCGCCTCGCCAAACGCACCTATGCCGAGATGGGAGTAGAGCTGTGAAGCCTGCCGAATATTACATGCGCGACCGCCAACACCACGCGCCAGCCCTGACGCCGGATTACAAAACCTCGCTGACCCGTTCGCCGCAATACGCGCTGTTGTCGCTGGAAAACTCACTGTCCGAAATCACTGGCCCCGTGTTCAGCCACAACGATATTGACCCGCTGGATAACGACCTGATCAAGAACTACAGCCACGGGGGTGATCCGATTGGCGAGCGCATCATCGTGCATGGCCACGTTCTGGATGAAAACGCGCAGCCCGTGCCAAACACCATGGTGGAAATCTGGCAGGCCAACGCGGGCGGGCGGTACCGGCATAAAAAGGACACCTATCTTGCCCCGATTGACCCTAACTTTGGCGGTTGCGGGCGCACCATGACCGACGCGGATGGCTACTACTATTTCCGCACCGTCAAACCCGGCGCATACCCGTGGCGCAACTGGGTCAACAACTGGCGGCCCGCGCATATCCACGTGTCGGTGTTTGGCGCGGCGTTTGCGCAGCGGCTGATCACCCAGCTCTATTTCGAGGGCGACCCGCTGATTGCCAAATGCCCGATTGTGCAGACCGTGCCGGACGCAGCTGCGATTGAGCAGATGGTGGCGAAACTCGATATGAACACGAGCATTCCGCTCGATAGCATCGCCTATCGTTTCGACATCGTGCTGCGCGGGCGGCGCTCGACCCTGTTTGAAAACCGGCTGGAGGGGAACTAGGAGCRTTTCCTTAAAAAAGTGGGAACCGGTTTTTCGGTTCAAAAAGGCGACCAAGAAAGAAATATTATGGAATACCTGAAAGAAACCCCGTCGCAAACCGCTGGCCCATACGTCCATATCGGGCTTGCGCCAAAAGCCGCCGGTTTTGACATTTTCAAACAAGAGTTGGGCTGGGATATCGCCGGACCAAACGCGGCAGGCGAGCGCATCCGCGTTGAGGGTTGCGTTTATGATGGCACAGGTGCGCCGGTCAAGGACGTGCTGCTGGAAGCATGGCAGGCCAATGCGGACGGCCATTATGCCCACCCCGAAGATGGACGTGATGTCGAGGATGGCTTTCGCGGCTGGGGCCGGGTGATCACCGATTTTGACACGGGCCTGTGGGGTTTTGATACGGTGAAACCCGGCACCACATCAGGGCGAAACGGCACGACCCAGGCACCACATATCAATCTGTGGATCGTCGCGCGCGGCATCAATCTGGGCCTGAACACGCGGCTGTATTTTGACGACTGTGACAACAGCGCGGACCCCGTTCTGAACCTGATTGAACAAACCCACCGTCGCCAAACCCTGATTGCCACGCGGCACGAGGATAGCAAAGGCGTGACATACCGCTTCGATGTCCATATTCAGGGCACCGGCGAAACCGTGTTTCTGGATATTTAGAGCGATGACAAACCATCAAATACCCCCCTGCATCATCTGCGTTGCGATCACCGGCAGCCTGCCAACCAAGGCCAACAATCCGGCGGTGCCGATTACGGTGGTGGAACAAATCGAAAGCACCCATGCGGCGTATCAGGCGGGCGCATCCATTGCCCATTGCCATGTGCGCAATGATGATGGCACGCCCACCTCGGACCCCGACCGTTTTGCCGTGTTAATGGAGGGCATCCGTGCGCATTGCCCCGATATGATCGTGCAGCTTTCGACCGGCGGGCGCTCTGGTGCGGGCGTTGAGCGCGGCGGCATGTTGCCCCTGCGCCCCGACATGGCGTCGCTGTCGGTCGGCTCGAACAACTTCCCGACGCGGGTTTATGAAAACCAGCCCGATCTGGTCGATTGGCTGGCATCCGAAATGTTGAAATACGGCATCAAACCCGAGATCGAAGCCTTCGATCTAAGCCACATCTTTCAAGCCGTTAAGATGCAAGCCGATGGTCGGCTGAACCGCCCGCTCTATGTGCAATTCGTCATGGGCGTAAAGAATGCCATGCCGGTTGACAAGCATGTGTTCGACTTCTACGTCGCCACTTTGAGCCGCCTCGCCCCCGACGCCCAGTGGTGCGGCGCTGGTGTGGGTGCGGGGCAAATCGTGGTTAATGAGTGGGCGATTGCGGCGGGTGGGCATACCCGCACAGGCCTTGAGGACAACATGCGCCTTGACCGCGACACGCTGGCCCCGTCCAACGCCGCATTGGTGGCGCGCGCCGCTGATCTGTGCGCCAAATATAACCGCCCCGTGGCCACACCAAAACAGGCGCGCGCGATCCTTGGGCTGCCCCCTGTTGAATTGAAAGACGCATAGATGGCCGTCACCCCCTTTGATAGCGCCATGTTTCGCGGGCTGTTTGGCGATGACGAGGTCGCCCGCCTGTTCACCGACAGCGCTGAAGTGCGCGCCATGCTGTTGGTTGAAGGGGCGCTGGCACAGGCGCAGGGCGAGATCGGCATCATCCCCGCCGAGGCCGGTGCGTTCATCAAACGCGCCACGCTGGAGGTGCAGATTGACCCGTCGGGATTGTCGGCAGAAACGGGTGTAAATGCCGTCGTCGTGCCCGCCTTAATCAAAGCATTCCACGCCGCAACCGACGCGCCGAAACACGCGCAATATTTCCACTGGGGCGCGACATCGCAAGATATCATCGACACCGGATTGGTGCTGCGCCTAAAGCAGGTTGTGGCAATCTTTGAGGGGCGTCTTTCAAGCATCGTCAAAGCGCTCGGCCCCCTCGCCGACACCCATGCCGATCTACCAATGGCGGGCCGCACCTATGGTCAAATCGCGTCGCCAACCACGTTCGGCGCGACAGTGGCCAGTTGGGGCACCCCGCTGATCACTCACATGACGCGGCTGAATGAGCTGCGCCCCCGACTGTTGCGAGTCAGCCTGTCGGGCGCGGCGGGCACGTTTTCGATGATCAACGATGGTGCGCAATTGCGCACAAAACTGGCCACCTCTCTGGGGTTGGAAGACAGCCCCGCCGCATGGCACAGCACCCGTGACAGCATCGCCGAATTTGCCGGCTGGATGACGCTGGTGACAGGCAGTCTGGGTAAAATAGGCGAGGATTTATTACTGCTGACGCAGTCCGGCATCAACGAGGTCAGCTTGGGCGGGGGCGGATCATCCTCCACCATGCCGCAAAAATCCAATCCGGTTTTGCCGTCCCTGCTGGTCGCGTTGGCACACCAAACCACGGCCCTTAACAGCGCCATTCAAGGCGCAATGCTGCATCGTCAGCAACGCGACGGGGCGGCGTGGTTTGTGGAGTGGATGAACATCGGCCAGATCTGCATGAGCTGTGCCCGCGCCCTGTCAGCCGCCAGTGAACTGGCCAGCAGCATCTCGCCCAACGCCGACGCAATGGTCAATAACATCGACGATGGTCTGGGCCTGATCTATGCCGAGGCGCTGAGTTTTGCGCTGACCGAAACCATGCCCCGCCCCGATGCACAAGCCGCGGTGAAACAGCTGTGCCAGCAGGTGAAATACACCAGCACGCCCCTGCCCGATCTGGCCGCCAATGCATGGCCCGACATCGACACCGCTAAGCTGTTCACCCCCGCCGCACAACTGGGCGACGCCCCCCGACAGGCCCAAAGTTTTGCCAAAGCCGCACTCATCTATTGAACCAATCGGTTTAGTTATGTAACAGTGCAGGAATTCGCGAAACGGACCTTGATAATGAAAACCCGCCTGCCCATCCTTTTCATCCTGATCACTCTGGTGATCGACGCGATGGGCATCGGGCTGATCATGCCGGTGATGCCCGACCTGATCCGTGAATTGCAAGGTGTTGATCTGGCCTCGGCGGCCCTGTGGGGCGGCATCATGGCCGCCAGTTTCGCGGTGATGCAATTCCTGTTTTCACCATTCATCGGCAGCTTGTCAGACCGGTTTGGCCGGCGCCGCGTATTGCTGGTATCGCTGTTTTTCATGGCGCTGGATTATCTGGTGATGGCCGTGGSTGGCACCATCTGGCTGCTGTTGGCGGGGCGTATTGTTGGCGGGATCACCGCTGCCACCCAATCCACCGCCACCGCCTATATCGCCGATATTTCCACCGCCAGGGACAAGGCGAAAAACTTTGGCCTGGTCAGTGCTGCCTTCGGGGTCGGCTTTATTCTGGGGCCGCTGATTGGCGGGCTGCTGTCCACTTTCGGGTCGCGCGCCCCGTTCGTTGCAGCCGCGATCCTTGCCGCTGCCAACTTTACCTTTGGCTATTTCATCCTGCCCGAAACCGTAACCGATAAAATCCGCCGCCCGTTCGAGTGGCGCCGCGCCAACCCGCTGGGTGCGTTCAAACACATTGGCCGATTGCCCGGGCTGCGGGCGTTGCTGCTGATCCATTTTCTCTATTCTATCGCGTTTTTTGTCTATCCGTCGGTCTGGGCCTATTTCACCCGCGAGCGGTTCGGTTGGGACGGGTTGATGGTGGGTTACTCGCTGGCCGCATTCGGCATCTCGATGGTCATCGTTCAGGCTGGTCTGATCCGCCTGATTATCCCCAAACTGGGCGAGGCCCGCACAGTTCTGTTGGGGCTGGCCCTGAATATGGTGGCCTTTTTCGTCATTGCACTGGTAACAAACGGCTGGCTTATGCTTGCCCTGACACCGCTTACGGCTCTGGGCGCGATCACCGGCCCTGCCCTGCTGTCCATCATGTCACGCGCCGCCGACGACAACCAACAGGGCGAGCTGCAAGGGCTGCTGTCCAGCGTCGGGTCCATCGGGATGATCCTGTCACCGATCCTGATGACCCAGACGTTCAGCTATTTCAGCTCGGCCAATGCCCCGGTCTACATGCCCGGTGCACCATTCCTGCTGTCGATGGGGCTGATCGCCATCTGTATCGGGATATATCTATCGACCACTATGGCAAGCCGCGTCAATCATCCCTTGCCATGACGCCCTTTTTCCTTGCACCCTGTCGGGGCCAAAAGGAGCCAGACCATGCCAAATATCCGCGCCGCCGTAGCCCATGAATTCGGCCAACCGCTCACCATTGAAACCGTGAACCTGCGCCCGCCCGAAACGGGCGAAGTCGAAGTCACCCTAGAAGCCTGCGCGATCTGCCATTCCGACATTTCGTTTATGGATGGCGGCTGGGGCGGAAACCTGCCTGCGGTTTACGGACACGAGGCGGCGGGCAAAGTCACGGCACTCGGGGCAGGGGTCAAAGGCTATGACGTTGGCGATACCGTCATTGTCACCCTGATCCGCGCCTGTGGTGACTGCATCCCCTGCGCCAGCGGCAAACCCGTTGCTTGTGCTGCGCCCGCCGAACTGGACGGGCCGATCACCACGGCGGATGGCGGCCTTGTTGAACAGGCAATGACTTGCGGCGCGTTCGCCGAAAAGGTGGTGGTTGACCCCAGCCAGTTGGCCCACATCCCCGCCGATATGCCGATGGGGGCGGCCTGTTTGCTGTCTTGCGGCGTGATCACCGGCGTTGGTGCTGTGGTCAACACCGCAGGCCTGCGCCCCGGTCAAACGGCTGTAGTGATCGGGGCGGGCGGCGTCGGGCTGAATGCGATTCAGGGTGCACGCATCGCGGGCGCGGCCAAGATCATCGCGGTGGATATGCTCGAGGATAAACTGGATGCGGCAATGGAATTTGGCGCAACCCACGGGATTTTGGCGAGCGATCCGAAACCATGGAGCGCTGTGCGCAAACTGACCGGCGGCAGGATGGCCGACGCGGTGTTCGTCACTGTCGGGGCTATTTCAGCCTATGAAACCGCGCCGCGCTATCTGGCGACGGGTGGTAAAATGGTGATGGTCGGCATGCCGCATTCCGGCGACAAAGCCAGTTACGAGCCGGTGATTATCGCCGCCACTGGCCAAGCAATGATCGGCACCAAAATGGGCGACGTGGTTTTGAAACGCGACATCCCGTGGATGATCGATCTGTATCAGCAGGGTCGTTTGAAACTGGATGAACTGGTGTCGGGCCGCTATTCGCTGGAGCAGATCAACGAGGCGATTGCCGACACCCGCACCGGCGCTGCTCGGCGCAATGTGATTCTGTTCAAATGAAGCTGCAAGACCTTGAGATATTCATCGTCGCCCCGCCAGCACCGGGATGGGGTGGGCGCTAYTGGATWYTSRYCAARCTSACCACSGMCWSCGGCATCACCGGSTRSGGSGAATGTTATGCSKCMTCSGTKGGRCCMGAGGCAATGAMSSMKGTSATYMRCGAYGTRTTYGMYCGCCAYATGSMGGRYGAAAACCCKGARAACATCGAGCTGATGTTYCGSCGYGCYTAYTCYKCSGGYTTTACYCAGCGCCCSGACCTGACCGTGATGGGCGCGTTCTCCGGCCTTGAGATTGCCTGTTGGGACATATTAGGCAAAGCGCGGGACCGCCCCGTCTGGGCATTGCTGGGCGGGATGATGAACGAACGCTTGCGCACCTATACATACCTATACCCGTTGCCCCATCACGACGCGGATAATTTCTGGACTTCGCCCGAATTGGCCGCCGAATCTGCTGCCGAAATGGTCGCGCAGGGCTTTACTGCGGTTAAATTCGATCCCGCAGGCCCCTACACCATCCGCGGCGGCCACATGCCTGCGATGTCAGACATTTCCCGCACCGTGGCCTTTTGCAAGGCGATCCGCGAGGCGGTGGGGGACAAGGCCGACCTGCTGATCGGCACCCACGGGCAGTTTTCAACCGCAGGCGCAATCCGGCTGGGTCGTGCGCTGGAACCTTACCAGCCGCTGTGGTTCGAGGAACCCGTGCCGCCCGACAATATTGACGAAATGGCCAAAGTTGCCAATGCCTGCGCCATTCCCGTTGCCACCGGCGAACGCTTGACCACCAAGGCCGAGTTTGCCCCCGTCCTGCGCGCCGGTGCCGCCACCATTCTGCAACCCGCCTTGGGCCGCGCCGGCGGCATATGGGAGTGCAAGAAAATCGCCGCGATGGCCGAGGTTTACAACGCCCAAATGGCCCCACACCTGTATGCGGGCCCCGTAGAGTGGGCCGCCAACATCCATTTTGGCGCCTCCATCCCCAACCTGCTGATGGTCGAGACCATCCAGACCGGCAGCGCGTTCCACCTTGCGTTGATCAAAAATACGATCACATGGGAGGCGGGCTATGTTCTGCCCCCCACAGCACCGGGCCTTGGCATAGACTTTGACGAAGATCTGGCCCGCGCCCACCCCTATACCGGAACCGCTCTGCATCTGGAGATGCAGGAGGCGCCATGCGACTATTCCGACGAGAACAGATTTCAGGGCGGTGCCCCGGTAATCCCCCCGATGCGCAAAAACTAGCACTTCTGCGTGATATTCTCGCTTTTTGTAAGAAGCTATGCTAATACGCGAATGCGAATAGGGATTTTATAAAACAAGGGTGTGGATTTTGGCTCCTACAGCAAGTGCATATAACAATGATGACGAAGTGCCGGTTAATCCAAATGATATGATTACCCAGTCCGAGGCAGCCGCCAGTTTTCTAAAGGCGCTGTCCCACGAGGGGCGTTTGATGATCCTGTGCCACCTGTCATCCGGTGAAAAATCCGTGACCGAGCTGGAACAGCTGTTATCCACGCGGCAAGCCGCCGTCAGCCAGCAATTGGCCCGTCTGCGTCTGGAAGGGCTGGTCAGCTGCCGTCGTGACGGCAAAGTGATGTTTTACGCGCTGGCCGATAATAAAGCCCGCCAAATGATTGATCTGGTTTATAAACTCTTTTGTCAGTTTGACGGCTAGAGCAGAGCCTCCAGAAACCCCGATCCATCTTTGTCCGCATATTTGCGGTGCGGTTTCTTGACCTATATCTGCAGGAAAAACCTACATAACCAGATGATATCGCTTAATTATTTTTCATACTGTCATATCTACTAACCTAGTTTAGTAGATATGTTTCCCAACATTATTCAGGGGCTCATCAATCTACAGGAAATTGAAGCCTTTTGCCGAACCCGCAAAGAGTAAGGCCGCGGCAGTTCCCCGCCGCGACCCCGTTTCATTTAGCCAAACATGTCTGACGTGATCCCGTCATACCAGCCAACGCTTTCCTCGTAAGTTGCCTTACGAAGGGCAGCATCCTCGCCTGTTTTACTGATGAACCCGTCTGTTTTGGCAATCTTCTCGTCGGTTGCCTCGTAAGACGCGCCAACCTTGATACCATCGTCAGTATCAATCAGCGACCAGCAGGTGTTGGTGAATTTGGCAGGGAACACTTTGGACCCTGTCAGCGCACCGCGAATGGCCATCGCCGCAACCTTGGCTTGCGAATTCGCGGCAAAACCGGATTTCGGCATGTCACCCTGCGCACTTGAATCACCCAGAACGTGGATGTTTTCATCCGCTTTGGTCGCCATCGTCGCCGCATGCACGGGTGCCCAGCCAGCCTCGTTGGTAACACCGGCAATCTCGGCGATCTTGCCCGCTTTCATCGCCGGAATGACGTTACAAACGTCAACCTTGGTCACCTCGCCGTCAATCACGACTTCCATCGCGTCAGGGCGAACCTCGACCTTGTCACCGCCAAAATCAGGGCCGACCCAGTCAATCATACCATCATAGTGGTTTGTCCAGCCTTCCTGAAACAGTGCCTGTTTGCTGAATTTCGGCTTGGGATCTAGGACCAGAATTTTACCTGTTGGATTGTTGGTTTTCAGGTGATGCGCCACCATCGACACCCGCTCGTATGGCCCGGGCGGGCAGCGGAACGGGTTGGGCGGGGCGACCATGGCAAAAGTGCCGCCCTGTGGCATCGCCTCAAGCTGCGCTTTCAGCAGCTGGGTTTGCGATCCCGCCTTATAGGCATGCGGCATCTTTTGCTGGGCTGATACATCCCAGCCCGGAACGGCACCCTCCTTGAAATCAATGCCGGGACTAAGGACCAGACGGTCATATGGCAATGTGCCACCACCGGCCAGCGTTACCGTTTTGGCATCGCGGTCCACACCAATCGCCCAGTCATGGATCACGTTGATGCCATATTCAGCGGCCAGTTTCCCGTAGGTGTGCCCAATCGAGGAAAACTCGCGAAAGCCCCCGATATAAAGGTTCGAAAAGAAGCAGGTGTAATAGTTGCGCGTGGGTTCAACCAGCGTCACATCAATTGCGCCTTTGCTATCTTTGGCCAGATAACGCGCAACAGTTGCACCACCTGCGCCGCCGCCGATTACAACGACTTTGGGTTTGCCATGCGACCCCGCCATCACCATTGGGGCCGAAAGCGTCGCCGATACGGCGGCTGCGGATCCGATAAAATTACGTCTGTTTAGTTTCATTATATTGTCCTTCCCTAACTATAGGATACTTAAGTGGATCTATGCGTCTGGCTTATTCTCCCACTTTCTCAAAATATGCGGCCAGACCCGCAATTTCTTCGGCCGACAAACGGCCCGCCATCATCTGCATCACCGGATGGATGCGTTTTTCATCTTTGTAGGCATGCATGGCGACCACGAAATCCTCGGTCGGCCAGTTGGTGATTGACGGGATGCCAGTGTCAGCCCCGTCGATCTGGTGACAGCTCACACACTCACTGGACAGGTATTCGCCATATTCAGGATCGCCTTGCAACGCCAGAATTTCGGGGTCGACGCTGTGGTCGGTGCCGACAAAGGTTGGCGAGGCCTCGGGGATGTTGGCAGGGTTGTCCGAGAACTGGCGCAGATAGGCCATCACATCGGCGCGGTCATCCGCGTCTTTCAGCCCACGAAAATTCATCCGTGTTTTGGAAATCAGCGATTTGGGGTTTTCCAGATAGGTATCCAGAGAGGTGTAATCCCAAACCAGTCCATCCGCCCCCGCCCGCAGCATTGAATTCGAGTATTTATACCCCTCAATCGATCCGGCGGGGCGCTGGAACAACAGGTTTAACTGCGGCCCGACACGGTTTCTCGCCCCATCGCCAACCTTATGGCAACTGCTGCATTTTTTGTACACATTTTCGCCCCGTTCTGCGTCCCCATCGGCACGCTCCGCCACGGCTGTTTGGGCAAAACATGCAACAACAGCGCTCATTATAATGTGTTTCATTCCGTTCATGTCATTCCCCCGTATTTTTGACTGTCATGGTGATTTCCACACTTGATTTGCATTCCGACATGCAGGCGAGATGTCGGAACCTCGGCAGTTCAACCTGTGCGCGGTTGTCCATGTAAAACCCGCCCTCGTTGGGCAGGCGGATACTGGTGAAATTCTCGCGGCTCAGTACGAAATCATCCCCGACCAGATCGTTGGAATAAAGCACATAGGCGGTGACCGCGTAAATCTCGTCATCACTCAATTCAGTCCCGTATCCCACCGTCATGGCGCGATTGATAAAATCCCAAACCGTTGAAAGGTAAGGATAAAATGATCCGACTGTGCGCGTGGGGCGCACATCTGTCAGGGTGCCAATGCCGCCCGCCAGTGCTGGATAGCGCCCGACCCCTTCGGCAAAATCGCCGTGGCAGGCCGCACAGTTTTCAACGAACACCTCTTCGCCAAACGCGACACTTCCACTGCCCGCAGGCAGGCCCAATCCGTCGGGGCGCACGTCGATGTCCCACGCGGCAATCTCGTCCGGCATGGCGACACGCCCCAGCCCCATTGGCTCGGCGGCCAATGGCATGGAGGGTGTCAGGATCACAAGGATGCTAAGTAACTTCAACATTCCTCACCCTCCCGTCTTTGCCCAAATGCCACGTCTGAATACCGTTGTTGTGGTAATTCGAGTTCACCCCGCGCAAGCTGCGCAACGCATCCTTGGTGGGCTGCACATATCCGGTGCTGTCATGCGCACGGCTTTGCAACAAAAGCGCTGTGCCGTCCCAATTGAAATCATAATAAAACCGCCGCAGCGATTTATCCAGTTCCGGCCCATCCATGCGCGCCTGATGCCAGTTGATGCCGCCATCCAGCGTCACATCCACCCGCGGGATGGAGCCGCGCCCCGACCACGCCAGCCCCGACAAAACCATCGGCCCTTTGCCATGCAACACAGGCGCTTGGGGGCTGGGGGTAGTGATCACCGATTTGGCATCCATTTCCCAGGTAAAGCGCCGGGTGCGCCCGTCCGCCATCAGGTCGGAATACTTGCTGGTCTCCTCGCGGTGGTGCCATGGCATATCGCCCACTTCCAGACGGCGCAGCCATTTCACCCACATGTTGCCTTCCCAGCCCGGAACCACGAGGCGCACCGGATAGCCCTGCTCGGCCCGCAACGCCTCGCCGTTCATTTTGAAGGCGATCAGGCAATCCTCCAGCGCCTTTTCCATCGGGATCGAGCGGCTCATACCGCTCGCATCACCGCCCTCGGCCAGCAGCCATTTGCCTGCTGTTTGAACGCCCGCTTCCTCCAGCAAATAGCGCAAAGGCACACCGGTATATTCGACGTTGTGGATCATCCCGTGGGTAAACTGCACCCCGTCCATCTGCACCCCGCGCCATTCCATGCCGGAATTCGCAGCGCATTCCAGAAAATAAGTGCGGTTTTCGCGCGGGAACCGCAGCAGGTCTTGCAAGGTAAAAATCAGCGGGCGATCCACCAAGCCATTGATCATCAAGCGATATTTCTCAGGGTCAACTTGGGCCACACCACCGTGGTGACGCTCGAAACACAGACCATTCGGGGTGATAGTGCCATCCAGCGCATGCAGCGGGGTAAAGCTGACGGCAGTGGTCGCATCGGGCGTCAGCCAAGCGACAGGGCGGCGCAGCACGTCAGCCTCGAATTGCGAGGGCGTGCCGTAGGGCGCGTTATTGACCGGATCACCGAGATTACGCCGCCACGGCTGCATTTCGGTGATTTCGGCCTCACCCGCGACAGCCGCCCGACCCGAGGCAACAGCCCCGCCAACAGCAATACCGGACGCAAGGAACCCACGCCGCGTTGTCTTATGGTCAGTCTTTTCTGTCACTCAGCCCCCTCTCGTTTGCAAGTAGAGCAGTTTGTTCAGACCCTCGTCATTGGTGTTACACGTGGCGTCACCCGTCTACGCCCCCGTAACTTTCACAGATGTATTCGGATCCAGCTGGATCGTGCCTTGGCGTTTAACATAGTTTTCAACCACATCCCAGATTTCCGGCCCCTCCGTGCCTTCGCGCACCGAAGCCCAGCCCGCAACCACATAGGTTTTGGCAGGATCGACCGCTTCTCCGGTTTTCAGAATGGTCATTTTGGTCAGGCGCTCGCCTTGCGGTTTGGACACGTCAATATGATAGCCCATGCCGCCAACCCGCACCATGTCGCCGCCCTGTTGGTAGTAGGGGTCAGGGTTGAACAGGTTGTCGGCCACATCCTCGAGAATGGTCTTGATGGTTTCGCCGGTCATTTCGGAGCGATAGGCATTCGGATAGGTCATCGCGGTGGCGTTATAGATATCCTCGCGGGTGATCGGATCGCCCGGCAGCAGGCTCGGACCCCAGCGAAAACCGGGGCTAAGCGCAATATCGGCCTCGCGCTCTTCAATCAGCGCATTACAGATCAGATCATCCCACGTGCCATTGAAATTACCACGCCGGTATAACAGGCTGTCGGTGTGGCCGATCACCTCGCTCATTTCGTCAATATAGGGCGCGCGTTCCGCATCAATCGCGGCGGCGACTTCTTTGTCGGGCTCGATCACGTCCGAAAACACCGGGATCAGCTTGTGACGAAAGCCCATCAACTGGCCATCGCGCACGTCCAGATCAACGCGCGACACGAATTTCCCGTTCGATCCCGAGGCGATCAGCATGGTCTTGTTGACCAGCACCGGTTCGGGCAGCGCATCATGGGTGTGGCCGGTCAGGATCACGTCGATACCATCGACCTGGTTGGCCAATTGGCGATCCACGTCAAAACCGTTGTGGGACAATAGCACCACCAGATCGGCACCGGCGGCACGCACCTCGGCCACCACTTCGCGCATCCGTTCTTCGCGCACCCCGAATGAAAGGCCGGGGAACATCCAGCTAGGATTAGCGATTGGCAGGTAAGGGAAGGCCTGACCGATCACGGCGATTTTCGCCCCGCCGCGCTCAAAGAATTTGTAAGGCTCAAGCGCCGGCTCGTCCCACTCGTTGTCAAACACATTGGCCCCCAGAAACGGGAAATCCAGTGTTTCAACAATTTCATTCACCCGATCAACGCCCAGCGTATATTCCCAATGCGAGGTCATCGCGTCGGGTTTCATCAGGTTCATCACGTTGACCATGTCTTGAGCATTGGTTTTCAGACAGGTGTAGGAGCCATGCCACGTATCACCCGCATCCAGCAACAGCGCGTCAGGGCGCGCGGCGCGGATAGATTTGATCACGGTCGCCATCCGGTCCAGACCACCCATGCGACCGTACCCTTTGGCCAATGATTCAAAATCAGTGTAGGACAGCGCATAGGCCTCGGGGGTGCCTGGTGTCAGGTTGAACATTTTCAGGAAATCGGCACCTGTAACATGCGGTGGCAAACCGTTTACAGCCCCGATACCCAGATTGACTTCCGGCTCGCGGAAATAGACCGGTTTCATCTGGCCGTGGATATCACAAACGTGGATCAGGGTGATGTTGCCGAAGGTGTCAAAATCCAGCAGCTGGTCCTGGGTCAACGCTTGTTGCGCCGCCAGCTTTGCCCAGTTTCCAACGCCCGAGGCGCCGTAAATGGCCGAAGCCGCTACTGTTGCCTGTAAGAAATCGCGCCGCGAGATCATGGTATTCTCCTTAGTTCATTGTCGTGCCGGACCAGACGGCAAAAAGCCCCCTCACCCAGAATTTAATAAATGGACAAACAAATGAAAAAGCGCCCCGCGTCATGCAGGGCGCTTTTGCTTTTCTAGTTACGGATTGACGGTCCCTCGACCGACAGACCGTTGCCGCGCGAGGCGACATACAGCTCGAGCGCCAGGAAATCCTCGCTGCCGGGCTTGTAGGTCTGGGCACGTGTATCACGAACACAGCCCTTGAAACGCGCGTGAACCGAGTTCAATTTGGTATTTTTCAGACGGTAAACCGGAAAGCCGTTGATTTGACCCTGGGACAGATGGTCGGCACGGATTTTCGTGTCATAGTAGTCCTCGTGACAATTTGCACAGGWCATCTCCAACTGGCCGGTTTTGGCGTAATACATTTTCTTACCCTGCTCCCACATTGATTGTGCAGGACCATCGATGGCAACGTTCACCGGCATGCCGCGCGATTGCAGAGTGATCAGCGCATTCATTGCTGTCATCTTGCTACCCGTCAAATTATAAGGCTCGGCCCCCATACGGGTTGTGCGGCAATTGTTGATCTCCATATCGATGGAGCGAACGCCGTTGGCATCCTCGCGCCATTTTGGATATGTCGCCTTAACGCCAGCCATGCTTTCTGCAACATCATCGTGACAGGACGCACAGGATTTACCCTCGGTGCCATCCACAGTGTTCCAAGCATCCTGCGCAATATCAACAAAGATCATGCCAGGGTTGTCAAAATCATCCATTTGCGCTTCTTGGGTTTCGGCCTTGCGGAAAACCCAGCCCGAAAAAATCTCGTCAACGGCCCCCTCCAGATGCGCCGGTGCAGGTGCGCGGGTCACAATCGCCGTTTCTCCGTTAATGACCAGTGATTTGCTAAAATCAGTTTCCGCAATAGCTGTGCCGGTGCCAAAGGTAAGTGTGGCCAAAGTGGCCGCAATACCCAGAGTGCCTTTAAGCAACATATTTATCATTATTATTTCCCTCCCTTAACGTGATTAAATTCGCTTAGGCCATTGCGACGGGTTTGACGGCTTCATAGACATCGCCATCATCGTCATACCAAGTGAACTTAAATTCGCCCGCTTCCGGAACCGTTGCTTCAAATTCAAAGAACGGGTTGGTCGAAATTGCCGGCTCCATGATCACTTCAATCACGTTTTGGCCGTTAAATTCGGCTGTAAAGCGGTTGATGATCGAACGCGGGATCAACTCGCCGGCTTTGTCTTTACGACGGCCTGATTCCATCTTGTGGCTGATCAGGGTTTTGATTGTGATGCTCGAGCCAGCCGCAGCGGACTTGGGCACTTTAACACGGGGTTTTACACCAGATGCCATGTTGTTATCTCCTAATGATTAGCCGCCGCAGCCGCCGATTGTAACTTTGATTGTGTTCGATGTTTTCACGAAGCTACCATCAGCCATTTTCGCCACAGCAACGATGTCTTGTGATCCGGCCAGCCGGATGCGTAGCGAAACCCTCTGTGCTGCTGCCAACGGGCCAAAATTGGCCGTTGCGACATCAGGGACGGGGTTACCCGTCGCCAGCAAAAGGATCGAAACCGCGCCAGGTGCATCAACGGCAATAGGCACTGTGTTTCCGTTTTCTGCAATTTCGGGGCTGGTTAGCGTGACACCGCCGGTCCCGACATCTGCACCACCGGTAAAGGCCATGATAGCCTTGTCAGCAGCGGCGAACGCCTGAAATGGCAGGACTGTCGCTGCGAACGCACCAGCACCGATGGCCAGAGCATTACGTCTCGTCAATTCCATGTGAGTTCTCCTCGTTTTCATTATTTGAGTGTCATCAGATATGCGAGCACATCTTCGATTTCTTGCGCATTTAGCAGGGGTGCGAATGTATCATCCGCTGCTTTGCCAGTGTAGCGCTTGCCAGGCCGGAAATACCCGTCAACACGGTAGAAAGACGGCATAAACGAATCTTCAAAAGTGATATCGGCATCCACTAGAATGCCACGCAGTTCAGCCTCTGTGTAACGGTCTCCGGCACCGGCCAGGTTTGGACCGATTTCACCCTGAAATGCGACATCCGGCATTTCGTCATTCGTGTGACAGGCGATGCAGTTGCCGTGCTGCTTGCTGGAAACAACCATCCGGCCATTCACCGGATCACCGGCAACGCCAGTAATCGACGCAGCAACCGCGCCCTCATCAAACACGACATCACCTGGTGCAACTTCGGCTGCAGATAGTGCAGTCGTTGCTGCGAACAAGGCCGCCATGCCTAMAATAGCTGGCTTCATTATAATTCCTCCCATTGAATTCTGTAGATTCTGTCCTCCGAGCCTCTAAGGCTAGACAGTTTGTCGCACCCACGCAACAATAARTATGTATTTGTGAATGTATCTTTGCGAAAATTACCCGCAACCCCCAATAAAAGCAGGGTATATTGCGGCTTAAGAAAGATGCGGCGGGCCAATGATTATTCGATCACGCCTTCTTCTTTCAACATCCGCGCATGGTATTTCTGGAACGGCTCCTCCCCGTCATAGCCCTTTTGCACGATCCATTCCATCAGGTGACGGGTGGTATATGTGCCAAAGGCCCCGGGCATGGTGGCCGCAGCGAATTCGGCGCCCATAACCTGCCCCGCCTCGCCATCACGCATGAACATCATGGTGGGGGTGAATATTACCCCCCAGCGCCCCGCCATATCGCGCTCCGACATCACCGTGCCATCCAGATCGGTGACCTCGATGTCACCAAACAGGTTCATCTGCACCACATAGAATTTCTCGCGGATCAGCGCGTCAATCGCCGGATCGGGGAAAATCTCGTTGTGCATCTTGTTGCAATAGATACAGCCGCGTTGCTCCCAGATGATCAGCAGGCGCTTGCCTTGCCCCTCGGCTTCAGTCAGATCCTCGCGCAGATCCAGAAAGGTATCTTCCAGCCAGGTGGGCTTGTGCAACCCGTCGTCGCCCATTTCAACAGCACCCGCAGGCACGGCAATCGCCAGAAACGCGGCCATAATAATTCCGGTTATACGCATAGCTTTTCCTTTCGTTATTACCCGAAGGATTGAAACCACGGGAACAGTTTGATCATATAGTTTGCGATCACATTCAGGGTATTGGTCACCATCAAAATAGCAAACAGGATCAACATCGCCCCCATCACTTTTTCGACATAGGCCAGATATTTACGGTTGCGAGACATCCAGCGCAGGAACGGTTTGGCGAAAAACGCGGCCAAAACAAACGGCGAGGTCATCGCCAGACCAAAGGTCATCAACAGCAGCCCGCCCTCCATCACTGTCTCTTTCATTGACGCAACAAACAGGATGCTGGCCAACATCGGCCCAACACAGGCCGACCAGCCGAATCCAAACGCAAGCCCCATCACATAGGCCCCGACGATAGTCGATGGGTCGCCTTTGCTCTCGAACTTCGCCTCCCGATACAGGAACGGAACACGCAAAACCCCCAGAAAATGCAGGCCAAATACGAAAATGATTGCACCGGCAGCGTAGGTCAGTTCGGTTTTCCAAACCCGCACAGATTGCCCGGCGGCAGTCGCCCCCATGCCCAAAAGAAWRRWTWTMKYRGYCAMRCMYWSCGCWRWAWWYWKSSYYGAAAKCWSSWMYSSGYKKRCMGMWSYSKGSKYAATWMTGTCATCATTTTGCAGCTCGGACATCGAAATTCCGGCCATGTAACTAAAGTAAAACGGCACCATCGGCAGCACACAAGGCGAGAAGAACGCGATGAACCCTTGCAGCAGTGCCCCGCCAAACGTTGCGTCAAACATATCGTCTCCAACCTTGTCCCTTTGGTTGAAACATATTACTATGTATCTATATTTACGCAAGGACACACTCTATATTTACGCTAGGACACAGTTGATGAGGCGCCTCACACAGATCATTTTCACCGGATTACTTGGGGTTTTCCTAAGCATAGGGYCGGTGAATGCCGAGGTCCGCCTGATGATGGTCGAGGAGGTGGGCTGCCCGTGGTGTGACCGCTGGAAAGCCGAAATCGGGCCGATTTATCCGAAAACCGCCGAAGGGCGGATCGCCCCTCTCGTAAAAGTGATGATCCACGATCCACTGGAAGACGGCATCACCCTGAACTCGCCGCCGATCTATACGCCGACCTTTATCCTGCTGAACGACGGCCAGGAAGTGGGGCGCATCGAGGGGTATCAAAACGATGAGTTTTTCTGGTGGTTCATGGAGACGATGATCAAACAACTGCCCGAGGATCTGCAAAAGGATCCTGGCGCATGACACGCAAGCAATATAACGATAAACAAGTATATATGAGTAGTAAGGAGCATTCCAAATGGAAGCCACATTAAACGGTCTTGGTAATATGGCCAAAGGCGATGTCGGCGTTAACACCGACGAGTTGAGTGGCCGCGCAACCGAGGCATCGTCCTTCCTCAAGGCATTGGGCCACGAGGGACGGCTGATGATCCTGTGCCATCTTAGTTCCGGCGAAAAAACCGTGACCGAGCTGGAAAAGCTGCTGTCATCGCGGCAAGCATCGGTCAGCCAGCAACTGGCCCGCTTACGACTCGAAGGTCTGGTGAAATACCGCCGCGAGGGCAAAACGATCTACTACACCCTTGGCGATACCAAGGCACGCCAAGCGATCGATCTGGTCTATAGCATGTTCTGCGGTGTCGATCAGGCGTAAGCCGCCGCTGATCAGGCTTGGCAGCTTTTATCCTAAATGACGCGCCACAATCTGGCGCGCAGAAAACCCGGACAGGGCTTGATAAGCGCTTGACGCAATTTTTCCCTTGATCCAAACCCGTGCACAAATAATATGACCCCCACAACAGACCGCGAAAATCGGCACTTGGGAGAATAATTATGGATATGCTGCCATTTGGTGCGTTAGCGGCCCTTGTCGGGTTATTTGGCGGTATCATACTGGGGTTGGCTGGCCGGATGGGGCATTTTTGCTCGCTCGCAGCGCTTGAAACCGCGGCCTACGGCGAGGACCAGACCCGTCTGCGCATGTGGGGTATCGCGCTTGGCACCGCGATCATTGGTGCCTTCACCCTCGAGGCCGCCGGTGTCTTCGATTTCTCCCTGTCGTTTTACCACCAGATTAAATGGAACCCCTGGGCCAGTATCTTTGGCGGGCTGGTGTTTGGCTATGGCATGGCGATGGCGGGCAATTGCGGCTATTCCGCCCTAACACGGTTTGGCGGCGGAGATTTGCGCGCGCTGGTGGTGCTGGTGGTGATGGCGATCTTCAGCTTTATCACCCTGAACGGCCCGCTTGCCGCGCCGCGCCTTGCCTTGCTACCGGAAGAACCCTCCGAAGGGCTTAACTCCATCGCCCATTTGCTGGGCTCCGCCACCGGCATCGCCCCCATTGCCATCGCGGTTGCCTTTGCCACCGTGCTGATCCTCTGGGCGCTGTCATATGAAAAACTGCGCCAACAGCCCGAAAAAATCTTCTGGGCCTTTGCTGTCGGGGCTGCCATCACCTTCGGGTTCTGGGGCACCTCGACGCTCTATACCGAAAGCTTTGGCGAAGGGCTGGTCGAAAGCTATACCTTCACCGCCCCGCTGGGCCGCACCCTGATCTGGCTGATGACATCTTCGGCGGGCGGGCTGGTGTTTTCGGTCGGCTCGGTCGGGGGCGTGATTATCGGCGCATTCATCGGCTCCTCAATCAAACGCGATTTCCGCTGGGAAGCCTGCGAAGATCCCCGCGAATTAGGCCGCCAAGTGGGGGGTGCTGCCCTGATGGGCATCGGTGGTGTCACCGCAATCGGCTGTTCGGTCGGTCAGGGGTTATCGGCATTTTCGACGCTGGCCTATTCCGCACCAGTTACGCTAGCCGCTATTGCTGCGGGTGGTCTGTTGGGGTTACGTCATCTTATTCACGGGTTCCAACCGGAATAGCCTGCCCCCGAAACAACAGCATATGAACGATCAGAACGATGATCCACGCCAGCAACATCGTGGTCAACGTGTGGCTTAGGAAATGCCGCCCGTTCAACATCTGATACCCCCCCATCGCCCAGCCCAGCGCCATTGCGCCGGTCAATGCCGCCATCTGCCAGCGTCGAGTGGTCGCTATCAATACAAGCATCAGCAATGCAAACCCGCCCGATGCATGACCCGCCGGAAAACAGCGCCCCGGCGCATCCACCTTATTGGCCTGAAACAGCGTTACATAAGGCACATCACCGCCAAATTCCTGCAACTGATAAGGGCAATGCACATGGGTTTCCTTTTTGCCCAGCCCCACAACCGCGGGCACCAACAACAGGCAAATCAGGATAAACACATTATTGCGCGTCCGAAACCGCCGCAGGGGTTTCACCACCCATGACAACACCAACGCCAACAGGACTATGATTGCATAAAACACCAGTAATTTCTTTGGTGCATCATAGAAAAAGAACCGGATCACCTGCTGGGTATTATCCACCAGCCACTGGCCATCCTGAAAGATCATTCTCTGGATCGCCAAATCCCACCCAGTGTTTTCGAGCAGCAGTAACATGCCCACCAACAACAACACAGAAACAAACAAATGCCGCTTGCGGTTTATCTGGAGCGGGCCGTCTTTCATCTAATGTTCTGCCTTTGCGCCTCCAATGGTGATCCCATCAGGACTCGAACCTGAAACCCCCTGCTTAGAAGGCAGGTGCTCTATCCAGTTGAGCTATGGGACCGTTATGGATGTTATTGCGCAAGCCGTGGGTTGGGATCAACCCCTAGTGCGTCCACGATCCACGCCGGTTGGTGGCAAAGTTCTCGCCATAACCACCCTGCCGGATCACCGGCTTGCGTTTGTGCGGTTTGGTGACCTGCACATCAATGCCATGGTGTTTTGCATATTCGACCGCCGCCTCGACGCTGTCAAACTTTAACCGGACCTGCGAATCCATATCAGTAGAACTGGTCCAGCCCATCAACGGATCAACCGTGCGCGCCGCGCTAGGCGCAAACTCCAACACCCATTGGCGGGTTTTGCCAACGCCCGATTGCATGGCGTTTCTGGATGGCTGGTAAATCCTCGCAAGCATGATATCTCTCCGATATTGGGCCGGTATTGGGCCGATACAGGTCTTTGCCCTGTTTATCCCGAATGTGGGCCGAATGCGCAAGCCTGCATTGCACCAAATGCGCGTGATTGGGTATTTAACGGGGGAGGCAAGCGATTGCCGATCAGGTGCTAGGGAGCGAGGGGTGGGGTGGGCGGTGCGCCTGACCGACAATCAATTCTTCTGCTTGCCCTGCCACGTTAAGCATAGTTTTTCGGCGGCGCAACAAAAATATACCCTTTAAGTTGTATATATTCATAAAATTCTCCTTTAAGTTTTAACCTTCTGTTAAGGAAACCAGCAATACCGGTCACTAATCCACGTGATCAGCGACAAGAGCGACAAGAGCACCTGGGCCATAGATCRAGGTGTGCGTATTGGAATATCGGGCCCTTTTGGCAAAAATTCTCTGACGCCCCTTGCACAAGAACAAAAAGGGGCCAAAATAGAAGTCGAGGGGATTTTCCATGCCAGTGACCACGACACAGACCAGTAAAGAGACCGCGCCGCGCCAGAAACTTGAAGGTGGCAAACGCTTCATCATGCATACAGAGTTTGAACCCGCGGGCGATCAGCCCACGGCGATTGCCGAGCTGTGCGAGGGCATCAATGCAGGCGAGCGCAATCAGGTGCTGCTGGGCGCAACCGGCACCGGCAAAACCTTCACCATGGCCAAGGTGATCGAACAAACCCAGCGCCCCGCCATTATCCTTGCCCCGAACAAAACGCTGGCGGCGCAATTATATGGCGAAATGAAAGGTTTCTTCCCCGAAAATTCGGTCGAATATTTCGTGTCGTTCTATGACTACTACCAGCCCGAAGCCTACGTCGCCCGCACCGATACGTTCATCGAAAAAGACAGCGCCATCAACGAGCAGATTGATAGGATGCGCCATTCTGCCACCCGGTCGCTACTGGAACGTGACGATGTGATCATCGTCGCCTCGGTGTCGTGCATCTACGGCATTGGCTCACCTGAAACCTACACCGCGATGACCCAGGATTTGATCACTGGCGATAATTACGACCAGCGCGAAATGATGCAGGGGTTGATTGCGCAGCAATATAAACGCTCCGATAACGCGTTCGCGCGGGGCACATTCCGCGTGCGCGGCGACAGCCTCGAGATTTGGCCAAGCCACCTAGAGGATCGCGGCTGGCGGCTGTCGTTCTTTGGYGASGAACTSGAARGCATCACCGAATTTGACACCCTGACCGGCGCCAAAACCGCCAAGCTGGACAAGGTGCGGGTTTACGCCAACTCGCATTACGTCACCCCGCGCCCGACCCTGTTGCAAGCCATCAAACACATTAAAGAAGAGCTGCATCACCGGCTTGAATATTTCAAAAAAGAGGGCAAATTACTGGAAGCGCAACGCTTGGAGCAGCGCTGCCGTTTCGATCTGGAAATGATGGAAGCCTCGGGGTTTTGCGCCGGTATCGAGAATTATTCCCGCTACCTGACGGGGCGCAACACCGGCGAGCCGCCCCCCACCCTGTTTGAATACATCCCCGACAACGCCATCGTTTTCGCCGACGAAAGCCACGTTTCAGTGCCGCAAATCGGCGGCATGTATAAGGGCGATTTCCGGCGCAAATCCACCCTGTCGGAACACGGCTTCCGCCTGCCGTCCTGCATGGACAACCGGCCGCTGAAATTCGAGGAATGGGACGCGATGCGCGGCCAGTCGGTGTTCGTTTCGGCCACCCCGCAGAACTGGGAGCTGGAGCAGGCGGGCGGTGTGTTTGTCGAGCAGGTGATCCGCCCCACCGGCCTGCTGGAACCGGTGCTGGAAATCCGCCCTGTCGAGATGCAGGTCGATGATCTGTTGGACGAGGTGCATATCGTCGCCGCCAAAGGCCAGCGCACTTTGGTCACCACCCTGACCAAACGCATGGCCGAGGATTTGACCGAATATATGCACGAACAGGGCATCCGCGTGCGCTATATGCRCAGCGACATCGACACGCTGGAACGCATCGAAATCCTGCGCGATCTACGCCTTGGAGCGTTTGACGTTTTGATCGGCATCAACCTGCTGCGCGAGGGTCTGGATATTCCCGAATGTGCGCTGGTGGCCATTCTGGATGCGGACAARGARGGCTTYTTGCGTTCCAAAACATCGCTGGTGCAGACCATTGGCCGCGCAGCCCGTAATGTTGATGGCCGCGTGATCATGTATGCCGACCGGATCACCGGATCAATGCAACACGCGATGGACGAGACCGAGCGGCGGCGAAAACGTCAAGTTGCCTACAATCTGGAACACGGCATCACCCCGCAGACAGTGAAGAAGAACGTCGATGACGTGCTATCCGGCCTCTATGACGGCGACACCGACACAGCGCGGATCACGGCGTCGGTGGATCGTCCGATGTTAGGCGAAAACCTCGCCACCCACCTAGAAGCCATGCGGCTACAGATGCGCAAGGCTGCGGAAAATCTGGAGTTCGAGGAAGCAGCCCGCCTGCGCGACGAAGTGCGCCGCCTTGAGGCAGTGGAACTGACCGTAATGGACGACCCGATGGCACGGCAATCCGCGGTCGAGGCCGCAAGTGCGGCTGGCGGGCGGTCCACTGCGGGGAAGGCTGGCGGGAAAAGGAAGTGGGGGAAGAGGTAAGGCATGGTAGTCACTAACATTCCCACGGCTGATAGCATTCAATTTTTAGCACTCAAATGCTACTTTAGCGCATGGCAACAACTCATGGACATCATAAGTGATTTCACTATGGCATTTGATGATCCCATCTATGAGTGGGATGAGGAATGGATCGAATACTTAGAGTTCTGTCAAAATGACTTTGAAGGCATTGTTTACCTAATATCACAAGCAAACGAATTAGCATTAAAATCGAAACTATGCTCAGTCAGCCCTTACTTACTGCTGCTAAATGCCGACGCTAAGTTTAGTGCTAAAACAGATGACGTGGATTTCTCGGAACTGAGAACTGCTGACGCAATCGACCTGCCAAATCTAGTGAATTCATTCTGTGCCTGCGGTAATCCCCCCGAAAATTAGTGGTGTTCACAAGTAGAATTTTCTCGACATAATAATCTGAGGAGATTTTGATGAAGAAGACACGATACAGCGACGCG
>NVTS01000020.1 GCA_002732995.1 Marinosulfonomonas sp. | reverse complement strand
GCCCCCGCCGCGGCATCCGAGGCGCCCGCCGCAGCCGAAGATCCCGCCGCCCTGCCGGGTGCTGTGACATCACCAATGGTCGGCACCGCGTATCTGCAGGCTGAACCAACCTCACCGACGTTTGTGAGTGTTGGCGCGCAGGTGTCCGAGGGTGACACCATTCTGATCATCGAGGCGATGAAAACCATGAACCACATTCCGGCGCCAAAATCGGGCACCGTGAAACGTATTTTTGTGACTGACGGGGACGCCATCGAATTTGGCGCGCCTTTGATGATCATCGAATAGGGGCCGCGCCATGTTCGACAAAATCCTGATCGCCAATCGCGGTGAAATAGCCCTTCGCGTTGTGCGGGCTTGCCGTGAAATGGGCATTAAATCTGTCGCAGTGCATTCCACCGCTGACGCCGATGCGATGCACGTTCGCATGGCGGATGAATCCATCTGCATCGGCCCGCCTGCCGGTGCCGACAGCTATTTACGCATCCCCGCGATCATTGCCGCCTGCGAGATCACGGGGGCGCAAGCGATCCACCCGGGATACGGGTTTTTGTCGGAAAACGCCGGTTTTGTTCAGATAATCGAGGATCACGGCCTGACATTCATCGGCCCCACCGCCGAGCAYATCCGCATCATGGGCGATAAAATCACCGCCAAGGATACGATGAAAAAACTGGGCGTGCCTTGTGTTCCAGGTTCCGACGGCGCTGTGCCCGATGTGGCCGCGGCCAAGAAAGCCGGCAAGGAGCTGGGCTATCCGGTGATCGTCAAAGCCACCGCCGGTGGCGGTGGACGCGGCATGAAACTCGCCCCCACTGAGGCCGATATGGAAAGCGCCTTTCACACCGCGCGAGCCGAAGCCCTGTCAGGGTTTGGCAATGACGAAGTATACATCGAGAAATACCTGACCACGCCGAGCCACATCGAAGTTCAGGTTTTTGGCGATGGTAAAGGCAATGCGGTGCATCTGGGCGAGCGTGATTGCTCGCTGCAACGGCGCCATCAAAAGGTGTTCGAGGAGGCCCCCGGCCCCAACATCACCCCCGAAATGCGCGCCAAAATCGGCAAGCTTTGCGCCGACGCGGTGGCCGGTATCAACTATATCGGCGCTGGCACGATCGAGTTTTTGTACGAGAATGGCGAGTTCTATTTCATCGAAATGAACACCCGTTTGCAGGTGGAGCACCCCGTCACCGAAGCCATCTTTGGTGTCGATCTGGTGCGCGAGCAAATCCGCGTGGCCGAAGGGCTGCCGATGTCATTCACGCAGGATGATCTGGAGGTCCAGGGTCACGCCATCGAGGTGCGCATCAACGCTGAACGCCTGCCGAATTTCACCCCCTGCCCCGGCACCATCACCCAGTTCCATGCCCCTGGTGGCTTGGGCGTGCGGATGGATTCGGCGCTGTATGATGGCTATAAAATCCCGCCCTATTACGACAGCCTGATCGGTAAATTGATCGTGCATGGCCGCGACCGGCCAGAAGCATTGGCCCGCCTTAGCCGCGCCTTGGGTGAATTGATCGTGGATGGGGTCGATACATCCTTGCCCCTGTTCACAGCACTATTGGCCGAGGACGACATCCAGACAGGGAACTACAATATCCACTGGCTGGAGAATTGGCTCGAGAAAAATTTGGCCTAGGCGAATGGGTGGGCAAGCCCCGACACCGGACATTTTGTTGAACGCCTATGCCTCCGGGGTGTTTCCAATGGCAGAATCGAGGGACGATCCAGAATTATTCTGGGTCGATCCCCCTCTTCGCGGTGTGTTCGAGTTGGACAATTTCCACATTTCGCGTAGTTTGGCGCGACGGATCAGGCAGGAAACTTTCCAAATTCGAACAAATACGGCGTTTATGGAGGTGGTTGCGGGATGCGCGGAACGTGACGAGACATGGATAAATGCTCAACTCCTTGAGTTATATGACCAATTGCACGGTATGGGCTATGCCCATTCGCTCGAGGTATGGGAGGGGGACGCCCTTGTTGGCGGCGTCTATGGCCTGACGATTGGTGKGGGATTCTTTGGTGAGAGCATGTTCTCACGCCGCACGGATGCCTCGAAAATAGCGCTGGCCTATCTGGTGGACCGTCTGCGTGTCGGCGGGTTTACCCTGTTTGATACGCAGTTCATCACCCCGCATCTGGCGTCATTAGGGGCCACGGAAATCCCGCGCGAAGCCTATTATTCGCTACTGGAGCAGGCCTTAACGGTTGATGCGGATTTTCTGCGCCAATTGGAAACGCCCGCTGCCTATTCGGTTTTGCAGCGCAACRCCCAGACATCGTAACGCGCGTGATCCAGTGCGTTTAGCGCCGGAGTTTTGGCGATCATCCAGCCTGCAAATATCGGCACCTCCGCATCGCCTTCGCGGATTGTCAGATAGGCATAAGCGTTGCCCGACGGGTTGCCCACAGGATAGCGGCATTCCCCCATCATGATCTGTAACCGGCCATAGATGCGGCTTTCGCCGGTGGTCATTTCCATGTCGGTTAGACTGCCATCCACCTTGTCCAGCCCGCGCAAAATCGCGGCAGGTGCGTTGCTAACATCTTCTGCAAACGCAGGAGCCGCGATAATCGCCAGCAAAAAGGCCAGCGCCCGGGTCATTCGTCGCCGCCGGAAACGAACTTCATCAACAAGGAAACCAGGCTGACCGCCCCTTGGGTGTCTTCAATCTCGTCACCGGGGGCAAAATTATCGAGCGACCCACCCGGGTAAATCTCGACAAAGTTTCCGCCAAGCAATCCTTCGGATGAAATCACAATCGCGCTGTCATCAGGGATCATAATGCCCTGTTTCAACGACAGCATTGTATCGGCGCGGTAGGTTTGCGCATTCAACGTCATCGCGCTGACGGTGCCCACTTTGACCCCGGCAAGACGCACATCCGTGCCCACGGTTATCCCCTCGCCGGAGCGAAAGCTGGCCGTCAGCGCATAGTCACTGCTTTTGGCCGGTGAAAATCCGGTCGCTTGCCCCGCGTAAATCAGGAACCCGACAGCAACAGCCAAAACCGCCCCGCCGACCAATACTTCTGTGGTTGATTCTGCCATGATCTATTCTGGCTGCCAGGCATCATAATCGCGCCGCTCTTTCGGCACATCATGGTGCAATGAGCCCGCAGGCGCATAGGCAGCATCACTACCGGTCAGGTTTTCCTGATGCGGTTTTTCCCATGMCTTATGGGTCAGCGGTGCCTTTGTTGGTGGCTCGTCCCAAGTGAAATGTATCCAGCCGTGCCAATCCGGTGAAATCAGGCTCGCCTCGGGGATATCGGCGTAACAAACCCAGCGACGTTTGCCATCGCGGGTTTCATAATAGATGTTGCCGGCCTCGTCTTCGCCAACCTTGACGCCGTTGCGCCAAGTGAAAATCCGCGTGCCCAGCGTTTGGCCGTGATACCAAGTCAGAAGTCGAAGAATAGAACGCATGATGCTCTCCACAGTGGTCTGATACTGATATGGACCAATGTGTGCGTAACGTCCAGTGGCCAGCGCCGTTTCAGGCGATTTGTGGCAGACGCGCAGTGACAAAAGCGGTCACTTCGATCTCGATTTTCATCGCCGGATCAATCAATCCGGCCTCGATCATCGTGGCGGCGGGCGGATTGTCGCCAAAAGCGGCGCGCAACAGTGGCCAGCATTCCTCAAAATTGCCCCGATCCGGCAGGATATAGTTGACCCGCACAACATCGGCAAATGACGCGCCTGCGTTTTGCAGCGCTACCGCGATGTGGCCCAGCGCCAATTCGCACTGATCCACCACGCTTTCGGGGGTTGCCATCGTGGCGTGATCATTGCCCGTGGTGCCCGATTCCAGCACCCGGCCATCAACCGCCACCGCTCGGCAGTAACCGATTTTGGGCTCGTAGGCGGAACCAGAAGCGATGCGTTTGATCGGCACTTCAGATCAGCCCGCGCTGGCTTCTTCTTTTTCATTGCTGTCGGAATAAATCATCAGCGGCTCCGCATCGGGGCCGACGGCCTCCTCGTTCACCACAACCTCGTCAACATTTTCAAGGCCGGGCAGTTCGAACATTGTATCCAGCAGGATATCTTCCATGATTGAGCGTAGGCCCCGTGCGCCGGTTTTGCGGGCAATCGCGCGTTTGGCGATGGCTTTCAGCGCATCTTCGGTGAATGTCAGTTTGGCATCTTCCAGCTCGAACAGGCGTTGGTATTGCTTGACCAGCGCGTTTTTCGGCGCACTCAGAATGGTGACCAGTGCGTCTTCGTCCAGATCGGTCAGGGTGGCGATCACTGGCAAACGGCCAACAAATTCGGGGATCAGACCAAATTTCAWCAGATCTTCCGGCTCAAGGTCCGCCAGCATTTCGCCAACGCCGCGACCCTCTTCGTCCTGAACGTCAGCCCCGAAACCGATGGCTGATCCCTTGCCGCGCTGCGAGATGATTTTCTCAAGACCCGAGAACGCGCCGCCACAGATGAACAGGATGTTGGTGGTGTCCACTTGCAGGAATTCCTGCTGCGGATGCTTGCGCCCGCCTTGGGGTGGCACAGACGCGACCGTGCCTTCCATGATTTTCAGCAGTGCTTGCTGCACCCCTTCGCCCGACACATCGCGAGTGATCGACGGGTTGTCGGATTTGCGGGTGATTTTATCAACTTCGTCGATGTAAACGATACCGCGTTGGGCCTTCTCGACATTGTAATCCGCAGCCTGTAGCAGTTTTAGAATAATGTTTTCAACGTCCTCCCCGACATAACCGGCCTCGGTCAGGGTGGTCGCATCCGCCATGGTGAACGGCACATCCAGAATCCGCGCCAGCGTTTGCGCCAGCAGGGTTTTACCGCAACCGGTGGGGCCAATCAGCATAATGTTGGATTTCGCCAGCTCGATCTCGCCGGTTTTTCCGCTGTGGTTCAGGCGTTTATAGTGGTTGTGCACCGCCACTGACAGAACCCGTTTGGCGTGGAGCTGGCCGATTACGTAATCATCCAGAACATTGCAGATTTCTCTCGGCGTCGCCACCCCTTCGCTGGATTTCAGACCCGAGGTTTTGGTCTCCTCGCGGATGATGTCCATGCACAGCTCGACGCATTCATCGCAGATAAATACGGTCGGCCCGGCAATCAGTTTGCGCACTTCATGCTGGCTTTTGCCGCAAAATGAGCAGTAAAGGGTGTTCTTGCTGTCGCTGCTTGAATTAGTCGCCATTGTGCACCTCTAGTGGCTCGAAACCTGTTTCCATCACAACCTGTTTAGGTCGCAAAGACTGCCCCTTGCCTGATAGCTTAGGGCAGCCCGTTTTTGTCTTCAACGCCAAAATGACTTGCGAGCGCAAATCAACTGTCGTCATCTTCTATCGCGGGACGGTTTTCGACGATTTTGTCCAGATGCCCCCACGCCAGCGCCTCCTCGGCTGACATAAAGTTGTCCCGTTCCAGCGCCTTTTCAACCGCCTTCAGGGTCTGGCCGGTGTGTTTGACGTAAATCTTGTTCAACTGATCCTTGATCTTCTGGGTTTCCGCCGCGTGGATCATAATATCCGTCGCCTGACCCTGATAACCGCCCGATGGCTGATGCACCATGATCCGCGCATTGGGCAGCGCAAACCGCATACCGGGCTCGCCGGCCACGGACAAAAGAGAACCCATACTGGCCGCCTGACCAATCACCACAGTCGAAACTTTGGGTTTGATATRTTGCATGGTGTCATAGATCGACAGCCCCGACGTCACCACGCCACCGGGCGAGTTGATATACATCGATATTTCTTTTTTCGGGTTTTCGGATTCCAGAAACAACAACTGCGCCACGATGATCGTCGCCATATCGTCATGTATCGGTCCCGAGATGAAAATAATCCGCTCCTTCAGGAGCCGCGAAAAAATATCATAGCGGATTGATCCGCGCGCTGAAGTTTCCTCAACCGTGGGGATAATGATATCTGAAATTGTCGAAACTGGATCGTACATATTCACCTGCCTGCTGCTGTCGCCATAACTTGCGCGAGTTTCCTTCCCCAAGTCTTAGTTGTGCGCTCGGACCCCTGCAAGGGGGGCGCGGCTGTTTTCGCACAAATGGGTTGAACGATCGGTTACCAAATCGGCGTTTGTTGCCAAATTCAACCTGAATACCGTAAAAAACCGCGTCACAATGCCCTGTTTCACCCCGCCAAAGTGTCCCGCCACATCAACCGTTGACTTTGGCAGCAATATTGCGATGAGTTCAACCAACACCGTCAGCAATGATCAAACGCACGGGGATAGACATTTGGGCCATTCGGAATATCTGCTGGACGTGCTGATTTTTCTAGCGGCGGCCGTCGTTATCGTCCCGACCTTCCAACGCCTGCGCTCCAGCCCGATACTGGGGTATCTGGCGGCAGGCATCATCATTGGCCCCTACGGGTTTGCCCTGATCGGCGACACGCAGTCCGCGCATACATTGGCCGAACTGGGTGTTGTGTTCCTGTTGTTCATGATCGGGCTGGAATTATCCGTCTCGCGCCTGCGGGCCCTGGGCAGCACGGTGTTCGGGCTGGGCAGCCTACAGGTCGGGGTTACCAGCATTGTGATCGGTTCTGTGGCCTACCAGCAAGGGTTAGGCTTCGAGGCCGCCACCATCATCGGCGGTGGCCTTACCCTGTCATCAACCGCGTTCGTGTTGCAATTGCTGAATGAGCGGGGCGAACGCGCCACCCGCTTTGGTCTGACCACGTTTTCGATCCTGCTGTTGCAAGACATCGCCGTGGTGCCGCTGCTGATCCTTGTGGCACTACTGGGGACCGAGGGCACCTCGTTCATGCAAGCCTTCGGGCTGGCCGCCCTGAAAGGGGCCGCCGCCCTCGCCGTTGCCATCGGCTTTGGCCGCTACCTGCTGCGCCCGCTCTACCGGATGATCGCCAGCATGCGCAGCGTAGAATTATTCATGGCCACCACCCTGCTGGTGGTGCTGGGCATGGGCTGGGTCATGTCGCTGGCCGGATTGTCGATGGAACTGGGGGCGTTGCTGGCGGGGTTGCTGCTGGCCGAAACCGAATATCGCCACCAGATCGAGGCCGACATCCGCCCGTTTCGCGGTATCCTGCTGGGGCTGTTCTTCATGACGATCGGCATGGCGATCGACATCGGCTTTATCGTTGGAAATCTGGGCCTTATCCTGTTGATTGTAACCAGCCTGATGGTCGCAAAGACGCTGATCACCGCTGCTCTTTGCCGCCTTGCCGGCCAGCCTCTCAGCACCTCGGTGCGCACCGGATTTGCCCTGTCCCAAGGCGGCGAATTCGGCTTTGTGCTGTTTGGTGCGGCAATGGCGCTAAACCTGATCACGCCGGAGCTTGCGCAAATCCTGATGGCGGTGATCACCATCAGTATGGTCGCCACCCCGCTGATGTTTTACGCCGGAAAACACATCGGCAACCGGCTGCGCACCGACACGCACCACCCGCAGGATTCGATTGGCTCCGATCTGGAAAACGTCAACGACCACGTGCTGATCGCCGGTTTCGGACGGGTCGGCCAGACCGTCGCCAAAGTGCTGTCGGATGCAGGCATGCCCTACGTCGCGCTGGATCTGGATCAGGCGCGGGTGGCCAAATGCCGTGCGCGGGGCATGTCGGTTTATTACGGCGACGCCGACCAGATACAGGTGTTGCAATCAGCCGGTGCCGGGCGGGCAAAAATGGCGCTGGTGACGCTGGACAAGCCCAAAGTCACCCGCCGCGTGGTCGCCGCCTTGCGCCGCGAACACCCCGACCTGCCGATTCTGGTGCGCGCCCGCGACCGCAAGCGCACGCTGGAACTGGAGCGGGTTGGCGCCACCGCCGTGGTGTCCGAGGCGGCTGAGTCCAGCTTGCAACTGGGCAGTGTCGCGTTAAAATCGCTCGGGGTGGATGAGGATGAAATCCTCTGCGTCATTCAGGAATACCGCGAGGACGACTACGCGCGGCTGGAAGATATCGTGTCGGGGGATTAAAGCGTTTTGAGTTCACCTCGAGACGCATTAGGTATGAAATGCCGCTACCAAAAACTGTCCGCAATGTGTAACAAGCACCCATGCCAATTTTCCTGACCCTCATTCTTCTTGTCACAGGTGCGTTTGGTTTTCGGTACTACTTGAAACGGCAGACCCGCACAAAGCTGCTTACAGCGCCGCTATCCCATCATCAACGCGTCATCATCGCAGGGCAGGTCCCCCTAATTCAAAAGCTTCCTTTTGAATTGCACAGGAAACTCGAAGGCAAGATCAATGTCTTTCTGCACCAGATCGAATTTGTCGGGTGCAACGGATTAGACGTAACGGAAGAGATGCAGCTTTCCATTGCGGCCCAAGCCTGTCTTCTCGTCGTCAATAGAGACACGTGGTACAAGCATCTTCAAACGATCCTCATCTATCCAGATGCCTTCAAGTCGCGAGGCAAAAATCGCGATGGCTATGTAGTGACTGAACGCGAAACAGTGCGCACGGGTGAAAGCTGGTCGCGGGGCCCTGTTGTTCTTTCCTGGGCACATAGCAAACAAGGCGCCATGAATGACACGGACGGCCACAATGTCGTGCTGCATGAATTCGCCCACCAAATCGACGACTTATCAGGTCACACTAACGGTGCCCCCGTTCTCACCAGAGGACACAGCCTCTTTGATTGGGAGCGTGTGTTCGTCAACGCTTTTGAGCGCCATGTTCAAAACATCGAAAGAGGGCGCAAAACTGTAATTGATGCTTACGGCGCCGAAGGGCCGGAAGAGTTTTTTGCGGTGTCTGTTGAGGTGTTCTTTGAAAAACCGGCAGCCCTTAAGCGCGCGGAACCAAAGATTTACGACCAACTGTCAGAGTTTTTCCGACTGGATCCTATGAACTGGCAGTAGCTTGCCCATCCAACAGAGAAGCAGGGGGATTGCACCCACCGTTTCAGACATTCATGATCACGACGCACCACAATAACCACCCTAGAACGCCCTGTCATAATCGCCCTTGTCAATCGGGCAAGCCAGCACCGTGAACGTATCACGCGCCAGCCCCTCCTCCACCGCCGCCTCCAAACTCTTACGGCTTTCCACCACCACACCCACCCCGCCATAAGCCCGCGCAACCGCCACACCCATGCTGCAAAACGCCGAGGATTGCAGCAATGAATTGGGTCGGTTGCAGCGCCACATCTGGCTCAGCAAAATACGGTGCGCCCCGCTGTCCACAGTCACCACAGCATCCTTGGGCAAGCACTCGTTCAGCGTCGCATAAATCTGGTGCGCGCCCCAATTATCCCGACTGGAAAACACCCGCTGCAATTCGGCCTTGGCTGCCGCAGGCTCTCCGTCGATCCACACCGGACCATCCGGCCCGCCCAGCGCCGTAACAGCCGCACCAACATCGCCGATGAACCGCACCGCACAGCCATGCATGCCATGATCATTGGCGGCATGCATGATTTCAATCGCATTCTCGGCAGCCCAAGGCCGGATCCAGCCCGCCCTCATTTCAATCGTATCATACCCTGCCAGAATCACACAATCGGAGGTCGCCAGTAGCGGCAGGATGGACTTGTCCGACAGCGGCGACAACCCGTGGCCACCCAACGCCAAGGGATGATCTTCCGGTATAATTCCTTTGGCCTTATAAGTGGTTACAACAGGTATTTTATGTTTTCAGCCAAGGCCAGAATGGCAGGCCCAGCCGCATGACGAACATCTCCTAAACCAGCTAAAATAATAGGATTTTTGGAATTTAAGAGCATTTCAATCGCCTGCTGGCGAGCGTCTCCCTCTGGCCATTTTTTTGGCGGTGAAATCAAGGCTGCCGCCACAACCTCTGCCACCTCGTCCAGCGCCAGAGCATCCGGCGGGTCAATATGCACCGGTCCCATCGGGTCCGCCCTCGCAATCGACAATGCCTGTTGCACCACCTGCGCGGCATCCCCTGCTTCAACGCGCAGGGATGCTTTGGTGCGGGTGACAAAAGACCTGTTTGATCAATGACTTGGTGGGTAAACTTCATGGCCATTTCATGGCTGACGCACCCGCTTAACACAATCAACGGCACCTGTTCCTGATAGGCGTTGCCACGGTGTTGATCGTATTGGCAATCGCCTGTGCCGCGTTCATTTCGCGCCCCGCAGATACCCGTCGCGCATCTGCGGCACCTTCATCCCCAACACCTTGCCCGCAATCAGATTGCGCAGCATCTGCGCCGTGCCGCCGCCAATGGTGAACATCCGCGCGTCCCGCACCATCCGCTCCAGCGGCAGATTGCGCGAATAGCCCGCCGCCCCGTGCATTTGCAGCGCGTCATTGGTGACCTTCACGGCGGTCTCGGATGCAATCAGCTTGGCCTGCGCCGCCATCAACGGATCAGGAAACCCGTCGCCACTCACCGCCGCCCGCCAGATCATCATCCGCGCCGCCTCAAGCGACACATTCATATCCGCCACCATCCATTGCCGCCCCTGAAATTCGGCAATAGGCCGCCCAAACTGCTCACGCACTTTAATGTAATCACAAGCCGCCTCATAGGCGCCAACAGCCACGCCCAGCGCCACGGTCCCCGCCCCGACCCGTTGGCCGTTACAAGCATTCATCAATCCGGCAAAGCCGCGCTTAAACCCCTGCGGCGGGATCAGGGCCATATCGGCGCCGATCTCCATATCCTCAAACCGCACCTCGGTTTCGGGAATGCCGCGCAGCCCCATCGCAGGCTCGCGCGCCCCGATGATCAACCCCTTATCCTCGCCGCGCACAGCGATAAATCCGCCGATGCCCAGCCGCTCGCCACCCTCCTCGACCTGTGCGAAAACCAGATGTGCCTTGGACACGCCGCCGCCGGTGATCCAGTGCTTGGTGCCGTTCAACACATAAGTGTCGCCTTATTTCACCGCCACCGTGGTCATATCGGTCGCCGCCGACCCCGACCCGGGTTCGGTGATGCAAATCGCCGGCTTGTCCCCCGCCAGCACCAAAGGTGCTACGCGGTCAATCTGGGCCTGCGTGCCATACGCACAAATCGCCCCCATATTGCCCTCGACCACAATGCGGCCTGTTACCCCGCAGGCCTTGGCCATTTCCTCGACCACCAACACCGCATCAAGGTAAGAACACCCCTGCCCGCCGTGCTCCTTGGGGATGCACATGCCCATGAAACCGGCGTCCGTTAGCGCCGCTACATTATCCCACGGGTATTGTTCCGTGCGGTCCACCCCGGCGGCACCTGCGCATATCACCCCTTGGGCCAATTCCCGCGCGGTCCCTTGGATTTGGCGCTGCTCTTGCGTCAGTTGAAACATCATTCGTCCCCCAGCCAGTCCGCCAGAACCTCATCCGTATGCTCACCACACAAAGGCGGTGAATGGCGATAATTCACCGGGGTAGTGCTGAATTTCACCGGATTGCCGATCAAATCAACGCTGCCCGATGCGGCCAGCGGGTGCGGCATCGAAATTTTCATGCCCCGCGCCGCCACTTGGTCCGAGGCAAACACCTCGGGTAATGTGTTAATCTCGCCCCCCGGCACGCCGGCAGCTTCCATATCCGCCACCAATGTCGCCTTTTCAATCTGGCGAATGCGCGCCTCAAGCTGCGCAATCAACACCTCGCGGTTTTCCAGCCGCGCCGTGTTCACCGTAAACCGCGCGTCATCGGCCAGTTCCGGCAAGCCGATCAGCGCCGCAAACCGCGCGAATTGCGCGTCATTGCCCACGGCCACAATCGCGTGGCCATCAACGCATTCAAACACCTGATAGGGCACGATATTGGGGTGCTGGTTGCCACGCCGTTTGGGGGCCACCCCCGACAGCAGGTAATTCACCCCCTCGTTGGCCAGCCATGCCACTTGGGTATCGGCCAGCGCAATGTCGATGTGCTGGCCCTCGCCGGTGGCATCCCGATGCCGCAGCGCCGCCAGGATCGAGGTGCTGGCATACATGCCGCACATCATATCCGCGATGCCCACGCCCACCTTGGTTGGCACCCCGTCCGGATCGCCCGTCAGGCTCATGATGCCGCCTGACCCCTGCACCAACAGGTCATACCCCGCCCGATGTGCATTTGGTCCGGTCTGGCCGAAACCGCTGATCGAGCAGTAAACAAGCGCCGGATTGAGTGCCGAAAGGGTGGCGTAATCCAGCCCGTATTTGGCCAAGCCCCCTGCCTTGAAATTCTGGATCACCACATCGGCCTTTTTGGCCAGTTTGCGCAGGGTATCGGCCCCGTCCGGATCGGCCATATCCACCGCAATGGAGCGTTTGTTGCGGTTGGTGCACATGTAATAGGCGCTCTCGCGCGTCGCCTCGCCGTCCGCCGTGGTGACATAGGGCGGCCCCCAGCCACGGGTATCATCGCCCGCGCCAGGCCGCTCGACCTTGATCACATCCGCGCCCATATCGCCCAGCAATTGCGTTGCATAAGGCCCCGCCAGAATGCGTGTCATATCCAGAATTTTTAGCCCCTTCAGCGGGCCGGTGTTGGTCGGTGACATTTGCAAATTCCCTAACTCAGCTGACTCGCCTTTGCCCAACTCTATGCCTGTGTTTATATAGGTGGCAATGGAATTCCGGTCGTCCCGCATTTGAGGCACCCGCCTCTAGTTACGCTGGACCTGTGCAGGAAAACTGCGGGGGAATTTACTATTGAGCTTTCGGCTTATTCATAGTCACCTTGCCAGCAGTTGAACTCCAAGGGTTTGAAATAATGATCGAAGGCTTAAGTCACATAACATTCATCGTTCGCAATCTTGACAGAATGGAAGAAATCCTGGTCAGAGTTCTCGACGCAGAGAAGATTTACGATAGCGGAGACAATACGTTTTCGCTTTCTAAAGAGCGCTTCTTTGACGTCGGGGGGCTGTGGATTGCAACAATGGAAGGGGAACCACTTCCGAGCCGAACCTATAATCACGTTGCTTTCAAGATGGGTGCGGATGAATATGACGAACGCCTCGCGCGCATCAACCAGCTTGGCCTGAAAGTCCGTGAAGGGCGGGCAAGGGTCGAAGGGGAAGGACACTCGATATATTTCTATGACTTTGACAATCATATGTTCGAGCTGCACAGCGGAACTCTAGATGAACGACTGCGCCGCTATAACACCAAAGTATCCGCAACAGGGTGATTCAATGACAAAACGCCCGATCATACCGCCAAAGTATCGTGCAGCAGCGGAACAGCTAAAGCTGTCTCCGGCTCTGATGTCAGGCAATCACGTCTTTCTAACAGGCGTTACGGGGGCGGATGCTGGCGGGCAGATGCCGGATGATCCCGCCAGCAAAAAGAGCCGTGAAGCTTGATGAGCGTTTGACCTAAAGCGTCGGCAAAAACGACCCCTGCAAATCCGAGATAAACTGGTGCACGGTGGCAATCGCCGGTGTCACCGCCAGATCCTCGCGGCGCAGCAAATACCATTTGCGCTCGATCGGCAGCCCTTCAGGCTCGATCGTCACCAGACGGCCCGATTTCAATTCTTCGGTCACCGTATGTTGCGAGATCATCGCGATGCCCAGCCCGGCGATCACCGCCTGTTTGATCGTCTCGTTGGTGCCCATTTCAATGTAACGGTATGTGGTGCCGTCGCCGATCCGGTCCAGATAGCGGATCATCAGAATGCGGGTGCCGGACCCGTCCTCGCGGGCGATGAATGTTTCGGCCAGTAATTCCTCGGGGCTGATATTGGTCTTGCCCGCCAACCGGTGGTCCGGCGCCGCGATCATCACATGCGGATGGCTGCCAATTTGTTCCAGCATAACCTTGGGTGCACGTGGCGGTCTCCCCATGATGGCCAGATCAATCGACTGCTGCTGCAACGCCCGCACAATCATGTCGCGGTTGCCAACCCGCAGCACCACGTCAATATCGGGGTAATGCTGCTGTAACATCGCCACCAGCCCGGGCGCGAAATACTTGCCGGTCGAAACCACGCCCAGCACCACCACGCCGCTTTGCCCTGCCCGCAGCGCCCGCACCTTTTGCATGCACCCCTCCAGCGCATTCTGAATGGTGAATTGCGCATCCAGAACAGCTTGACCTTCGGCGGTCAACCGCGCCCCAAGTGCACCGCCCCGATCCACCAGCCGACATTGCAGATTCTCTTCCAGAATCCGCAACTGGGTGTGGATTGCAGGCGGCGTTAACCCCACCGCCTCGGCGGCGGCAGATAAAGTGCCCTGCTCTGCCACGGCACGTATGGCCCGTAACTGTTTGAAAGTTATCGCATCCAGCTTTGGCATTAAATTTCCTTAATTCTAGATTTGATATTATTAAATTCTATAATCATTCAATTTATGGAATGCTAATAAAAATACCGAAATAGCGCCAGAATCGGGGGATTATTATGCGGCCAGCCGGAAATATCATCGGAAACGACCAAATTCCGGCGGACCTCTATCCGCTGATCAACGGACTTTGCACAGTCGGCGCTGATCTCGACAAGACCATCGCACGTGGCTCGCTGGGCCAAACGCTGGGCGGGAATGTCGGTGAAAACACCGATGGCGACCAGCAAAAAGCGCTGGATGTGATGGCGGACGAAGCCTTCGCTGCGGCGCTGAAATCGCTGGGCGTGCGCTGGTATGCCTCCGAGGAACAAGAGATCGTGGTCGAGCTGGACCCGAACGGCAAATATGCGCTGGCGATTGACCCGCTGGATGGTTCTTCCAACATTGATGTGAACGTTTCCATCGGTACGATATTCTCGATCTTTGAAGCCAAGGACGGTGCTGACGAAAGTTTCCTGCGCCCCGCCCATGAGCAAATAGCGGCGGGCTACATCATTTTCGGGCCACAAACCGGCCTAATGGTGACCTTCGGCAAGGGCACCCAGTTTTACATTCTCAGCCCCGATACCGGCCGCTATGAAATGGCCAATGACAATGTGATCATCCCCAAAGAATCCAATGAATACGCGATCAACGCCTCGAATTACCGTCATTGGAGCAAACCCGTGCGCGCCTATATCGATGACTGCATCGCAGGGGCCGAGGGCGTTCACGGGCGCAATTTCAACATGCGCTGGGTCGCATCCCTGGTGGCTGAAACCCACCGCATTCTGACCCGCGGCGGCATATTCCTGTATCCGACCGATGATCGGGAAGGCTACGGCGCTGGTCGTCTGCGGATGCTGTATGAATGTGCGCCGATGGCGTTTCTGGTCGAGCAGGCCGAGGGCCACGCCACCAACGAGCATGACCGCATTCTGGATCAAACCGCCAGGGAATTGCACGCCCGCACGCCTTTTGTGTTCGGCACCCCCGTTAAGGTGGATCGCCTCGCCTCCTACCATGATCTGCCTGACAAAGAAGTCTCTGCCCTTTTTGGCTCTCGCGGCCTGTTTCGTGATTAAGGAAAACATGACATGAGCAAGAAACATCCGATCATATCCGTCACCGGCTCCTCTGGCGCTGGCACATCGACCGTCAAGGACACGTTCGAGCAGATTTTCCGCCGCGAAGGTGTGACCGCAGCCACCATCGAGGGCGACGCATTCCACAAATATGACCGCGCCGCGATGAAAGCGGAACTGGACAAGCATTACGCCAAGGGTGATCACACCTTTAGCCACTTCAGCTATGAAGCCAACGCGCTGGAGGAGCTGGAAGCGGTGTTCAGATCCTACGGTGAAACCGGCACCGGCAAGAAACGCTATTACGTCCATAATGACGAAGAAGGCGCTGTCTTGGGCGCGGCTTCAGGCACGTTTACCGMTTGGGAAAACATCGAAACGGGAACAGATTTGCTGTTTTACGAGGGTCTGCACGGGGCGGTGAAGAACGACACCGTCGATCTGCCGAAATACGCCGATATGACAATCGGGGNTGGTGCCTGTGGTCAACCTCGAGTGGATCCAGAAAATCCACCGTGACAAGAGCCAGCGCGGCTACACCACCGAGGCCGTCACCGACACCATCCTGCGCCGGATGCACGCCTATGTGCACTGCATCATGCCCCAATTCACCCAGACCGACATCAATTTCCAGCGGGTACCGATCGTTGACACTTCCAACCCGATGATCTCGCGCTGGATCCCGACGGCTGACGAAAGCCTTGTGGTGATCCGCTTTCGTGATCCGCGCGGCATTGATTTCCCTTACCTGCAATCAATGATCCACGACAGTTTCATGAGCCGCGCCAATTCTATCGTGGTGCCCGGTGGCAAGATGGAGCTGGCGATGCAGCTGATCTTCACACCGATGGTGGAACGCATGATCTCTGAATCAAAACGCGCATAAAAAGGGCTGAAATTATGACCAATGAAACCAACATGGCCAATGCCATCCGCGCCCTGACAATGGATGCGGTCCAGGCCGCCAACTCCGGCCACCCCGGCGCCCCGATGGGCATGGCCGATGTGGCGACYGTTTTGTTCAACCGCTTTATGAACATTGACCCGAGCGCTGATAAATGGGCCGACCGCGACCGGTTCGTGATGTCGGCGGGCCACGGCTCGATGCTGGTTTATTCGATCAACCATTTGCTGGGCTACAGCGACATGGACATCAACCAGATCCGCAATTTCCGCCAGATGGGCTTTCGCACCGCGGGCCACCCTGAATATGGCCACGCGATGGGTATCGAGGTCACCACAGGCCCGCTGGGTCAGGGCATTTCCACCGCTGTCGGCATGGCGCTGGCCGAACGGATGCACAACGCGCGGTTTGGCGATGATCTGGTCGATCACTACACTTATGTGATCGCCGGTGATGGATGCCTGATGGAAGGCATCAGCCATGAGGCCATTGATTTTGCAGGCAACATGGGCCTTGGCCGTTTGGTCGTGATGTGGGACGACAACAGTATCACCATTGATGGCGCAGTTTCGCTGTCCTCCTCGATGAACCAGAAAAAACGCTTCAAAGCTGCCGGCTGGCATGTGCAAGAGGTGGATGGCCACGATAAAGAAGCCATCGCAAAAGCCATCGCAAAAGCCAGGAAAAAGACCGGCAAGCCCTCGATGATCGCCTGCAAGACCATCATCGGCTATGGCGCACCGAATAAACAGGGCACATCCGCCACTCACGGCGCCCCCCTAGGGGACGACGAAATTGCCCTGACCCGCACCGCTTTGGGCTGGCCTCACGCCCCGTTTGAAATCCCTGCCGATGTTTACGCCGACTGGCACGCAATTGCCGCGCGCGGCAAAGAAGCGCGTTTGGCGTGGGATAWACGCTTGTCTGGATCGGCCAGGGCCGAAGCGTTCACCGCATCTCTGGCCGCACCGGATGCGGCCGCGCTGGATGCCGCGATCAACGCCTATAAACACCGCCTGTCGCAGGACGCGCCAAAGGTTGCGAGCCGCAAGGCCAGCCAGATGGCGCTGGAAGTGGTCAACGCCACCCTGCCCAATACCATTGGCGGATCAGCCGATCTGACCGGATCAAACCTGACCAAAACATCCGGCATGGAAACCGTGACCCGCGATAATTACGCGGGCAACTACATCTATTACGGCGTGCGCGAACACGGCATGGCGGCGGCGATGAACGGAATCGCGCTGCACGGCGGCTTCCTTGCYTATGGCGGCACGTTCCTCGCCTTTGCCGACTACTGTCGCGGCGCGATCCGCCTGTCAGCCCTGATGGGCATTCCGGTATCCTACGTGATGACCCACGACAGCATTGGCCTTGGCGAAGACGGCCCGACCCACCAGCCGGTCGAAACCGTCGCATCGCTTCGCGCCATGCCAAACCTGATGGTATTTCGCCCCGCCGATGTGGTGGAAACGGCCGAGGCATGGCAAATTGCAGCCACGTCAAAATCCACCCCGTCGATCCTCTGTTTGTCGCGCCAAGGTCTGCCCTGCTTGCGGACCAAACATACGGACGCCAACATGGTTTCGCGCGGCGCATATATTTTGCGCGACACAGCCGGCGATCGTGACGTAACCCTGATCGCCACCGGCTCCGAAGTTGAAATCGCCATGAACGCCGCAGACGCCTTGGCCAAGGACGGCATCAAGGCCGCCGTGGTATCGGCCCCGTGTTTCGAGCTGTTTGCGACGCAAGACGCGGCCTACCGCGCCGGGGTTCTGGGCACTGCCCCGCGCGTCGGCGTTGAAGCCGCGATCGAGCAAAGCTGGGGCAAGCTGCTGGGCGATAATTCGGGTTTTGTCGGCATGACCGGCTTTGGCGCCTCGGCCCCGATTGACGACCTTTATAACCATTTCGGCATCACGGCCGAGGCCGTGGCAACTGCCGCCAAAAATCTGCTTTAAGGGAGAAAGATTATGACAGTAAAAGTAGCCATCAACGGCTTTGGCCGCATCGGCCGCAACATCCTGCGCGCCATCATTGAATCGGGTCGCACAGACATCGAAGTCGTTGCTATCAACGATCTGGGTCCGGTTGAAACCAACGCCCATCTGCTGCGTTTTGACAGTGTTCATGGTCGCTTCCCCGCCACTGTGACCGTGTCGGGCGACACCATCGACGTTGGCCGTGGCCCGATCAAAGTCACCGCCATTCGCAACCCGGCTGATCTGCCTTGGGGTGATGTTGACATTGCCATGGAATGCACCGGCATTTTCACCGCCAAGGACAAAGCGCAACTGCTGCTGGACAGCGGTGCGAAACGGGTGCTGATCTCGGCCCCCGGTGCGAATGCGGACCAGACCATCGTTTATGGCGTAAACCACCAGGTGCTGACCGCCGCCGACACCATCGTGTCAAACGCGTCTTGCACCACCAACTGCCTGTCACCTGTGGTGCAAACCCTGCACAATGCCATCGGCATCAACCACGGGTTTATGACCACGATCCACAGCTATACCGGCGATCAACCTACGCTCGATACCATGCATCGTGATATGTATCGGGGCCGCGCTGCCGCGATCTCGATGATCCCGACCTCCACAGGTGCCGCCAAGGCCGTGGGTCTGGTCCTGCCCGAATTGGACGGCAAGCTGGACGGCGTCGCGATCCGCGTGCCGACCCCGAATGTATCGGTCGTCGACCTGACCTTTGAAGCGTCGCGTGACACCACCGTTGAAGAAGTCAACGCCGCGATCAAAGCCGCTGCTGATGGTCATCTGAAGGGTGTGCTGGGGTATACCGAAGTGCCCAATGTCTCGATCGACTTTAACCATGATCCGCACTCGTCAATCTTCCACATGGACCAGACCAAAGTCGTTTCCGGCAATATGGTGCGCATCCTGACGTGGTATGACAACGAGTGGGGTTTCTCCAACCGCATGGCCGACACGGCTGTGGTCATGGGAGCCTTGATCTAATGGGCATCCTTGCGATCACGGATATGGATGTGAAGGGCAAGCGCCTCGTGGTGCGCGCCGATCTGAACGTGCCGTTTCACGATGATGGCACGGTTTCGGACGCCACCCGCATCACGCGGTTTGCCGAGGGCATGAAGCCGCTTATGGCGGCGGGCGCGCGTCTGGTGATCCTGACCCATCTGGGCCGCCCAAAGGGTGCGCGCAATGCTGATCTTTCGACCCAAACGATCCAGTCAACTTTGGCAGATGCCTTGGGCGTCGATGTGGCTTTCGTTGACGCATGCGTTGGCGATGCAGCTGAATCAGCGGCGGCGGATCTGGCCGATGGCCAAGCATTGCTCTGCCAAAACGTGCGCTTCGAGCCGGGTGAAGAGGCCAATGAGACAGCCCTTGCCGCACAGTTTGCCCGCCTTGGTGACATCTATGTCAATGACGCATTTTCCTGTGCGCATCGGGCGCATGCCTCGACCGAGGCCATCGCACGCACCATGCCTGCCACCGCTGGACCCTTGATGCTGGGCGAGGTCACCGCGTTGACCAAAGCACTAGAGAACCCCAAGCGCCCGTCCGTGGCAATTGTCGGGGGCGCGAAAGTGTCCTCCAAAATCTCGGTGCTGAAAAATCTTGTCGGCAAACTTGATGCGGTGATCATTGGTGGCGGCATGGCCAACACCTTCCTGTTTGCCGATGGCGCACCGATGGGGAAATCGCTGCACGAGGCCGATCAGGTCGACACCGTTGCCGAAATTCGCGCGCTGGCCAAAAAATCCGGCTGCAAGCTGCTGCTGCCCAGCGACGTGGTGATCGCCCGCGAATTCAAGGCCAACGCCCGCAAACAGATCGTCGCCAATGACGCTTGCCCCGAGGACGCGATGATCTTGGACGCGGGTCCCGACGCCTTGCGCGATTTCGAGGCCGAACTGGCCTGCGCCCAGACTATTCTGTGGAACGGACCACTGGGCGCATTTGAAATCCCGCCATTTGACCATACAACCAAAATGCTGGCCCGTACCGCCGCTGATATGACCCGCGCAGGTCTGGCGGTATCCGTCGCCGGTGGCGGCGATACCGTGGCCGCCCTGAACGTGGCCAACGCCGCTGATGACTTCACCTATGTCTCCACCGCCGGTGGGGCCTTTCTGGAATGGCTCGAGGGTAAAGAACTGCCCGGCCTTGCCGCACTCTCGCGTGCAAAAGCAGCTTAATCTCAAGGACTTAACAACATGGCACTAATCACACTGCGTCAACTGCTGGACCACGCCGCCGAAAATGATTACGGCGTGCCTGCATTCAACATCAACAACATGGAACAGGGCCTGGCGATCATGCGTGCCGCCGATGAATGCAACGCGCCGGTGATCATGCAAGCCTCGCGCGGTGCGCGGTCATACGCTGGCGACATCATGCTGCGCCATATGATCCAGGCGCTGGCCGAAATGTATCCGCATATTCCGATCTGCATGCATCAGGACCACGGCAACAACGAGGCCACTTGTTCCTCGGCCATCCGCCACGGCTTCACCTCGGTGATGATGGACGGATCATTGCTGGCCGACATGAAAACCCCCGCCGATTTTGACTATAACGTCGACATCACCGAGCGCGTTTCGCGCATGGCACACTGGGTTGGCGCATCTGTCGAGGGCGAGTTGGGCGTGCTGGGATCCTTGGAAACCGGCGAGGCCGCCGAGGAAGACGGATCGGGCGCTGTTGGTAAATTGTCGATGGAGCAGCTTTTGACTGACCCCGACGAGGCTGTTGAATTCGTCAAGAAAACCAAAGTGGACGCGCTGGCAATCGCTTGTGGCACATCGCATGGCGCGTACAAATTCTCGAGCAAACCCACCGGCGAGACCTTGGCCATGAGCCGGATCGCGGCGATCCACGCCAAACTGCCCAGCACCCACCTTGTGATGCACGGATCATCTTCCGTGCCGCAATATTTGCAAGACCTGATCAACAAATACAGCGGCGAGATGCCACAAACCTATGGCGTGCCGGTTGAAGAGATCGAAAAGGGCATCAAAATGGGTGTGCGCAAGGTGAATATCGACACCGATAACCGCATGGCGCTGACCGGACAATTCCGCAAAGTGGCCGCCGAGAATCCGACCGAGTTTGACCCGCGCAAATTCATGATCCCTGCGATGGCAGAAATGCAAAAACTGGTCAAAGACCGGTTCGAGCGTTTCGGCRCCGCAGGCAATGCCGCCAAAATGACCGTCATTCCGATGGATGACATGGCCAAGCGTTATGCCAACGGATCACTTGACCCGCAAATAGCCTGACCCTAAACGCGGGGGGACGATTTCTTTCAAAGAAATCGATACGGAATTTTTCAAAAATTCCGCCCCCGCGCAGACCGTAAACAAAACAGGAATTGAACCATGTCCTTTGACCGAAACATCAAAATCGCGCCCTCCATCCTTTCGGCTGATTTCGCCAACCTTGGCGCTGAAATCCGCGCCGTTGAGGATCAGGGATGCGACTGGATCCACGTTGACCCGATGGATGGGCATTTTGTGCCCAACCTGACCATTGGCCCCAATGTGGTGGCCGCAATCCGCCCACACGTCAAAACCTTTATGGATGTGCATCTGATGATTGCGCCTGCCGACCCCTACATCGAGGCCTTCGCCAAGGCAGGCTCCGACATGATCACAGTTCACGCCGAGGCTGGCCCGCACCTGCAACGCTCCCTGCAAAGCATCCGCGATCTGGGGAAAATGTCGGGTGTGGCGCTGAACATGACAACGCCGATTGCCACCGTTGAGCACATTCTGGATACGATCGACATGGTGCTGATCATGACGATCAATCCCGGTTTTGGTGGTCAGAAATTCAATCATCCAATGATCGAGAAAATTCGCCAGATGCGCAGCATGATCGGGGAGCGCCCTATCCACATTCAGGTGGACGGCGGCATCACCCCCGAAACCGCCCCCTTGGTGGCTGCGGCCGGTGCCGATGTTCTGGTGGCCGGTTCCGCCGTATTCAACGGTGGATCGGTTGATAACCCCGAGGTTTACGGCAAAAACATCCGCGCCATCCGCGACGCGGCAACTGCCGCGCAATAGGAACGACCGGAAGGTCCGCGCGAACGAGCCTTCCAATACTCGAGCTGTCAGATTAAACCTGACAGGCCGCTTTAGAGCGCTTCCAGTTAACCTTGGATCGGAATTCACCCTAATTGAAGGCGAATTCCGATGCTCTTTGTGTCAATGTAAACTGGAAACGTTTTAACAAACTGGAGAACCGTCATGGCTGTCATACCCCCCGTCTGCGATTTTAACTGGCCAGCGCCTGATTTCACCCTGCCCGCCACGGATGGCAAGACCTATTCGCTGAACGATCTAAAAGGCAATAACGGCACGCTGGTGATGTTCATCTGCAACCATTGCCCCTATGTGATTTCGATCATGGATAAACTGGTGCGTGATGCGCGTGACCTGCAAAAACTGGGCATCTGCGTGATTGCAATCAATGCCAATGACGCAGATAAATACCCCGACGACAGTTTCGAGAACATGCAAAAGCAGGACTTCCCTTTCCCGTATTTGCACGACGAAAGCCAAACAGTGGCCCGCGCTTACGGGGCCGCCTGCACACCGGATTTTTTTGGCTTCAACGCCGATATGGGCCTGCAATATCGTGGCCGTCTGGACTCGTCCGGCCGTAACGCCGGTGCCGATAATCTAACCCGCGATCTGTATCTGGCAATGAAACAGGTCGCCCAAACAGGTGCCGGCCCAACCGAGCAAACGCCTTCTATGGGCTGCTCTATCAAATGGAAAACCGCATGATCCCTATTGTTTTTGATCTCGACGGCACGCTAATCCACAGCGCCCCCGACCTGCACGCGGCTTGCGTGAAAATGCTGGCCGATGAAGGTGCGCCAACACCCGGTCTGGAAACCGTGATCGGCTATATCGGCAATGGCGTGCCGCGTTTGGTCGAGCTGGCGATGATAGATGCGGGTATTGMYNGCCRANNARYACWYNCCGKTTNNTYWRAWCCKATNKSGWGYAKYRYSAMRMYKMYYYNTGTSASNNTRRCYMCGKTTTACCCGAACCTGCTGGTGCTGCTGGAAAATCTGCATGTAAAGGGTCATAAATTAGCGGTCTGCACCAACAAACCCGAAGCGCCTGCACGGGTGATTCTGAACATGTTGGGTATCGAGCATTTCTTTGACGTGGTGGTTGGCGGCGATACATTGGCGGTGAAAAAACCCAACCCCGAACCGCTGTTCGAATGCCTGAAACTGATGGATGTCCCCAGTTGCCTATATGTCGGCGACAGCGAAGTTGATGCTGAAACCGCGGATCGTGCCAAAATGCCAATGGCGCTGTTCACCAAGGGGTATCGCAAGGTCCCCGTGTCCGAGCTGCCGCATGATTTCGCCTTTGGCGATTTCGCCGCCCTTGGCCCCTATATCGAAAGCTTCAAACAGTGACGTTACAAGCCCTGATCTTTGACGTCGACGGCACTCTGGCCGAAACCGAAGAAGCCCACCGCGCCGCGTTTAACAGCACCTTTGCGAAATGGGATATGGGCTGGAACTGGTCGGTAGATGACTACCGAACCTTGCTAAAAACCACCGGCGGCAAAGAACGTATGCGCGCGCATCAGGAAACTTTGCCCGCAAGCGAGCGCCACCTGACCAATGACGAGATCACCAAACTGCATGTCGAGAAAACCGCCGCTTACGGCGCAATTCTGGCGTCTGGCCAGTTGGAATTACGCCCCGGCGTGGCCGAGTTGATCATTGCTGCGCGGGCGCGTGGCCTAAAGGTCACTGTCGCCACCACCACCAACACCCCGAATGTCGAAGCGCTGTGTCAATGCTGTTGGGGCAAACCGGCGTTAGAGGTGTTTGACCACGTGGCCGCTGGCGACATGGTCAAACAGAAAAAACCTGCCCCCGACGTGTTCCTGCTTGCGCTAAAGCAGCTGGGGCTGCCCGCTGACGCCTGCATCGCATTCGAGGATAGCCGCAATGGTGTGCTTTCCGCTCTGGGTGCATATCTGCCCGTGCTGGTCACCCCCTCGGCCTACACCGACACGGATGATTTCAGCGATGCAAACTGGGTGATCCCGACCCTAGAGGCCAAAAACCTGCCTCCAGAATTGCTCTAACGCCCTCATATCATTGTTTCCCGAATATCCGCGCCGCAGGCACTGCTTTGCCCCGCAGGGGCAATTTAGGGTGATGCCCCGCAGGGGCAATTTAGGGTGATGCCCCGCAGGGGTAAGCGTTTGGGGCGGCACGCGTAGCGTGGCGCAACCCCTCAGGTAAACTTGCGAAAAAACCGTGTGCGGTCAAAAATCTTCTCCAGCGCCTCCAGACGCGGGCGGGTCTCGCCCCATGTTTTTTCCTGAACCTCGGCAATCATTGTTTCCAGCAAAATCATCGGCGCCACCAGTGAATCCCACGCCGAAGGCGCAACAATCCGGCTCAGGAACGTGCGGCTGGCGAACCGGTCAACTGGCGAACGCCACTGATCGGTAAACAGAATAATTTCGGCCCCCGCCTCATGCACCATCTCGGCCAGTTTCAATGTGGAATTTTCATAGCGCCGCACATCGAACACAACCAACACGTCGCCCTTTTTGATATCCAGCAAATAATGCGGCCAAGCATTTGAAATCGACTGAATATGGGTCACATTCGGACGAATGAGTTGCATATGCAGGAAAAAATAATCCGCAAGAGAACGGGTGACACGCCCGCCGACAATATAAATTGCACGTTCAGGGTCCGCCAGAAACGCACAGCTCTGATCAAAGTCTTCTGCATCAATCTGCGCCAGCGTTTGGCGGATATTGCTGCTGACCGCTTCGGCAAACCGGTTCAGGATATGACCCTCCGGCGCACGCTCGCTCCATTTATCGTGCTTGGCGATCGGGCCGGAAATTTTGGCATCCAATTCGCGACGCAGCGCCGCCTGAAATTCGGGAAACCCCTTATAGCCCAGCTTTTGCACCATCCGCGCGGCCGTTGGTGTTGAAACCTGCGCGGCCTTGGCAACCGTGGTGATCGTGCCCAAACCCGACACCGGATAGTTCTCCAGTATCAAGTCCGATAACTGGCGCTCGGCGCGGGTCAGCCTGTCAGACGATGATCGCAATCGCTCTGCTACTGTTTTATTGTCTACCATAGACCCTTCCCCCAACCTGACCACAAATACCCTGTTCAAACCATCTCTGCAAATTACCAAAGAAACTATATTGACAGCTCACACCATTATGAAGAATTCTCTTCATAAATCAATTCATAGCGACTCGGGGGGATATGGCGCGCGTAATTCATCAAGAAAATTCGGGGGAAACCCCCGCTGCTGTGCTGCTGAATGAAACAGGCACCGCACCTGTTTTGCTGGTTTGCGAGCATGCCGCAAACCACATCCCCGCCCATCTGGATCACCTTGGGCTGGACCCGTCCGCCCGCATCAGCCATGTCGCATGGGACCCGGGTGCGATGGCCGTCGCGACCCAGATGAGCCAGATCATGGATGCCCGCCTTGTGGCCAGCACCGTGTCACGGCTGGTTTATGACTGCAACCGCCCGTCTGACGCCGCAGGCGCAATGCCTGAGCGCAGCGAGCTGTTCGACATCCCCGGCAATATCGGACTGAGTGATGCGCAAAAAGCCGACCGTGTGGCAACAGTTTACGAGCCGTTCCGCCGCTTGCTTGCTGGCACCATCGCCGCATCGCAAACCCCACCCGTGCTGGTCACCATCCACAGTTTCACCCCTTTATACATGGGCAAATCCCGCGCCGTCGAAATCGGTATTCTGCACGACAGCGACAGACGGCTGGCCGACGCCATGCTGGACCTTGCGCCGACACACACAAAACTGAATACCCTACGCAATGCCCCTTACGGACCAGACGACGGCGTGACGCATACGCTGAAACTGCACGCCCTGCCCAACGGGCTGCTGAATGTGATGATCGAGGTGCGCAATGATTTGATTGCGGATGAGACCACGCGACTGGCGATGGCCAAAACGCTGGNCAGCCTGATCAAGGACGCCCTTGCCACCCTGACCAACCAAACGGAGACCAAATGCCACSCATAGCCAGCACATTTGTCCGCGTTGTCGACCGATTCAACTATCTGGTTGGGCGCGTGATGATGTATACAATCTTTCTGCTGATCGGCGTTTTGATGTGGTCGACCATCTCGAAACAGGCTTTTGTGATCCCGTCTTACTGGACGCTCGAAGTCGCGCAATTCATCCTTGTGGCCTATTACCTGCTGGGCGGGGCTTATTCGATCCAGCTGGGTGCGAATGTGCGCATGGATTTGTTCTATCACAACTGGTCAAACCGCAAAAAGGCGTGGGTCGACAGCTTTACCGTATWACTGCTGATCTTCTATCTGGGTGTGATGCTGTATGGCGGCATGGATTCATTGCTGTATTCGATAAAATATCAACAGCAGTCCGCATCACTTTGGCGCCCATATATTTGGCCCGTCAAGGTCATCATGGTCTCGGGGATTTTCCTGATGCTGCTGCAAGCCATATCCGAACTTATCAAAGACATCGCCACACTACGGGGAAAATCGCTCTAATGACACACGAAATGATCGCAATTTTTATGTTCTCGGCGATGATGCTGATGCTGATGACAGGMCAACGKGTKTTYGGMGCYATCGGSKKKATYGSCGCNNNTGCCGCNNSCWTGNCKYTMTGGGGYSYTGGCGGMTCSGACATYCCGTTTGCCGCCGCGATGAAGGTGATGAAATGGTACCCGATGCTAACCCTGCCAATGTTCATCTTTATGGGCTATGTGCTGTCTGAATCCAAAATCGCCGATGATTTATACAAGATGTTCCACGTCTGGATGGGGCCGATAAACGGCGGGTTGGCGATTGGCACCATCGGGTTGATGGTGCTGATTTCGGCCATGAACGGGCTGTCGGTGGCAGGCATGGCCATCGGGGCCACCATCGCGCTGCCGGAACTGCTCAGGCGGGGGTACGATAAAAAGATGGTCACCGGGGTTATTCAGGCGGGCTCCAGTCTGGGTATCCTTGTGCCGCCTTCCGTTGTGCTGGTGCTATACGCAATGATCGCACGCCAACCGGTTGGCCAACTGTGGCTGGCGGGCGTGGTGCCAGGTCTGATGATGGCGACGATGTTTATCATCYACATCGCCATCCGCTGTAAGATAAATCCCTCGCTTGGGCCCGCTTTGCACAAAGACGAATTAACCGAATACGAACAAATTTCCGAACATCCGGTGCGGCTTAATTATTTCGTCATTACCATGCTTGTCATGGTGCCTATCTTTACTTTTTCTGACCTGCTCAGCAGCTGGAATATCATATTGTATGCCTTGGCTTCTTGTGCCCTGTTTCTGGTCTTTCGTAACAACCCCCGATTTTATACCGACCTGTTTATAAAGGAAAAGAACCGGTTGTTGCTGTCAGGCCTTTTGCCGCTGGTGATCTTCTTTGCCATGATGATCCCCTTCATCAAGGGCTATACCAGCCTTGTTGAAAGTTCCGCCATTGGCGCGATGACTGCGTTCTTTGCCGCCGTTCTAAAAGGGCGCATGACCCGCGAGGTGTTCGAGGTATCGGTGCGACAGACGCTGGCCATTTCCTGTATGTTCATGCTGATCGTTTTGGCAGCACTTGGCTTTGGCGCGGTGTTTGACGGGCTGGGTGCTGTTCGGGCCATCGACGGATTGTTCCGCGAACAACTGGGCCTTAGCCCCTGGACCATTCTGATCCTGATGCAGCTTTCATTCCTGCTGATGGGCACGTTCCTTGACGACACGGCCATGCTGGTCATCGTCGCGCCGCTCTATGTGCCGCTGGTCAAGGTGCTGGGCTTTGATCTGATCTGGTACGGGGTGCTTTATACCATCACCACCCAGATCGCGTATATGACGCCGCCCTTTGGCTATAACTTATTCTTGATGCGGGCGATGGCCCCAAAAGAGATTACAATCAYCGACATCTACACATCGATTATTCCGTTTGTTCTGATCATGGTTGGCGCGCTGGCGTTGCTTATGGTGTTTCCAGAGATTGCGATGTGGCTACCGAATTATGTTTACGGAAAATAACAAGAAGCCCTGTGAAGGGGCGAAAATGAATGAAACCAACCAAGGAGAGACGTTATGACAACAAGACGCAAGTTTATCACAACCGCCGGGATCGGTGGCGCTGCGGCGCTGGCTGCACCCAGCATCGTTCAGGCCCAAGCCCCGATCAAATGGCGATTGCAAACCTATTCCGGTGCCCCGCTTGGCGCGCATGTGATCAAGCCGCAGATCGAGGCGTTCAACAAAGCCGCCAACGGCGAGATGGAAATCGAGCTATACTACGCCGACCAACTGGTCCCGACCGACGAATTGTTCCGCGCCATGCAAAACGGCACGCTGGACGCTGTGCAATCGGATGATGCGACAATGGCATCGCCGGTCGATATCTCCGATTTCGGCGGCTACTTCCCGTTCTCGTCAAAATTCTCGCTCGATCTGCCTGTTTTGTTCAACCAGTACGGCCTGAACGAAATCTGGGCCGAAGCATACGGCGAAGTTGAAAATGTAACGTGGCTGGGCGCTGGCGCTTGGGATCCACTGCACATCTTTACTGTCGATAAACCAATCCGCTCACTTGCAGACATGGCTGGTCTGCGCGTGTTCGGTGTGCCAACCGCTGGACGTTTCTTGTCACGTTATGGCCTGATCCCTGTGACGGTGCCGTGGGAAGATGTTGAAGTCGCCATGCAAACCGGCGAATTGGACGGTGTTGCCTGGTGTGGCTTTACCGAAGCATACGAGGTTGGCTGGGCCGACATCTGTAACTATGCCCTGCTGAACAACGTCACCGGTGCATGGTGTGGGTCATACTTTGCCAACACCGAAAGCTGGAACAAAGTTCCGCCGCACCTGCAAGAGCTGTTCAAAATCACCATGGACCAGTCGCACTACTACCGCCAAGTCTGGTATTGGGGTGGCGAAGCGCAACTGCGCGTCAACGGTGGCAAGCTTGAGCACACCACAATTCCAGCTGAAGAATGGGCAACCGTTCAAAAAGACGCCGAAGGTTTCTGGGACGAGTTGGCCTCGCGTAGCCCTCGCGCAGCCAAGGTCATTGATATCTTCAAGGAATACTCTGGTGTCATGGAAAAAGCTGGCGTTCCTTATCGCAACGGCTAAACCTGTTGATATATGAAAACCGGGGTGCCCTTTATCGGGGCGCCCCATCCCTTGATAAAAGCGAGCCTTGTCATGACAGCCCCCCTCACGTTTGATGCGTTAAAAAAACAGGTTGCCGACGGCAGCATTGACACGGTTCTGACCGTGATGGTCGATATGCAAGGTCGCCTGATGGGCAAACGCATGGTCGCACAGTATTTCGTGGATTCAGCATGGAAAGAAACCCATTGCTGTAATTACCTGCTGGCCACCGATCTGGAAATGGCCACCCCCGAAGGGTATGCCAGCACCAGCTGGGAAAGTGGCTACGGCGATTACGTGATGAAGCCGGACCTTGCCACACTCCGCCCGATGCCGTGGCTCGAGGGCACCGCGATGGTGCTGTGCGATGTGCTGGATCACCACGGGGCTGACATAACGCACTCGCCCCGCGCCGTTTTGAAACGCCAGATTGCACGACTTGCCGATATGGGTGTGGATGCAATGATGGCGACCGAACTGGAGTTTTTCCTGTTTGCCAAGACACTCGATGAAATCCGCGCCGATGGCTTTCAGAACCTAGAGCCAATCAGCGCCTATAATGAAGATTACCACATCCTGCAGACCACCAAAGAAGAATTCATCATGCGCCCGATCCGCAATCTGTTGCTCGAGGCGGGCATCCCGGTTGAAGGCACCAAAGGCGAGGCCGAAGCAGGGCAAGAAGAGCTGAACATCAAATACGGCGCACCCCTGGATTGCGCCGACAACCACACGATTGCCAAACACGCGATCAAGGAAATTGCCTGGGCCAAGGGCCACGCCGTGACGTTCCTGTCGAAATGGCACGCGGATCGGGTTGGCAGCTCGTCCCACGTGCATCAATCGCTGTGGAAAGACGGCGCGCCGCTGTTTTATGACGGTGACAAACCGCATGGCATGTCCGATCTGATGCGCAGCTATGTCGCGGGAATGATCAAATACGCCCCCGACTACACCTATTTTCTGGCCCCCTACATCAACAGCTATAAACGGTTCCAAAAGGGCACCTTCGCCCCCACCGGCACCGCATGGTCTGTTGACAACCGCACCGCCGGATTCCGCCTGTGTGGTGAAGGCACCAAAGCCGTGCGGGTGGAATGCCGCATCGGTGGCTCCGACATGAACCCATACCTTGCGATGGCTGCACAACTGGCGGCTGGTTTGGCAGGGGTCGAGGAGAAACTGGAGCTGGGTGAGCCGCTGACAGGTGACGCTTATGCCGCAAAAACCGTCGATAACATCCCTGCCAATCTGCGTGACGCAGGCGATGCCCTAAAAGCATCAAAAATGTTGCGAGGAGCCCTTGGTGACGACGTGGTAGACCACTACACCCGTGCTGCGACGTGGGAACAAGAAGATTTCGACCGCGTCGTCACTGACTATGAAATCGCCCGTGGATTTGAAAGAGCCTGACATGACCAAAACACTGAAATGTATCTCGCCGATTGATGGATCAATCGTGGCGGAACGTCCATTGCTGACAATGGAGCAGGCAAGTGCCGCCGTCGTGCGCGCCACCGCCGCACAAAAAGAATGGGCCGCGCGCCCGCTGGCGGAACGCATCAAACTGGTGATGGATGGCGTTGCGCGCGTTGGCGAAATGAACGACGTGATCGTGCCGGAACTGGCCCAACAAATGGGCCGCCCGATCCGGTATGGCGGTGAATTCGGCGGCTTTAACGAGCGCGCAAGCTACATGGCCAAGATCGCCGAGGGCGCGCTGGCCCCTATTGTGGTTGAGGATTCCGACAATTTCAAACGCTACATCACCCGCGAGGCGCACGGCGTGGTGCTGGTGGTGGCGCCGTGGAATTATCCCTATATGACCGCGATCAACACGGTGGCGCCGGCGCTGATTGCCGGCAAYRCGGTGATGTTGAAACACGCCAGCCAAACCCCGCTGGTGGGTGAACGTATGGCCGAGGCCTTCCACGCTGTGGGCATTCCGGTTGACGTGTTCCAGAACGCCTTTTTGGGCCATGACACTACATCTGATCTGATTGCTGCCAAATCATTCGGCTTTGTCAATTTTACCGGCTCGGTCGGGGGCGGCAAGGCGATGGAACAGGCGGCGGCGGGCACCTTCACCGGCGTCGGGTTGGAGCTGGGCGGCAAAGACCCCGGCTATGTGATGGAAGACGCCAACCTGGACATGGCAGTCGACACATTGATCGACGGTGCGATGTTCAATTCCGGCCAATGCTGCTGCGGGATCGAGCGGATTTACGTGAATGATCGCCTGTTTGACGCCTTCGTTGCGAAGGCCGTGGCGATTGTTTCGGGCTACAAGCTGGGCAATCCACTTGAAGAGGCAACCACCCTTGGCCCGATGGCGCATGTGCGGTTTGCGCAGGAAGTGCGCGATCAGGTGTCCGAGGCGATTGCCGATGGCGCCACCCCGTTGATTGACGCGGCCCTGTTCCCCGAGGACGATGGCGGCGCCTACCTGATGCCGCAGATTCTGGTCGATGTGGATCACACCATGCGGGTGATGCGCGACGAGAGTTTCGGGCCGGTTGTCGGCATCATGAAGGTGCGTGACGACGCCGAGGCGATCGCGCTGATGAACGACAGCGAATTTGGTCTGACGGCATCGCTTTGGACCAACGATATTGCGCGCGCCGAGGCAATTGGCCACCAAATCGAAACCGGCACCGTGTTTATGAACCGCGCCGATTATCTGGATCCGGGCCTATGCTGGACCGGCTGTAAAAACACCGGACGTGGCGGTGGGTTGTCCGTCATTGGCTACCACAACCTGACACGCCCCAAATCTTATCACCTGAAAAAGGTTTAATATCATGGAATTAGCAAACAACTGGTCCTATCCGACCACCATGCGCTTTGGCGCTGGCCGCATTGCCGAAATCGCTGACGCTTGTGCGGCGGCGGGCATTGGTCGCCCGCTTTTGGTCACTGACAAAGGGTTGGCGAGCCTCGACATCACCACCTACACGCTGGATTTGATGGAAGCTGCGGGCCTTGGCCGTGCAATGTTTTCCGAAGTGGATGCCAACCCGACCGAGAAAAATCTGGACGCGGGCATCATCGCCTTTCGCTCCGGCGGCCATGACGGGGTGATCGCTTTTGGTGGCGGCTCGGCGCTTGACCTGGGCAAAATGATCGCCTTTCAATCCGGCCAAACCCGCCCGATCTGGGACTTTGAGGATGTGGGAGATTGGTGGACTCGCGCCAACCCTGATGTGATTGCGCCGATCATCGCGGTGCCAACCACGGCGGGCACGGGTTCGGAAGTGGGCCGTGCTTCGGTGATCACAGATTCTGTCACCCATGTGAAAAAGATCATTTTTCACCCCAAAGTGCTGCCATCCATCGTGATTTGTGATCCCGAACTGACCGTCGGCATGCCGCAATTCTTCACCGCAGGCACGGGCCTTGATGCCTTCGCCCATTGCGTCGAGGCCTATTCCAGCCCGCATTACCACCCGATGTCGCAAGGCATCGCGCTGGAGGGCATGCGTCTGGTCAAGGAATACCTGCCCCGCGCTTACGCAGATGGCACCGATATCGAGGCCCGTGCGCATATGATGTCGGCCGCCGCCATGGGCGCCACCGCATTTCAAAAGGGCCTTGGCGCGATCCATGCGCTGTCGCATCCGGTTGGCGCAGTTTATAACACCCATCACGGCACCACCAACGCGGTCTGCATGCCTGCGGTTTTGCAAATGAATGCGCCGGTGATTGCGGACCGGTTTGAAAATGTTGCAGCCTATCTGGGCATCAAAGGCGGGTTTGACGGCTTCTGCGATTTTGTGCAGGACTTCAACGATTCCATGAAAATCCCGCACAAGCTGTCTGAAATGGGCGTTGGCACGGACCGTCTGGATGAGCTGACAGAAATGGCACTGAAAGATCCAAGCACCGGCGGCAACCCTGTCGAGATGACCACCGCGAACACCAAGGCGCTGTTCGAGGCAATTATCTAAAGCAATTTGCATTTAACCAGAATCAGAATTCACCTAGGGAACCTCTGAACAACGGGTTTTGAGGTTGTGATATTCGACGGTAAAACACGGCGCAATAATGGCCCACAGAAGCGGCTGCATATTGCAGTTGTAGCGGAGTAAAATACCGCCAGTTTGTGTCCTTCGTTTATGCGGAGGGCGGGAGATGTGTTCTGTGGATATTTATAGTCGTGTGCTCCGTGCTTGCTTGAAGGACGGTATGTCTGCTCGGGAAGCGGCGCGTTATTTCAACAAAGATCGCAAGACGATAGCGAAGATGTTGCGGCACGCGTTGTCGCCCATTGCCTGGCAGGGCATGTTTACATGCCTGAGAAGGGGGTGCCGGCGTTCAGAAGCGCCCCATCGTCCAACACTTGATGCTTATGTTGGTGTCATCGACGAGATACGGCACACCGACAAAGCCCTGATCAAAAAAACAACGACAACACCAAGATCGCCGTTGCGCGGATACTCGGGGATAAGACGCGCATCCGCACACGCCGGTTTACAGAACTGCAATCGCATTACCTGTTTGATGACAAGTTCGGTCGGCCAGCGCGTGGAAACGATAAAGGAAACGTTGAGGGCATGGTTGGATATACACGCCGCAACTTCATGGTTCCCGCGCCGCGTTACGACAGCTTTGATGATTTGAATGCGCATCTGGAACAAAAGTGCTTAGCCCGTCAGGGCGATGCGTTACGCGGCCACACCCAAACTATTGGCCAGCGTTTAATATCCGATACCGATGCGCTGAT
>NVTS01000019.1 GCA_002732995.1 Marinosulfonomonas sp. | reverse complement strand
GGGGCGGCAGCTGGTGCGATTGGGGCAACGGCCACAGGGGCCGCGGCGACCATTTGCGTCTGGCGGCTGACGCGCACATTCATGCTGTCATTGTTGGCATAGATGCGTTTGACCTGAATTTCGGTCATGCCGTTTTCATCCAGAATGGCGGCCAGCGCCTGAATGAAGGCCACGTCGGAGTCTTGTGATTTCTTGGTCATGGCGTCCTCGTTGTATCCCCTTGTGCCCTTTGTCGGGCTTTGACTTTGCCTGCTTATACGCGAGGTCGGGGTGGGTGAAAAGTGGTGGTGTGAAAAAAAGAAAATTTACCATTTGATAAAATTTTTAAGGTGTGGCACGATTAACGCCTGATTTACTCCAGCTAGGGAAGCCAGATATGCCGAACAGCCAGATGACACCGGGCATTGCACCAGGGCGTTTGCCCTCTGACGCTTATGCAAACAACTTTGCCGATTTGCACGCGCCACTGAATGCCCACGAGGCCGCAGTGGCGGCTGACCGGTGCTATTTTTGTTATGACGCGCCGTGCCAAACGGCCTGCCCAACCGATATCGATATTCCGATGTTTATTCGCCAGATCAGCACCGGCATTGCGCAATCCGCTGCCGTGACGATTTTCGATCAGAACATTCTGGGCGGCATGTGTGCCCGTGTTTGCCCAACCGAAACCCTGTGCGAAGAGGTTTGTGTGCGCGAGGTGGCCGAGGGCAAGCCTGTCGAGATTGGCCGTTTGCAGCGCTATGCCACCGACGTTTTGATAGCGTCCGGTGTGCATCCGTATGAACGTGCCGCTGGCACCGGTAAAAAAGTGGCTGTTGTCGGGGCGGGGCCTGCGGGCCTGTCCTGTGCGCACCGTTTGGCGATGCATGGTCATGATGTGGTGGTGATGGATGGGCGCGCCAAGGCGGGTGGGCTGAATGAATACGGCATTGCCGCCTATAAATCTGTCGATGATTTCGCCCACCGCGAGGTCGACTGGCTGATGCAGATCGGCGGAATTACCATGCAATATGGCAAGCGTCTGGGTGACGGCATGTCGCTGGCCGACCTTGCGGCGGGGTATGACGCGGTGTTTTTGGCCATCGGCATGGGCGGCGTCAATGCGCTGTCGGCGGATGGAGAAGACCTGAGCGGTGTGATTGACGCCGTGGATTTCATCGAGGATTTGCGCCAAGCCGGTGACCTCTCCAAACTGCCGGTGGGCCGCAATGTGGTGGTGATTGGCGGCGGTATGACGGCGGTGGATGCGGCGGTGCAATCCAAACTTATGGGCGCTGAAAACGTGACGATGGTTTATCGGCGCGNCAAGGCGCGGATGGCGGCGTCGACCTATGAACAAGAGCTGGCGACGTCCAAGGGCGTGCGGATCATTTACAATGCACAACCGGTGGCGATGCATGGTGATGGTGCCGTGAGTGAGGCCGAGTTTGAGTATACCGTCGAGGCCGATGGTAGCCTGAAAGGCACCGGCGAAACCGTTCACATTGCCGCCGATCAGGTGTTTCTGGCCATCGGGCAAACGCTTGAGGGTGTCCCCGACGGGGTGGCGGTGGATCGCGGGAAAATCACCGTTGATGATGTTGGCCGCACTTCAATGTCAGGGGTTTGGGCCGGTGGCGATTGCGCCAGCGGCGGCGACGATCTGACCGTGACAGCGGTGGCCGAAGGCCGCGACGCTGCAATTGATATTCACGCCACGTTGATGGCATAGGGGGCTTGCAAAATGGCTGATCTAACCTCGAATTTTATTGGTATCAAATCACCTAACCCGTTCTGGCTGGCCTCGGCCCCGCCAACGGACAAAGAATACAACGTTCGCCGCGCTTTTGAGGCCGGATGGGGCGGGGTGGTTTGGAAAACGCTGGGCGAAGAAGGTCCGCCGGTGGTGAATGTGAATGGCCCACGGTATGGCGCTATTTTCGGTGCGGACCGGCGCTTGCTGGGGCTGAACAATATCGAGTTGAYCRCKGWNNGGYCGWTGSRRCAGAACCTTGAGGAAATTGCACGGGTCAAGAAAGATTACCCTGACCGCGCGATTATCGTGTCGTTGATGGTGCCTTGCGAGGAGCAGGCGTGGAAGACAATTCTGCCCGTTGTCGATGCCACAGGAGCCGACGGGATCGAGCTGAACTTTGGTTGCCCGCACGGGATGGCCGAGCGGGGCATGGGGGCCGCCGTTGGTCAAGTGCCGGAATATATCGAAATGGTCACCCGCTGGTGCAAGCAATATTCCAAACTGCCGGTGATCGTGAAACTGACGCCGAATATCACCGATATTCGCATGCCTGCCGAGGCCGCGATGCGCGGCGGGGCGGATGCGGTTTCACTGATCAACACGATTAATTCGATCACCTCGGTGGATCTGGATGCGATGTCGCCCGAACCAATGATTGATGGCAAAGGCACCCATGGCGGCTATTGCGGCCCCGCTGTGCGCCCGATTGCATTGAATATGGTCGCAGAAATTGCCCGCAACCCTGAAACGGCCAAGCTGCCTATTTCGGGCATTGGGGGCGTGACCACGTGGCGCGATGCGGCGGAATTCATCGCGCTGGGCTGTGGCAACGTGCAGGTTTGCACGGCGGTTATGACCTACGGCTTCAAAATCGTTGAGGAAATGATCACGGGGCTGAGCCAGTGGATGGATGAAAAAGGCTACACTTCGGTGGACCAATTCGTTGGCATGGCCGTGCCCAATGTGACGGATTGGCAGTATCTGAACCTGAATTTCATCACCAAAGCGGTGATCAACCAGGATGATTGCATCAAATGCGGACGCTGCTATGCGGCCTGCGAAGACACCAGCCACCAAGCGATTGAAATGTCCGAGGACCGCGTGTTCAGCGTCAAGGACGACGAATGCGTCGCCTGTAACCTCTGCGTTAATGTCTGCCCGGTTGAGGGGTGCATCACCATGAAACAGGTGCCCGCCGGCGAGATTGACTTGCGCACCGGCGAAGTGGTGCCGTCAGAATACGGCAACTGGACGACGCATCCCAACAATCCGGGCAATTCTTGCGCATCCGGCTAAAGTGTAATGTCAACTTTATGGGTTTCGGGAACGGGCGCTTGGGCATATTGCTCCGGCGCCTTTTCCATGTCCGGCTCTGTTTCATCTTTGGCAGGCAGGTTTGGGCCTGCGCGAAATTTTTCACGCTCGGCCTCCAGCAGGTTTGCCTCGAATGCGGGGGTGGGGCCGGTGGGTCTGTCGGGATCCGGAAATGACACAAGGTTCTCGCTGTGTTGATTGCCAGAGCGTTCGCCAGTGTTTTGACCGGTTTCGTTTCGCGATTTTGCTGATTGCTCAACGGGGGCGACTGTTTTCACCGGCGACGGTGTGGCTGACGCAGCAAAGGCCTGTTCGGGTGGCGGGGCCACAGGCAAAGCCCCAGGAAATATAAGCATATCCATGCTCCTGATCGGGGCCCCCACCGATGATGTATTCTTTAGCAATATAAATGAAGAGCGGGTTAATATCGCCAAAGATATCACGCAGAATTAAATCAATTTACTTGAACTACACCGTCAATAATTTGCTAAACAGCGTTTCCAGATAATGCTCGGCAGTCGGAAAAGGGTCCCCCCCCTCATCCCCCAGAACTGCGCGCACCTGCACATCAAAATCGGCGTAATGCTGGGTCAGGGACCAGATCGAGAACAGTAAATGATACGGGTTTGACCGGGCAATCTCTCCGGCGTCCATCCAGCCGGCAATCACTGTGGCTTTCTCGTCTGTCAGCTCTTTCAGATCGCCTTTGATCGCGTCCATCATGCGTGGCGCGCCCTGCAATATCTCGTTGGCAAACAGACGGCTTTCGCGGGGCATAACGCGGCTCATTTCCAGCTTGCGACGAACGTATGCAAGGATTTCTTCCCTAGGGTCACCCGTCGGGTCCAGATCGCGCAACGGGTCAAGCCACGTGTCCATCAAGCAGGACAACAGCTCCACATGGATCGCTTCTTTGGACGGGAAATAATACAGCAGATTGGGCTTGGATAGCCCTGCTGCCTTGGCGATCTGGTCCAGAGTTGATCCGCGAAACCCGAACTGCGAAAACACATCCAGCGCGGCATCCAGAATTGCGATCCGATTCTTTTTCTGTATGCGTGTGCGCGCGTGTGTCTCTGCCATTCCCTATCCTTTTGGGTAAAATACCATCCGCCTGAACCTGTAGTTTAGCTTGCGTTGGGCAAACTGCCACCTAAATTGCCGAACTGCGGGGTTTTTCTTCGTTCCAGGCGCAAATGGGGGCTAAACTAGCAGACGAATTCCTTGACTGAAATCGCGGCTCTGTTAGCGTGATCCTGACCAAATGGTCAAACTATGCCGCCACCCATAAGGAAGCTGCCATGGCTAATGACACCCCGAAGCATCCCAATGATCTGTCCGCATTCTGGATGCCGTTCACCGCCAACCGCCAATTCAAGAAAAACCCGCGTATGTTCGTGTCAGCCGACGGGATGTATTACAAAACCGCAGGCGGGCGCGATGTGCTGGATGGCACCGCTGGCCTGTGGTGCTGTAATGCGGGCCATAACCGTCCGCTGATCACGCAAGCGATTGCCAAACAGGCCGCCGAGCTGGACTACGCGCCGGCGTTTCAAATGGGGCATCCCAAAGCATTTGAGCTGGCCAGTGCTTTGCGCGATATGGCACCCGAGCCGTTCGAGCATGTGTTTTTCACCAACTCGGGGTCTGAATCCGTTGAAACCGCACTGAAAATCGCGCTGGCCTATCACCGCGTGCGCGGCGAAGGCACCCGCACCCGTCTGATTGGCCGCGAACGTGGTTATCACGGGGTTAATTTTGGCGGTATTTCGGTCGGCGGCATTGTCAATAACCGCAAATTCTTTGGCTCCTTGCTGACCGGCGTTGACCATCTGCCCCACACCCATCTGCCCGATCAAAACGCCTATACCCGCGGGCAGCCCGAACATGGCGCGTATCTCGCCGATGATCTGGAGCGCATCGTGGCGCTGCATGGCGGCGAAAACATTGCCGCGGTTATTGTCGAGCCGATGGCGGGGTCCACCGGCGTGTTGATGCCGCCCAAAGGGTATCTGGAAAAACTGCGCAGTATTTGCACCAAGCACGGAATCCTTTTGATCTTTGACGAGGTGATCACCGGTTTCGGGCGCCTTGGCAGCAGTTTTGCCGCCGACCATTTCGGGGTGATGCCTGACCTGATCGTCACGGCCAAAGGCCTGACCAACGGGGTCATTCCGATGGGCGCGGTGCTGGCGACTTCGGCGATTTATGAGGCATTCATGTCAGGGCCGGAGGAAGCGATTGAGCTGTTCCATGGCTACACCTATTCCGGCAATCCGATTGCTTCGGCGGCTGGTTTGGCGACGTTGCAAACCTACCGCGAGGACGGGTTGTTCGAGAACGCCGCCACGCTGGCCAGCTATTGGGAAGACGCGCTGCATTCGCTGCGCGGTCTGCCGCATGTGATAGACATCCGCAACATGGGCCTGATCGGCGCGATTGAATTGACGCCGATGGACGGGGCCCCAACTAAACGCGCGTTCACCGCGTTTCTGGAGTGTTATGAAAAGGGTCTGCTGATCCGCACCACGGGGGACATTATCGCGCTGTCGCCGCCTTTGATGATCAACAAAGCCCAAATTGACCAGCTGTTCGGCATTCTGGGCGGCGTTCTGAAGAGTTTGAAATAGAGGGAGAAATATCATGGTTGCACAAGGATCGGCACCGGGTGAAAATCTGAAAATCAATGGCGAACGCCTGTGGGAAACCCTGATGGAGATGGCCAAGATCGGGCCCGGCGTGGCAGGTGGCAACAACCGCCAGACGGTGACCGACGAGGATGGCGAGGGCCGTGAATTGTTCAAGACCTGGTGCGAGGCCGCGGGCTGCACCATGGGGTTGGACCAGATGGGCAACATGTTTGCCCGCCGTGAGGGCACAGACCCGGAGGCGCTGCCGGTTTATGTTGGATCGCATCTGGATACGCAGCCGACGGGCGGCAAATATGACGGCGTTCTGGGGGTGCTTGGCGGGCTGGAAATTCTGCGCACTTTGAATGACTTGGGCATCAAAACCAAACACCCGATCGTGGTCACCAACTGGACCAACGAGGAAGGCACGCGTTTCGCCCCCGCCATGCTGGCCAGCGGTGTTTTCGCGGGAATGCACACGCAGGATTGGGCCTACGGGATCGAGGATGCCGAGGGCAAGAAATTCGGCGATGAGCTGGCGCGGATTGGCTGGCGCGGCGACGAGGAAGTCGGCGCGCGCAAGATGCATGCGTTCTTCGAGCTACACATCGAGCAAGGGCCAATTCTGGAAGCCGAGGGCAAGGAGATTGGCGTTGTCACCCATGGTCAGGGGCTAAGCTGGACCCAAGTGACGATCACCGGCAAGGACAGTCACACCGGATCAACCCCGATGCCGATGCGCAAGGACGCGGGGCTGGGATTGGCGCATGTGCTGGAACTGGTGAACCAGATTGCACTAAGCCACGCGCCCGATGCGGTCGGGGCGGCGGGGCATATTGATGTCTATCCAAACTCGCGCAACGTGATCCCCGGTAAGGTGGTGTTCACCGTCGATTTCCGCTCGCCGGACCTTGCCACCATCGAGGACATGGAAGCGCGGCTGGCGGTCGGGGCCAAGAAAATATGCGATGAAATGGGGCTGGGAATTGAAATGGAAAAGGTCGGCGGCTTTGATCCGGTGACGTTTGACGAGGGCTGTGTGWCWGCYGTGCGYAAYGCYGCCGAAMGSCTGGGCTATTCSCACCRMAACCTGATTTCMGGYGCGGGCCAYGAYGCCTGCTGGGTMAACCGCRYKGCMCCCACSGCSATGGTSATGTGCCCSTGCGTYGATGGTCTGWSSCACAAYGAGGCCGAGGARATTTCCAAGGAATGGGCSRCKGCGGGMGCKGAYGTRYTGWTKCAYGCSGTKGTKGMGACGGCGGAGATTGTGGAGTGAGCTTAGCGGGGCAAGGCGTAAAGTATTTCAAAGGTCGACGAGGGTTCGGCATTGATGCAATCATGCCAGTTATGGCGATCTTTACCGCGTCGAAAAAAATCTCGCCCCTGCTGGAATCTGGTTTGCATGGCATCGCAGCACATGGGCATGGAGTGGTTGTCTGTTTGAAAACGCTCTTGCAAAATATCCGAAATTTGCTTTGCTGTGAATGCAATAAAAGAAAAACGGGCAGTTTCGCCGCGCTGAATGAACTCATCTACAATAGCAAGCGCATCTTGTTTTCTGGGCATAATCAAGGCTCCGTTTTGAAATGTGCTGGAATTATGCGTTAATTTTAGGAGAAACCCAATGACAAAAGTAATTAAAAACGGCACGGTTGTTACCGCTGATCTGACCTACAAGGCGGACGTGAAAATCGAGGGTGGTTTGATTGTCGAAATCGGCCCCGATCTGAAAGGGGACGAGGTGCTGGACGCCACGGGATGTTACATCATGCCCGGCGGGATTGACCCGCACACCCATCTGGAAATGCCRTTTATGGGCACCTATTCCAGTGACGATTTTGAATCGGGCACCCGTGCGGGGCTGGCCGGTGGCACCACCATGGTGGTTGATTTTGCCCTGCCCAGCCCGGGCGAAAGCCTGCTGGATGCGCTAAAGCGCTGGGACAATAAATCGACCCGCGCCAATTGCGATTATTCCTTTCACATGGCGGTGACATGGTGGGGTGAGCAGGTGTTTGATGATATGAAAGAGGTGGTCGGGCGTGGCATCAACACCTTCAAGCATTTCCTTGCCTATAAGGGCGCGTTGATGGTGAATGATGACGAGCTGTACGCCAGTTTCAAGCGCTGTGCCGAGCTGGGCGCGACCCCGCTGGTGCATGCCGAAAACGGCGATGTGGTGGCGGAACTGACTGCGCAATTGCTGGCCGATGGCAACACCGGACCCGAGGCGCACGCCTATTCCCGACCGACCCAGGTTGAAGGCGAAGCCACCAACCGCGCCATCATGATTGCCGATATGGCGGGGGCGCCTTTGTATGTGGTGCACACGTCCTGCGAGGAAAGCCACGAGGCCATAAGGCGGGCGCGGATGCAGGGCAAACGGGTCTGGGGCGAGCCGCTGATCCAGCATCTGACGCTGGACGAAAGCGAGTATTTCAACAAGGATTGGGACCACGCGGCGCGCCGGGTGATGTCGCCGCCGTTCCGCAATAAGCAGCATCAGGACAGTCTGTGGGCGGGTCTGCAAAGTGGTTCGCTTTCGGTGGTTGCGACGGATCATTGTGCCTTTACCACCGAGCAAAAACGTTCGGGCATTGGTGATTTCAGCAAAATTCCAAACGGCACTGGCGGGCTTGAGGACCGGATGCCGATGCTGTGGACCCACGGGGTGGCGACGGGGCGTTTGACGATGAACGAATTCGTTGCTGTTACCTCGACAAACATCGCCAAGATATTGAATTGTTACCCGAAAAAGGGTGCGATCCTTGTCGGGGCTGATGCGGATATTGTGGTTTGGGACCCTGCGAAGGAAAAGACTATTACCGCCGATAGCCAGCAATCCTCGATTGATTACAATGTGTTTGAGGGCAAGCAGGTCAAGGGCCTGCCGCGCTATACTCTGACACGCGGTCAGGTGGCGGTGATGGATGGCGAGATCAAGACGCAGGAAGGCCACGGCGAGTTTGTTGCCCGCGAGCCGAATGCTATCGTGAACAAAGCGTTGAGCAAATGGAAAGAACTATCAGCGCCGCAGCCCGTTAAACGGTCCGGTATTCCGGCGAGTGGGGTTTAGCAAGGCATGAGAAATTCAGATGTGATGAAAGTGCTGGTGAGGCCCTGATGTTTAAAAGACCTAGCGCGAATCAAATAAGGGAACGGGATGTCGGTGATCGCTTTGCGCGCACCGCAATCTGGACCTTTGGATTGACGTATCTTTTATTCCCTGTTCTGGGTTTATTTGGGCGCCACCAACCTGATGGGGCAATGGATGGAATTGGCTTTGGGTTTATCCTTATCTGGGTGTTAACCCTGAATCTCGCTGCAACAATGTTCATTCCAGCAATGGTTTGCGGAATATTGGTATTCTTTGCGCTGTATAAGGTGACATCGAATTTGATTGGCCCTTGGCTCGGTGCAATCATCGCTTCGTCGCTGGCCGCGTATTTGAGCGTTCTTGTGTCCTATCATTTGGATTTCAATTTCTTCCCTATGGGTTTGGATTGGGACGTGGCGCGCGGATCATATTCCGTTTCAAATGCCATTGGAATATTTGCGGCAAGCGTGGCTGTACCGGTCGCTGCCGTTATGTGGATTGGAGTAATGCACAGTGAATGACGTTGTAATAAAAGCAGAAAACCTTGATCTGACCTTCCCGACCAATGATGGGGATGTGCAGGCGCTTAAGGATATCAACCTTGATATCCACAAAGGGGAGTTTGTCAGTTTTATCGGCCCGTCGGGCTGTGGCAAAACCACGTTCCTACGCACCATCGCAGCGTTGGAAACGCCCACGGCTGGCACGGTGACTGTCAACGGCATGACAGCCGAAGAGGCCCGCAAAAACCGCGCTTATGGCTATGTTTTCCAGGCGGCGGGGCTGTATCCGTGGCGCACGATCAGGGGCAACATCAAGCTGCCGCTGGAGATCATGGGCTACTCCAAGGAAGAGCAGGAAAAGCATGTGAACCATGTGCTGGATCTGGTTGATCTGCGTGGCTTTGGCAAGAAATTCCCGTGGCAATTGTCCGGCGGTATGCAGCARCGKGYYRGSMTYGCSCGYGCGYTRRCGWWTGATGCSGATATCCTGCTGATGGACGAGCCGTTCGGGGCGCTGGACGAGATTGTCCGCGACCATCTGAACGAGCAATTGTTGCACCTGTGGGATCGCACCAACAAGACGATATGTTTCGTCACCCACTCGATCCCCGAGGCGGTTTATCTGTCGACGAAAATCGTGGTGATGTCGCCGCGGCCCGGAAGGATTGCCGATGTGATCGAGAGCACTCTGCCACGGATACGACCGCTGGATATTCGCGACACACCTGAGTTTCAGGACATCGCGCATCGGGTGCGCGAAGGTCTGCGGGCGGGGCATGCGTATGATGATTAAGGGCCTGAAACCGGCGTATGGAAAACGTATGGAAAACGTACGGGTTCTATACATACGGACGCTAGGGTGCGGAAATGCGTAATCTGTTCCCGATCCTGACGGTTGTCGCCACCATCATGCTGGTCTGGTACGCGGCATCCATCGGGATGAACAAGAAGTGGACCTATGATCAGGCGGGACGTGCGGGCGAGGAAGTGTCGTTCTCCGAAATGGTGGCGGACACTTGGACCCAAGAGCGCCCGGTGCTGCCCGCGCCGCATCAGGTGGTGGCCGAGCTGTATCGCACCACGGTGCTGAAAAATGTCACCTCCAAACGCAGTCTGGTGTTTCACGGCTGGATCACCCTGTCGGCCACATTGCTGGGGTTTGTGTTTGGCACCGGCATGGGCATTTTGTTGGCGGTGGGTATCGTGCATAACCGTGCCATGGATATGGGGGTGATGCCCTGGGCGATTGCCAGCCAGACCATTCCGATTTTGGCGATCGCGCCGATGATCGTGGTGGTGATGTCGACCATGGGCGCCACCGATTTATTGGGCAAGGAAACCGCCACCGCACTGTTCGGCTATCAGCCCGCATTTATGAAGGGCATCCTGCCCAAAGCGGTGATCGCGGCGTATCTGTCGTTTTTTCCCGTGGTGGTGGGCATGGTCAAAGGCCTGCGCTCGCCCGATCATATGCAGCTGGATTTGTTGAAAACCTACAACGCCAGCAAATCGCGCACCTTCTGGTCGCTGCGCANGCCATCCTCGACACCCTACCTGTTCACCTCGTTGAAAATCGGCATGGCCGCAGCATTGGTCGGGGCGATCGTGTCGGAGCTGTCGGCGGTGCCGTTGCGCGGATTGGGCGCGCGGATGCTGACGGGCAGCTATTACGGCCAGACCATCCAGATATGGGCAGCATTGTTTGCGGCGGCCACACTRGCGGCGACACTGGTGGCGATGATCAGCTGGCTCGAGCGCCGTAGCCTGAAGAAAATGGGGATGACGCCATGACGTGGATTGTCGGGGTCATTGTCTTTTGGCTGGTGGCGTATTTTGTGAATGTCTATCTGGCCAATTCGGCGTGGAACAACACGCGGATCATCAAGCTGGTGGTGCCGGCGATTTTCGGCATCACCATTCTGGTGGTCTGGGAGGGGCTGGTGCGGGGCCTGCAAGTTCCGAGAGTCATTCTGCCACCGCCAAGCATGATCGGGGTGCGGATTTCGGAATCACTGCCGATCCTGTGGGCTGATTTTGTGCAGACCTTTGTTAAGGGGGCGCTGAGCGGATATATCATCGGTTGCGGTGCGGCGGTGGCCACGGCGATTATCATTGATCGCTCGCCATTCCTGCAACGGGGCTTGTTGCCGGTGGGCAATTTCATTGCCGCCTTGCCGATCATCGGCACAGCACCGATTCTGGTGATGTGGTTCGGGTTTGACTGGCACTCAAAGGCGGCGGTCGTCGTGGTGATGGTGTTCTTCCCGATGCTGGTGAACACCGTGCAGGGGCTGGCTGCGACGGATAGTATGCAGCGCGATTTGATGCGCACCTATGCGGGCGGCTATTGGAACACGCTGTTCAAACTGCGCCTGCCAGCCGCCATGCCCGCGATATTCAACGGTTTGAAAATTGCCACCACGCTGGCCTTGATCGGCGCGATTGTGGCGGAGTTTTTCGGATCACCCACTGTGGGCATGGGCTTTCGCATATCCGTTGAGGTKGGCCGGTTGGGGCTGGACATGGTCTGGGCCGAAATCACTGTGGCCGCACTTGCCGGATCGGCGTTTTATGGCACGGTTGCCATGATCGAAAAGAGGGTCACCTTTTGGCACCCTTCACAACGGGGTTGAATGCTAATATCAACGAATAACAACTAGGGAGACTATAAAATGAATAAACTACTTACAACGGCGCTGGCCGGGGCACTGACATTTGCCGCGGGTCTGGCACAGGCGGCAGATGATCTGACGCTGCAACTGAAATGGGTCACGCAGGCGCAGTTCGCCGGCTACTATGTGGCGCTGGAAAACGGATACTATAGCGATGAGGACCTGAACGTGACCATCAATGCCGGTGGCCCCGATGTGGCGCCTGCACAGGTGATCGCCGGTGGTGGTGCTGATGTGGTGATCGACTGGATGCCGTCGGCACTGGCCGCGCGCGAAGGTGGCTTGCCCCTGGTCAATATTGCGCAGCCGTTCAAATCGTCCGGTATGATGCTGACCTGTCGCAAAGACACCGGCATCACCAGCCCGGCTGATTTCGCCGGTAAAACGCTGGGTGTCTGGTTTTATGGCAACGAGTATCCGTTCCTAAGCTGGATGGGCAAGCTGGGCCTAAGTACCGAGGGTGGTGACGGCGTGACGGTTCTAAAGCAGGGCTTTAATGTTGATCCAATCCTGCAGGGCCAAGCTGCTTGTGTGTCGACCATGACCTATAACGAGTATTGGCAGATCATTGACGCCGGTATTGGCGCGGACGATCTGGTGACCTTCAAATACGAGGATCAGGGCGTGGCGACGCTTGAGGATGGTCTGTATGTTCTGGAAGACAAGCTGGATGATCCGGCCGAAGTTGACAAGCTGGCACGGTTTGTGCGCGCCTCGATGAAGGGCTGGAAGTGGGCCGAAGAGAACCCGACCAAGGCCGCGATGATCGTGCTGGAAGCCGACGAGACCGGTGCGCAGACCGAAAAGCACCAGATCCGGATGATGGGCGAGATTGCCAAGCTGACGGCGGGCTCCAACGGCGCACTTGATGTGGCGGATTACGAGCGCACGGTTGCGACCCTGATGGGGGGCGGCTCGGACCCGGTGATTTCCAAAATGCCTGAAGGGGCCTGGACACATGCGATCACGGATATTGCGCTGAAGTAAGCAGCAAAACATTGTGAGCAAGATTTGCGGCGGGGCCTATAACGGGCCTCGCCGTTTTTTATATTGCAAGGACGGTTGTGCCGTTCATCTGTGCGGTGGCGCCGGTGCCCAGTTTGAAACGGGCCAGCCCGCTGGCGTTGACGGTGTCGATTTGGCCAAGGTCGATTTGGCGCACACCTTGGGCGGCAAAATCGTTAAACGCCCGCCAAAGCGCAAGGCGGCCCGCCGACAGTTTGCGTCCCGCATCGGTGGTGTGGGAAATGTGGTAGGTGGCGGTGTTGCCATGCAGGATAAACAGGGCGGTGGCGATGGTGCAGCCTGATATACTGCCCGAAGTGCTGACCGTGATCAGGCGCAGGGACGCGGGGTTTTTGCGATGCCATTTCAGGGTGAATGCGGCGGGCAGGGCGCGGTAGGATTTCGCGCCTTGTTGATTATGGTCGGTTTCCAGCAGTGATAGCAGGGCCTTGGTCGGGCAGGTGATGTGACGGGTCCGCAGCCCGCTGTTCATGGCCTTTTTCAGGCTGTTGCGCCATTTTCCGTGCAGGGTTTCCATTGCAACGGGCAGGGTGAGCTGCGCGTTGGTGGTCGGGGTCATCATCGGGATCAGGCGCAGGGCGGGGTCAGAGGCGGTGAACAGTTGGGCGCGCGGGTGCGGCATTGGCGATGTGCGCCGGATCAGGGCCAAGACGCGGGGGTGATCGCAAGGGGCGAGCCACAACGGGCCGCGGGTGGCAAGCGAGGTGTTGAGCAGCCCTGCAAAGCGCCGACAAATGGATTGGCATAGCGCCACGGGGGCACCATTCTGAGTGATCACGGCGCGATGCACCTGCCCGCCAAGGGCGGCGTGGGTTGCGCCGTAATCCCAGCGTTGCTGCATCGGGGCGCGGGCAAGATTGGATAAATAGTCCCATCCCGCCTGGCCGCATTGATCCCATGAAATTTCCATCACTTTGTTAACGCATTAAAAACCTAAATCGAGGTTAATAGGGGGCATGAAGAATATGAAACAGTCAGTCATGGGCGTAGTGGCCACATCGGCAAAACCGGATTTGCGCGGGTTTGTGATGTTGGGAATGATCATCGCGGCACCCGTTGGGGCCGTGTTGTTCGGGGTTGAGGCCGTGATGGTCTGGGCTTTTCAAACGAAAACGGGGAGGGGCTAGGTTTTGTTCATCCGGTTTTCGATCAATTCGTCCACCACGGACGGGTCCGCCAATGTCGAAATATCACCCAATGTGGTATGATCATTCTCGGCGATTTTGCGCAAAATGCGGCGCATGATTTTGCCCGAACGGGTTTTGGGCAGGCCCGGGGCCCACTGGATCAGGTCGGGCTTGGCGATTGGGCCGATTTCTGTGCGGACCCATTTTTCGAGGTCTTTTTTCAGCGCGCCCGTCGGTGTGACCCCGTTCATCAAAGTCACGTAAGCATAGATGCCTTGGCCCTTGATGTCGTGCGGATAACCAACCACGGCGGCCTCGGCCACTTGCGGGTGCGCAACGAGGGCTGATTCAACTTCGGCCGTGCCCATGCGGTGGCCGGAGACGTTGATCACATCATCAACGCGGCCGGTGATCCAGTAATAGCCGTCCTCGTCGCGCCGACAGCCGTCGCCGGAGAAAAAGTAGCCTTTGTAATCGGCGAAATAGGTTTTCTCGAAGCGCTCATGGTCGCCATAAATAGTGCGCATCTGGCCGGGCCAGCTGTCGGCGATGGCCAGGATGCCCTCCCCGACCACATCGGGGATTTCCTGACCGGTTTGTGCGTCCAGCAGCACCGGTTTGACGCCAAAGAACGGCAATGTGGCGGAGCCTGGTTTGGTCGGGGTCGCGCCGGGCAAGGGGGTGAGCATGTGGCCGCCGGTTTCGGTTTGCCACCATGTGTCGACGATGGGCAGCGTGCCTTTGCCGATCACGTCGTTATACCAGTTCCAGGCCTCGGGGTTGATCGGCTCGCCGACGGTGCCGAGCAATTTCAGCGAGGACAAATCGCAGGATGTGACTGGGTCATCACCATATGCCATCAGCGCGCGGATCGCGGTGGGGGCGGTGTAGAACTGGTTCACTTTGTGTTTCTCGATCACCTGCCAGAAGCGCGAGGCGTCGGGGTAGGTGGGCACGCCTTCAAACATCAGCGTGGTGGCGCCATTGGCCAGCGGGCCGTAGATGATATAGCTGTGGCCGGTGACCCAGCCCACATCGGCCGTGCACCAGAAGACGTCGCCATCGTGGTAATCAAAGGTGTATTGATGGGTCATCGCCGCATAGACCAGATAGCCGCCGGATGAATGCTGCACGCCCTTTGGTTTGCCGGTGGAGCCTGATGTGTAGAGGATGAACAGCGCATCTTCGGCGTTCATTTCGCGCGGCGGGCAGACCGGGCTGGCGGTTTCCATCAGGGCCAGCACATCGACATCGCGGTCTGCTATCCATGTGGTCTGGCCGCCGGTGTGTTTGACCACCAGACAGCGCACCTTGTCGGAGCAGTGCAGCAGGGCCGCATCCGCGTTGGATTTCAACGCGGTGACGCGCCCGCCACGGGGGGCCTCGTCAGCGGTGATCAAGACGCAAGCGCCGCAATCGTTGATCCGGTTGGCCAGCGCGTCGGCGGAAAACCCTGCAAAAACAATCGAGTGGATCGCCCCGATACGGGCGCAAGCCAGCATCGCATAGGCCGCTTCGGGGATCATCGGCATATAGATGATCACCCGTTCGCCGCGCATAACACCTTGGGACAACAGCACGTTGGCCATCCGGTTCACCTTATCGTGCAGCTGGTTATAGGTGATGTGCTGGGCGGGGGTTTTCGGGTCATCCGGCTCGAACAGGATCGCGGTTTGATCGCCACGGGTTTCAAGGTGGCGGTCAATACAGKTGACGGCGACATTCAGGGTGCCGTCCTCGAACCATTTGATGTCGACTTGACCTAAAGTGAAATCGGTATTTTTCACCTTGGTATAGGGTTTGATCCAGTCAATCCGCTTGCCTTCCTCGCGCCAGAACGCATCGGGGTCTCGCATCGAGGCCTGATACATCGCGTCGTATTTGGCCGCATCCGCGTGGGCGTTTGCAGCGAATTCGGGCGAGGGGGGGTAGGTTTTGTCGGTCATTTCAAGTCTCCGGATGGCGGCGCTAATATTAAATGGCCAGATACTCTGCGCGAAGTTCTTCGTTTTCCAACACTTCACTGGCCAGCCCGTCAAACACAACGTGGCCAGTATCAAGGATTACGGCACGATCAGCARGAGCCAGCGCACGTTTGGCGTTTTGCTCGACGATCACGGTGGTGATGCCCTGCTCCTTGATCAGGTTCAGGGTTTTCTCGATCTCGTCGACGATCACCGGGGCCAGACCTTCGTAGGGCTCATCCAGCAGCAGCACCTTGATGTCACGGGCCAGCGCACGCGCAATGGCCAGCATTTGTTGCTCGCCACCTGATAGCGTGACGCCCTCTTGTTTGCGGCGCTCTTTGAGGCGGGGGAACAATTCATACAGGCGTTCCAGCGACCAGCCAATCGGTTCAACAATCTGGGCCAGTTGCAGGTTTTCCTCGACCGTTAGCCCCGCGATGATGCGCCGGTCTTCAGGCACCAGCGACACGCCAGCTTGGGCGGCCTGATAGGCCTTCATGTTGTGTAGCGGCTGGTGGTCCAGCCAGATTTCGCCAAATGTGAGCGCAGGATCATCCAGCCGTGCAATGGCGCGCAGGGTCGAGGTTTTACCGGCCCCGTTGCGGCCCAGCAGGGCAAGGATTTCGCCCTCAAGGACGTTAAACGAAACGCCCTGAACGATATAGCTTTCGCCGTAGTAGGCGTGAATGTCCCAGACAGAAAAATAGGCGGGGGCAGAGGCGGTTGTTGCTTTTTGGCTCATGATTTATTCCTGATCTATTCGACAGCCTGCTCGCCAAGGTAGGCTTCGCGCACCTTGGGGTGACCTTTGATTTTGTCCGGTGTGTCCTCGATCAGCGGGGTGCCTTGGGCCAGCACGGTGATGCGTTCGGCCAGGGAAAACACCACGTGCATATCGTGCTCGATAATCACCATGGTGATGTCGCGGGTGTCGCGGATGTGCTTTAGCAGATCAATGGTTTTGTTGGTGTTGGCACGGGCCATGCCGGCGGTTGGCTCGTCCAGCAGCAAAAGTCGCGGTTTTTGCACCAGACACATGGCCATTTCCAGACGGCGCTTGTCGCCACGCGAAAGGGCAGCGGCATGGGCGTCGCGTTTATCCAACATGTTGACATCTTCCAGAATATGCTCGGCTTCTTCAATGATACCGCGTTCCTGGCCTACGGTTTCAAAGGCGTGGATGCGAAACGCCCCGTCGCGGCGCGCAAAGCAGGGGATCATCACGTTTTCCAGMAYYGTCAGRTCGSYGAAWATTTCRGGSGTYTGRAAYACSCKRGAAATGCCCATCTGGTTGATCTCGTGCGGTTTGCGCCCCAGCACAGATTGGCCGTCAAACATCACCGATCCTGTATCGGGGACCAGTTTGCCGACCAGCACATTCAACAGGGTGGATTTCCCCGCCCCGTTGGGGCCGATGATCGCATGCACGGTGTTTTCCTGAATGGACAGGTTTACATCGTCCAGCGCTTGCAACCCGCCAAAGCGTTTGTTGATGCCTTTGACTTCTAGGATACCCATTATCGTTTCTCCTTACTCGGCCACATGCGGGGGTTTTTTGGGGTGGTGCTCGGTATCATCGCCATCAATTTTGGGTTTCCGTCTGAACAGGCCCATGATGCGTTTGCCGCCCTCGACCAATCCGCCAGGCAAGAAGGTCACGACCAACATGAACAGCAGGCCCAGTGTCAGGTGCCAGCCCTTGCCAGTAAAAACCGAAAACACCCCGACCACGAAATCTTCCATCCCGTCGGGCATAAAGGCAAACCAGCTGTGCAATATGCTTTCATTAATCTTGGAAAAGATGTTTTCCAGATATTTGATCACGCCCGCGCCCAGAACCGGACCCAGCAGAGTGCCGGCCCCGCCAAGGATGGTCATGATCACCACCTCGCCGCCAACCGTCCATTGCATCCGTTCGGCGCCTGCGAGGGGGTCCATCGAGGCCAGTAGACCGCCCGCAAGACCGGCATACATGCCCGAGATCACGAAGGCTGCCAGCGTGTAGGGGCGCGGGTTCAGACCGGTGTAGGACATACGTTGCTGGTTGGATTTTACCGCCCGCAACATCAAGCCGAAGGGAGAGCGAAAGATCCGCAAGGAGATGTAGAACGCGATGACGGCGATCACCGCGCAGACGTAAAACCCGACGTTGAAGGTGAACAGGTGGCTGCCCACCTCGAGTTTGTAAGAGCTGCTCATGTTCATTCCGAACAGGTTTGTCAGGGTCGATGCCTTATCACTATCCAGAATGCGCGGATCATCCAGCCGGATTTGCAGGCCGGTTTCGCCATTGGTCAGCGGCGTTAGAACTGAATAGGCCAGATTATAGGACATCTGCGCAAAGGCCAGTGTCAGGATCGAGAAATAGATTCCCGAGCGGCGCAAGGAGATATAGCCGATCAACAGGGCGAAGATGCCCGACATGATCACCGCAAGGATGATGCCGGGGATGATGTTCATTGACAGCAGTTTGAACATCCAGACCGCCGAATAGCTGCCCACACCAAGGAATGCCGCGTGACCGAACGACAAGTATCCGGTGAGGCCGAACAGGATGTTGAAGCCGATGGCGAAGATGCCGAAAATTGCCACCCGCTGCATCAGGTCGGGGTAGCCGCCGTTGAACTGCGCCATGGCGCTGCCTTGGGCAAAGGGCTGCATCAGGAACGGGGTGAAGGCGGTGAGCGCAATCACGATCAGCAGGAATTTGGTGTCGCGTTTGTTCAGTCCGAGCATGGTCTATTCCTCCATCACGCCGCGTTTGCCCATCAATCCGCGTGGGCGGACCAGCAGGATAACGATGGCCGTCAGGTAAATGATAATTTGGTCGATGCCAGGCAGGTATTGCTTGATCTCGTTCATCGAGGCGAAGCTTTCGAGGATGCCGAGCAGGAAACCCGCCAGCACCGCGCCTGGCAAGGAACCCATGCCGCCGACGACCACCACGACGAAGGACAGCACCAGAAAATCCATGCCCATGTGGTAGTTCGGCGAGTTGATCGGCGCATACATCACACCTGCCACACCGGCCACAGCGGCGGCGACGCCGAACATGATGGTGAATTTTTTGTCGATGTTGATGCCCAACAGGCCCACGGTTTCGCGATCGGCCATGCCAGCACGCACAACCATGCCAAAGGTGGTGAAGCGTAGGAATGCGAACACCGCGCCGATGATGCCAAGCGAGAAGATGAAATAGATGATCCGCCAGTAGGGGTAGATGATGGCGTTGGCGTTGTAGCCCAGCAGAACACCGAAATCATAGGAACCTTTGAAGGCATCTGGGGCAGGCGTTGGAATAGAGTTGGCACCATAAAACTGTTTGACGACTTCCTGCAAAACGATCGCCAGACCGAAGGTCACAAGGATCTGGTCGGCGTGCGGGCGTTTGTAGAAATGCTTGATCAGWCCSCGCTCCATSRYRAAGCCRACMRMRAYCATKAYSGGRATSGMGAASAKAATGGCCAGYGGCACCGACCAGTYAAYCASYSCGGCRSCSAWTTCSGGRCYKAWCCATGTYTCSASATAGGGWRYWYYRAYCTTRRSCGGWTTGCCYAGAAAATCRGTCTTKRYSGGRTCCASMACCWSSKAGGAYAKGYYMARKAKYTTTTGCARYGTSACSGCGCARAATGCGCCGATCATAAACAGCGCACCGTGGGCGAAGTTGACCACGCCAAGGGTGCCGAAAATCAGTGTCAGGCCAAGGGCGATCAGCGCGTAAGCCGAGCCTTTGTCCAATCCGTTCAGAATTTGAAGTAATATCTGGTCCATCGTCCCCGCCCGACGTTATGTTATGGTCCGGCCGCATGAACAACACGCGGCCGGATATTTTACAACCGTTAGATGCGCCTATGCGCCCGGGTTACATTCGCCCAGTTCACCACCGGCAAACATCGGGTGGTCAGGCGCGTATTCGACCTGCGCCCGTGGCGTAACCTCGACGATTTCCAGAAGGTCAAACTCGTTTTCAGGGTTATCTTTACCCTTCACAACCAGCACGTCCTTGAAACACTGGTGATCTTCAGCACGGTAATGCGTCGGACCATTGCCCAAACCATCAAAGTCATAACCTTCCAGCGCTTCGACAACCGCACATGGGTTGAACGATTGTGCGCGGGTAACCGCATCGGCATAAAGCAGGGTCTGGCAATAAACCGTGTGCGCAGCCTGTGATGGCGGGAAGCCATATTTTGTGCCAAACGATTTAACAAATGCCTTAGAGCCTTCGTCCTGCAAAGACCAGTGCCAGTTGGTAGAACCAAAGATGCCTTTAACATTGGCGCCGGCACCTTTTGCCATCAGGCGCGAGTAAAGCGGCACGATGATTTCAAAGTTTTTGTTGTTGATCAGTTTGTCACGCAGGCCGAACTGGACCGCGTTGGTTAGCGAGTTCACCATGTTTCCGCCGTAGTGGTTCAGTACCAGCACATCGGCACCCGAGTTCAGAACCGGTGCGATATAGGATGAGAAATCAGTAGTTGTCAGAGGCGTTTTCACGGCGTTGACAGTTTCCCAGCCCATGGCTTCGGTAGAGGAGCGCATGGCTTCCTCAGTCGTATAGCCCCAGTTGTAATCCGCAGTCAGGTGATAGGCTTTGCGATCCGTTCCGTAAGCGTTTTTCAACACTGGTGCCAGAGCCGCGCCTGACATGTACGAGTTGAAGAAGTGACGGAAACCATTGGCTTTGCGGTCCTTGCCAGTGGTGTCGTTGGAGTGGGTCAGGCCAGCCATGAAGATGACGCCGGCCTCTTGGCACAGCGCCTGCACAGCTACAGCCACACCTGAAGAAGATCCACCCGTGATCATTATCGCGCCGTCTTTTTCGATCATCGATTTAGCCGAGGAGCGCGCGGCATCAGATTTGGTTTGTGTATCACCGGTTACAAATTCTACCTTGTGACCAAAGATACCGGCACCATCCAGCGCTTTGGAGCTGAATGTGGTCATCATGCCGCCATCGCCGCCACCGTTCAGGTGCTCGACTGCCAGCTCATAAGCGCGCAGCTCGTCAGCACCCTCGTCCGCATAGGGGCCGGATTGCGGCACATTAAAGCCCAGCGTAACCGTGCCGCCTGATGGCGCGTTGGTAAAGCCGCCGTGGCTGCCGGCCCAGACGTTTGAGGTGAACAGGGTTGGCATCGCCAGACCTGCACCTGCCACGGCACCTGATTTGAGCAGGCCGCGACGTGTGAGTTTAGAGTTGGACATGTAGTTCCTCCCGTTTCGGGGTTGGCCCCCGCGTTATGGGCGGCACCTCCTCGTGCCGCCATCACCTTTTACAAGGATACTGTATCATCGGCGATGATCAGTTAAATTCGCAACAACTACCTTGAAAGAATGAATAATATTGTAAATAGTTACACAAAACAGATATGAAATCTGTAAATAACTTTTCACCCGCTTGGGTGAACCCCTTGAGAAAACGAGGAAATACCGATGCCACGCCTATCTCTGACAGGAAGCCGGATTCGCGCAAAACGGCTGGAAAGCGGTTTAAAACAGGTGAAATTGGCGCAATCTGTGGGGATTTCGCCTGCCTACCTAAACCTGATCGAGCATAACCGGCGCAGAATCGGCGGTAAACTGCTGCTGGATCTGGCGCATGAATTGCAGGTCGACGCGGTGGCTTTGTCCGAGGGAACCGAAGCAACTTTGATGGCGAGTTTGGCGGATGCGGCCAGTCAGGAGGGTGTCGGTGAAGTGGCGCGGGCGGACGAGTTTGCCGGACGGTTCCCGGGCTGGGCCAATGTGCTGGCGGCACAACACGACCGGATCAACCGGTTGGAACATACGGTGGCCACGCTGGCCGACCGCCTCACGCATGATCCTTATCTGTCGACCTCGCTGCATGAAGTGTTGTCAACCGCGGCCTCGATCCGCTCTACGGCGTCCATTCTGGCGGGCGCAGACGTGATTGAGCCCGAGTGGCAAATGCGGTTCCAGCGCAATTTGCTGGAGGATGCCAAGCGGCTGGCGGACGGGGCGGGGGCGTTGGTGTCATACCTTGACGGGGCCGAGGACGGGGATGCGGTGATCAATACGCCGGTTGAGGAGCTGGAGGAGTTTTTAGCTGCGCGGCAGTATCATTTGGCCGAGGTCGAGGCGGGGGGTGAGATCAAGGCAGACGGCGTGGTGGGCGATTATATCGGGCGCTACCGGACAGATGCTGCGCGATTGCCGCTGGCGGAGTTTCAGGCGGCCAAGGCGCGCGGGCTGGACCCGGTGCAACTGGCGGCAGAATTCGGGGTCGGGTTGGCGATGGTGTTGCGGCGGATCGCCACCTTACCATTGGGCGAGGGGATGCAGCCGGTCGGATTGGTCAGTTGCGATGGCTCTGGCACCTTGACGTTTCGCAAAGCGGTTGACGGCTTTGCGGTGCCGCGGTTCGGGGCGGCCTGCCCGTTGTGGCCGCTGTATCAGGCACTGCTGCGCCCGCAGGTGCCGATCCGGATGATGGTCGAGCAGGCGGGGCGCGATACACCACGGTTTTTGACCTACGCCATTGCCGAAGTGCGCCAGCCGACGGGATTTGACGGAGTGCAGATTGTCGAGGCAGTGATGCTGATTGTGCCCGAGGGCGGTGTGGCATTGGCGGCGGAGGCTGGGCTGCCGATTGGCACCAGTTGCCGGGTATGCCCCCGCGATATTTGCGCGGCGCGGCGAGAGGCGTCTATATTGGCGGGTGGGGAAGGGGTGTGAAAATGGAAGGGGTGGATCATTTGGCACGTGCGGGCAGGTTRWYGRCGASAASMCSAWSRRYRGCSRAWAGCAGGNNYCAWWSSCSRYCMKSRRGRMRMYSWKSWYGSCMMMRARGRTCACCCCGAGCGCCACGCCAACACCGGCCCGCAGGTAGGCCTGACTGGTCACGCCAAGTGATCCGAGGGTTTTGAGCAGCCGAAAAACAGATCAGCAATGCAGCTCCGGTGCAAAACACGGCAAGGATGAGGGCGGCGACCAGAGCACTGGGCGAGGGGGGCAAGGTCCACGGCCGATCAAGCACAAGGGCCAGCGGCACAAGGCAGAGCGTTGCCCAGATCATGGTGCCGGCCGAGGACACAGTGGGCGTAAGATGGGCAAGGTTTTTGCCTTAAATCGCGGCGCAAGCGTAGAGCAATGCGCCGGTCAGGGCCGCGAGGGCGCCCGCAATCTGGTAGCCGATGCCGCCAAGGGCCTCGGCGCCGACAATCAGCACAACCCCGATCAGGCCAAGCATGGCGCCGCCGAGTTTCAGCGGGCTGATTGCCTCGTGGCGGGTGATCAGCAGGGTGATGAAGAACACAAATACCGGCGCTGTTGAATTCAGCACGCTGGCGAGGCCACTGTCGACGTATTGCTGGCCCCACGCAGATAGACCACGGCCAGCAGGAACGCGCACGCGATGCTGACCCGAATTGCAATCAGGGTGATTGGCGGAATGTCAGCCACGGCGATTTTGATAAACAGGTAGCTGGAGCCCCACAAGAGTGCGAGCAGAGCGAGGAGCGCGCCCTCGATCCAGAGGTTTGGTTTAGGGGTGGGCATTGGCGCATCCATATTGGTGTCTGGTGATATGTCTGGCGCATATCGGGCGCGTAATGATACGGTGGGGTTCGATCTGTTAGATACCGGTGGATTTTGCAATATTCGGTGCTAGGGTCGGGCAGCAACATATAGGATGACAAATGATTACCAACACTCCGTTTTATTTTTTGCGGCATGGCCAGACCCAATGGAACGTAGACAAGATTATTCAGGGCCAGTCGGATTCACAACTGAATGATGTGGGGCGGGCGCAGGCGCTTGAGGCCGCCAAGATTTTGCAGGCCGAGCCGATTGCCCGTATCATCGCCAGCCCGTTATCGCGCACGAGGCACACAGCCGAGGCGGTGGCAGCGCTTAATGGCTTGGAGATTAGCTATGATGATGATCTGATGGAATGTCATCTGGGGGATCATCAGGGCGAGCCTTATGGCGACTGGGTGCCGGATTACTGGGCGGGCAAATATGTGCCGCCAAATGGCGAGAGTTTTTCGGCGTTTCGTCAGCGGGTCTGGGGGGCGATGCAAAATGCGATTAACCTTGGGCCCAATACGTTGATTGTAGCGCACGGCGGGCTGTGGATTGCGGCGCAGGAATACGTGGCGCTAGAGCCGCCGATGCGCTTGGCGCAGAATGCTTTGCCGATGGCTGTGGAGCAGAGCGGCGGGGTTTGGGGGTATAGGGTGCTGGGGGTGAGGGTGTGATCTTAGGGGGTGTGAAAATGGTTGGTGTCTACGACAATGGAAAGGCCGGTTCGAGCCCAGATTGACCATGCACTGTATTGGCAGTGTGAAACGTTTTCTTGAAAGAAAACGATCTGGAAAATTGTAATTTTCCATGCCGGAATTTTCCATGCCGGAATTTTCGACATTTCGGCTGCCCGATTGACAGCTTCGTTTGCACAGCCGCCGTTTCTCTCCGCTCCAAACCCAAAGAGTTTTGACTTAGCCCCCTAACTTATGGATAGTCGACCTGCGCGGGTATTGACGGTTGTCAATCAGGGTCAACCGGGGAGGGTGTGACGGATGGGGAAAAAAGTTCTGCTGATCGAGGATGAGCCGAATATCATCGAGGCGATCAGTTATATACTGAAACGCGATGGCTGGATCGTGGCGACCCATGCGGACGGGACCACGGCCATAGCCGCCGTCGAGCGCCATGCGCCGGATGTGGTGATACTGGATGTGATGTTGCCGGGGCGGTCGGGGTTTGATGTGTTGCAGGATTTGCGCGAGGGGGAGGCCACGACGGCGTTGCCGGTGCTGATGCTGACCGCGCGGGGCCAGATCAAGGACCGCGAGATGGCGGAACGTCTGGGGGCCAGCCGGTTCATGACCAAGCCGTTTTCCAACAAGGAAGTATTGGCCTGCGTCCAGGAACTGGTGCAGGCGTGAACGAGCGGCGCGAACCCCTGTTTCTGGAGCGCGAAAGTTACCGGCAGCGGCGCACCGTTGATGCGGCGCGTCTGTTGCCGATTCTGGGGTTTCTGGCGCTGTGTTTGCCCATTTTGTGGGGCAGGGGTGGCGACGAAGGTTCGCGGGTAACTTCAGTCGGGGTAATTTACCTGTTCGGGGTCTGGATCGTTCTGATTGTTTCCGCGATGATCCTTTCGCGCCGGTTGCGAAGGATTGAAACCGAGCAGGATGACATCGACTGATGCTGTCGTTCAACATCCTGATCGCTGTCTGTCTGGCCTATGTGGTGGCGCTGTTCCTGATTGCTTTTGTGGCGGACCGGCGCGCGCGGCGTGGGCAATTGGGATGGCTGCGATCACCGCTGGTTTACACGTTAAGCCTGTCGGTTTATTGCACCGCGTGGACGTTTTACGGCGCGGTTGGCTATGCGGCGCGCTCCGGTCTGGAATTTGTGACCATCTATCTGGGGCCGACATTGGTGATGGTCGGCTGGTGGTGGATATTGCGTAAACTGGTGCGGATCGGGCGCAGCCAACGCATTACCTCGATTGCCGATCTGATTTCATCGCGCTACGGCAAATCCAACCTGTTGGGGGTGATTGTCACCCTGATGGCGGTGATCGGCACCACGCCTTATATCGCGCTGCAATTGCAATCGGTGACAGTGTCATTCGCGGTGTTTGCCCAAGACAGGTCAGGTGGCGCGTGGGGTGCGTCGGATTTGAACGCAACGGCCCTGTGGGTGGCGGCTGGATTGGCGCTGTTCACCGTGCTGTTCGGCACCCGTAATCTGGACGCCAACGAGCGCCATTACGGCGTGGTCACAGCGATTGCTGCCGAGGCAGTGATGAAACTGTTTGCGTTGATCGCGGTCGGGGTGTTCGTGGTTTGGGGCGTGGCGGACGGGGCCGGTGACATTCTGGCGCGCATTGATACCTCGCCGATTGCGGATTGGGATATGAAACCGGGGCGCTGGGTCAGTCTTACGTTCCTGTCGGCGGTGGCGTTTTTGACCCTGCCGCGGATGTTTCAGGTCATGGTGGTCGAAAATGTAGACGAGCGCCATTTGGCCACGGCCAGTTGGGCATTCCCGCTATACCTGTTCCTGATGAGCCTGTTTGTGGTGCCGATTGCGGTGGTCGGGCTGGACCTGTTGCCAGCCGGATCAAACCCCGATTTGTTCGTCTTGACAGTGCCGTTGTCACAGGGGCGCGACGGGTTGGCGATTTTGGCGTTTCTGGGCGGGTTTTCATCGGCCACATCCATGGTGATCATCGCGGCGATTGCGCTGTCGACGATGGTGTCAAACCACATTGTGATGCCGATCTGGTTAAGTATGGCGCATCAAGGCGCAACCGTGTCGGGCGATGTGCGACAGGTGGTTCTGGTGTCGCGGCGTATTTCCATCGCGGTTATTCTGGCGCTGGGCTATGCGTATTTTCGCGTGTCTGGCGGTGGTGCTGCGCTGGCGGCGATCGGGTTGATCTCGTTCGTCGGGGTGGCGCAGTTTTTGCCGGCGATGCTGGGCGGCATTTTCTGGCGAGGGGCGACAAAGGTGGGGGCGGCGGCGGGGCTGCTGACGGGGTTTGCATTGTGGGCCTACACGCTGTTTTTGCCCAGTTTTGGTGGATCGTTCATCCTGCCCGTGTCGGTGCTGGCGGACGGGCCGTTTGGCATCGGCTGGTTGCGCCCGCAAGGCCTGTTCGGGGTCAGCGGGATGGATCCGCTGCTGCATGCGCTGTTCTGGAGTTTGGCGCTGAACACCATCGCGTTTTGCGTCGGGTCGCTGAGCAGTTTTCCCAAGCCGCAAGAGCGCCTGCAGGGCGCGCAATTTGTCAATGTGTTCGATCATAATCCGAATTCACAAGGCTGGTTTGGCGGGGTGGTCGAGGCCGAGGATTTACTGGTGATGGCGCAGCGCATTCTGGGACCGGAGCAGGCGCAGGGGTTGTTTACACGGGCCGCGGAACGTCAGGGCAAGGCAGGGTTTTTGCCGGATACATCGCCGGAATTTTTGCAACGATTAGAGCGCGAATTGTCGGGTTCGGTCGGAGCTGCGACAGGGCATGCGATGATTGGCCAGATTGTTGGCGGCTCCAGCGTGTCGGTCGATGATCTGATGGCGGTGGCGGATGAAACCGCGCAGATGATGGAATATTCCAGCCAGCTTGAGGAAAAATCGGCCGAGCTGGGCCGCACCGCGCGACAATTGCGCGAGGTGAATGAGAAACTGACGGATTTGTCGGTGCAAAAGGACGCGTTTTTGAGCCAGATCAGCCACGAATTGCGCACCCCGATGACCTCGATCCGGGCGTTTTCGGAAATCCTGCGTGATGGCGGGGTGACGGGCAGGGAGCGCAAGAAATACGCGACGATTATTCACGACGAAACTATTCGTTTGACGCGGCTGCTGGATGATCTTCTGGACCTGAGCGTGCTGGAAAACGGGCAGGTCAAATTGAACATGCGAACGGTCGATTTGTATGATGTGATCGAGCGATCGGTGGTCAGTGCGGGGATCGACGGGCGGATGCGGTTCAAGCGCGCATCAAGCGGTGAACATGTGTCGGTTATGACCGACCCTGACCGCTTGTCGCAGGTGTTCATCAACCTGATTGCCAATGCCTGTAAATACTGCGCCGCGGATGCTCCGGAATTACAGATCAAGGTGCGGACGGCGGCGGGTGTGGTCGAGGTGGATTTCATCGACAATGGCGCGGGGATTCCGGCCAAAAGCCAGCCGTTGATCTTCGAGAAATTCTCGCGGCTTGGCGATCATCGTGCGGCGGGTGGTGCCGGGCTGGGTTTGGCGATCTGCCGTGAGGTTATGAGTAATCTGGGCGGTAGTGTGGACTACTTGCCAGGGCAGGGTGGGGCTGCGTTTCGGGTGTCTTTGCCAAACGAGCGCCGTTCTAGCGTTGGCGTCAACCATTCCTAAACCATATTATCGCTACAATCTGGTGGGTAAACAGGCCGGATAGTGACGGAAAATATGAACGATCAGACAGAACTTTCGGTCCTTCGGCGCAAGGCTGGAACGGGTCGTGCGCCCACGGACGGTGTGGGCATGACCCCCGCCAAGGCGTTTCGGCTGGCGCTGTCCAAGGCGGCGCAGGTTGTGCTGGGGCTGGCCGTGCGGGTGCTATCGATCAAGGAAGATCGGCTGAATCAGGCGAAATTGCTGGATGTGCTGGATAAGAATGCGCTGCTGCTGATGCTTGAGGGGCCGCATGGTGCCAAGGGGGTTGCGGTGTTCGACACTCAGGCGCTTGCTGCGGTGATTGAGGTGCAAACACTGGGCCATGTGATACAATCCGAGGCCGCGCAACGCCTCCCGACCCGCACAGACAGCGCCATGTGCGAGGCGATTCTGGACCGTGTGCTGCAAGAATTCGAGGGGCATTTGGCGAGCAGCACGGCCGCAGACTGGGCAACCGGTTTCAGGTTTGAAAAGCGGATCGAGAGTGTGCGCCTGTTGGGGCTTGCGCTCGCGGATGTGGATTACCGGATGTTCCACCTGCCGCTGGATTTGGCGGACGGGGCAAAGCAGGGCACATWGCTGATTGTGTTTCCGGCGGAAGGGCCAAGCGTAGGGCAACTGGCACCGGGGGGCGAAAAGGGGTGGAAGCAGGCGATGGAAAAAGCTGTCTGCGCCAGCCATGTGGATATTCAGGCGGTGCTGCATCGCACGCAGGTTTCTTTGGCGACAGTGCGGGCGTTTCAACCCGGTGATCTGGTGGGGGTGCCCAAATCGGCCATTTCCAAGGTGGAAATGCAAGGCGGTGACGGGCGTGTTGTTGGTGCGGCGCGACTGGGGCAGCAAAACGGGTTTCGCGCCTTGCGTATTTCGGATGGCTTGGCCGTTGCGGCGCTATCGGAGGTTGGCCAAATTGCCGAGATGTCATCAATGGGCGAGGCAGAGGATGCACCAATGCCAATGGTTGATATCCCGATGACTCCGATGGATCCGACCGGCGCACAAGACGGTGATGCGCCATCGCCGGATCTGGCTATGCCGATGATGCCAATGGAAGCCGCCCCGGAAAATGCCCCAATGGGGGATGCGGATGACATACCGATGGCGGCCATGCCGAKSSMKMYSGMSAKYGSWTGAGAATGCAACGATTTGGTCCGATCTGGCGGCAAATTTTGCGTTTTGACCTGTATCAAGGTGATTTGTGGCAACTTGCGTCAAGGTAGATTCAATCAAAAGGAAAACAGGAATGGATGATTTTTCAAAACGGCGCACGGTCCTTGAATCCCGCTTGCAAGAGCTGGACGTGCGGCTGCACCAAATAGACGAAGAGCTGGATTCGCATAATTCAAAAGACTGGGAAGAATTGGCGACCGAACGGGAAGAAGACGAAGTGCTGGAAGGTATGGGCCTGTCCGGCCAAGCCGAAATCCGCATGATCAAAGCGGCCCTTGCCCGGATGGATGCGGGCGAATATGGTGATTGTGTTGATTGCGGCGAGGTGATCACGTCCGAGCGTCTGGACGTGTTGCCCTACACGCCGTTTTNGCCGCGCTTGCGCTGCAAAACACGCCTGATCTACGCGGTATAAACCAGCAAGAGGTGACCAGATGGCTTTTGAACAGTTGAAAATTGCACTCACTATGTTGATGGATGAAATCGCCAAACGGCCGGAGGATGCGCATATCCTGCAAGAGCAGCTGCGCGAGAAAATATCGGAATTCAAAACGCTTGGCCTGCCGGTGCCCGAGGATATCCAGGCACTTGAGGATGCGCTGGAGCATGATCCGGAGAACATCATCTACCCTAAATTATAGCGCCTATAGCGTTTTGCATTTAATGTGAGGCACTAAGTATCGGAATTCGCCCACACTTGGGGTGAATTCCGTTTCAGGGTAAATGCAAATTGCTTGAATATCTCCCCTTTACCTTAAGGTCAACTTGCGTCCATTCTGGCACCAGTATTTGCGGTGAGTGTAACGTGGCACCAACACTCTTTTGGGGTGGCGGTAATAGGTTGGGTGAATTTGAAGATGAGCGACATTGTTAAATATCTAGTGCAGGACGGTGTTGCCGTTATCACCATAAACAACCCGCCGGTGAATGCCTTGGGGCACGCGGTGCGCGCCGGATTGGTGGATGCGCTGATGCGGGCCGAGGCCGATGTCGCGGTGCAGGCGGTTTTGATCCACGCGCAGGGGCGCACCTTTCCGGCGGGGGCCGACATCAAGGAATTTGGCAAACCGGGGCTTGATCCGTCATTGCCCGACGTTTGTGACCGCATCGAGGCCTGCACAAAACCGGTGATAGCCGCGCTGCATGGCACGGTTCTGGGCGGTGGGTTCGAGGTGGCGCTGGCGGCGCATTACCGGATTGCGGCGGCTGATACCAAAATCGGATTGCCCGAGGTCACATTAGGCCTGTTGCCGGGCGCTGGCGGCACCCAGCGCACCCCGCGGCTGTGTGGCGCGGCTTTTGCGCTGCGCATGATGCTGTCGGGCAAACCGATCGGGGCATATATTGCCAGAGAACACGGGCTGGTTGACGAGGTTMCCACGGAAACCATTCTGACAGCAGGGCTTGCGATGGCGCRGGATGTGATTGCCAAAGGGGCCAATCTGCGCCGGACGTTTGAGCGCCGCGAAGGGCTACAAGACCCGATTGCAAACCAGGCCGCGATTATGGAGGCCCGTGAGGGCGTGGCGGGCAGTGTGTTACTGGCGCCGGCAAAAATAATCGATTGTGTCGAGGCATCACTATTATTGCCTGCCGAGGCGGGCAAGATATTCGAGCGCACGGCGTTTAAGACCTGTTTGGCCTCGGACCAATCCGCCGCCTTGCGCCATGTCTTTATGGCCGAGCGAATGGCGGGCAAAGTGCCGGAACTGACTGGCGGCAAAGCCCGCGAGATTGCAAGCGTTGGCGTGATCGGCGGCGGCACCATGGGGGCGGGCATTGCGGTGTCCTTGCTGGACGCAGGTTTGGATGTGGTGATGCTGGAGCGGGACGCTGAGAGCCTTGAGGCGGGGCTGGGTCGGGTGATGTCGATGATCGAGCGATCACATGCCAAAAAGCGCATCAGCGAGAATGAAATGAACATCCGTTTGGCGCGCCTGACGGGCACGTTGAATATGGCGGATCTGGGGGATGTGGACCTTGCCATCGAGGCAGTGGTTGAGGATTTGGCAGTCAAGGAAGACGTGTTTGCCCGGCTTGATGCGGTGCTGAAACCAGGCGCGATATTGGCCACCAACACATCCTATCTGGATGTTGACGCGTTGGCAGCTACCATTTCACGCCCCGCAGATGTGATCGGGCTGCATTTCTTTTCGCCGGCCAACATCATGAAACTGCTTGAGATTGTGGTCGGGGATGCAACATCGGATGATGTGGTGGCCAGTGGATTTGCGCTGGCCAAACGGCTGGGCAAGGTCGGCGTGCGGGCCGGTGTGACGGATGGGTTTATCGGCAACCGGATTCTAAAAGCRTACCGTTTGGCGGCCGAATATATGGTTGAAGACGGGGCCAGCCCCTATCAGGTGGACCGTGCGATGCGTAGTTTCGGGTTCAAACTTGGGCCGTTTCAGGTTTACGATCTGGCGGGGCTGGATATTGCCTGGGCGCAACGAAAACGCCAGGCGGCAACGCGTGATCCCGCCATCCGCTACGTGGGATTTGGCGATAAAATGTGCGAGACTGGCTGGTTTGGCCAAAAGGTCGGGCGCGGGTATTACCGGTATGCTGACGGATCACGGCGTGGCCAAGAGGATCAGGCGGTTCTGGACCTGATTGCGGATGAGCGCGGGTCCAAGGGGGTCAAACCGCGCGATTTCAGTGATGACGAAATCCAGCGCCGCTGTGTGTCGGCGATGGTCAACGAGGGGGCAAAGCTGCTGAACGAGGCGATTGCATTGCGCCCGTCCGATATTGATGTGGTGATGATCCACGGCTACGGGTTTCCACGCTGGCGCGGCGGGCCAATGAAGGCGGCGGATGGTGCTGGCTTGTTACAACTGCGCAGTGATCTGCGAGAGTTTGATACAGCCGACACAACGATTTGGCACCCTGTGGAAATGCTTGATCCATTGATTTTGAATGGGCAGGGGTTCACCGCGCTGAACACTTGGCTAGGGAAACTCTGAACAACATCCCCGCATTTCTGCTATAGTTATTCCATCATATGCAGGAGGGCATATGCAGGAGGGTTTGAGGTTGAAACAGCAGAGCTTTTTCTGCGCGATACTTGAGCCGCGACTCTTGATGAGAGGTGGTCCGGCTTTTCCGAACAGGTTTGCGGCTGAGTTAAAGTGTATCGCGTTTGGTTATCATGCCGCTTTCATCATTTCTTTATCTCCGAAGTATGCCTCATCCGGCGTTCGTTTTTCAAGTGCGGTGTGAGGGCGGTCGCTGTTGTAGAATGTGAGCCATTCATCAATCACCCTTTTGGCCACAAAGGCTCCGACCAGAGCATCGCCGATCCCCTTGCCGACATTGGCAGCCTTGGTGGCGTAATCCTTGAGCGAATCCGCCGCCATTTTCCATGCAGTCTTTGCCACTTCGGCCGCCGCGCGTGCTGCCCCACCCGCACCGGTAACCGCTCGGGACAGGACCTCGGCAGCGGTCGTCGTGCCCGCAAGGCCGCTCTCGCCATCCCTCGGCGCTCGACGTCATGGCATCACGCAGGGCCTGCATGGAGGTGAGCGGCGCGGTCGCGGCCTGGGCCATTTCGCGGGAGGACGTCACCAGACCGTCGGCGGCGTTTCGGGCCTCTTCGGCTGTGGCCGCCATCTCGTAATAGGCCGAACCGGCCATGATCGCCGCATTGCCGATCGCCAGCCAACCGGCCTTGATCCGTGCCCAGACCGACGAGAGCGCCGCGCCGAGGGACTTGCCCCCGAGTTTGATGCGTTCCCAGACTTCGATGGCCACATCCTTCAGCAAGCGCATGGCTTTGCCGAAGCCGCCAGCGCCTTTGACCAGGCGTCCGAACCAGTAGATCAATTTTCCGGCTCCGAGGATCAKGCGCGGGAGATATTGTCAAATCTGGTGTATGAGCGATCATGATCAAGCGGCGGCCTGGTTGGTTTCTGTCACTTCAACACCGTTTTTGAATCTGACCCCGGTGATGACCTTGGCCAGGAAGTCGAACCCTCGCAATCGCCTCCATTTCTTTTCAGCGCATTGCCCCAGCTTGAACATCATATGCAGCATTCCGTCCCTCGTCAGGCAGCCTTTCGAGCATTTGGTGCGGTGGCGGATGGTGCCGAACGTACTTTCGATCGGGTTGGATGTTCTGATGCTTTGCCAGTGCCGGGCGGGGAAATCAAAGAAGGTCATCATCTCTTCGCGGTCCTTTTGCAGGCACAGCGTGGCCTTGGGGTAGCGGGTAGCCCACGTGCCTTTAACGCTGGTGTGATTTTCTCGACAAGTCCCGAACGCCTTATGCCTTCCGGCAACCCGCAATGTTTTACTGTCGCAATCATAGCGCCACCAGCCTTGCCAGTCTCGGGCGTATCAAGTATTGTGGCTGTGAAGATGTTAATTCAAATGGACCGTCGAAAAGAGTGCCAGCTCTTTCGGCGGTTTTTTGTTTGTCTGGGGGTAAAGTGGAATCGGAATTGTAGAGAAAGGCGTGTACGCGATTTGTACTATTTATCCCTCGATTTTGGGGCCAATCCGGAAAAAATCTGGAAAACCCCTTTCGCGAATGAGGAGAAATAACACCTAACCCATTGAAAAGATTGGTGCACCCGTCGCGATTCGAACGCGAGACCTCTGCCTTCGGAGGGCAGCGCTCTATCCAGCTGAGCTACGGGTGCATTATGGGGCGGTTTAGGGCAAACGGGCGGGCACTGCAAATGGTTTTGCGCCCCCGCCGGTGAAAGCCGTCCGCTTTACTCGGCCTTCAAGAGACAAGGCCCGTTTTCTTCCAGGTAGGCCTCTTGTTCGGGCGTCAGGTTCATATCCTCATAGCCCGAAATCATCGGCTTCACATGGGCGCGGAACCCCGCCCCGATGGTCAGCAGGTACAGGTGCGCAATGATGAACGCCGCCACGATGTATCCCGCCAGCAAATGCAGGTTGGCGATGATGTTCATGTAGAAACCCGCGTCGGGCAGATGCTCCCAGAAATTATAGGTCATATACAGAATTCCGGTGCTCCAGGCCAACGGGAAGATCACCTTTTTATGTGGATGTTGTTCGCCGTAAAACTTGACCACCTCGACCAAGCCGTCCAGCGTCGGCACGAATTGGCGCCATGTGCCGGTGGTGAACAGCCAGAAAGTGGCAAATATCCACAGGGCCAGCAGCAGCAAGGCCGCAATGGTGTGGAACATCACGGCGGGACCGAACGGGATCACGTT